>JBBSPC010000122.1:0-15508 GCA_038259125.1 Chroococcales cyanobacterium | reverse complement strand
CCGAAAATTTATCAGGTGGTGCAGCAGCTACAGAAGAAAGATATGCTGCCTGCGATCTATATCATCTTTAGTCGTCGGGGTTGTGACAAGTCTGTAGATACCCTTGATGGATTAGATTTGGTTACTTTTGAAGAAGGGCAGCAAATTGAAAGTATTTTGCTCTATTTTTTTCTGGCACAAAACACTAAGTTACAGACGGCATTGTTAAAACACTTTGCCGATTCTAATCTAGAGTTAGCAGAACTGTTGCGCGATTATTTAGCCAATAACGAGCAGGCAGAAGCCAAATTGGCGCAGTATCTCAACGGCGATCCTAACCAGAAATATTTGCTTTGGCTGTTTTTGTGTGAAAGCTCCCAAATTGCCAGAATCGAACAGATTGAACCCTTGATGCGAGGTATTGCCTCTCACCACGCAGGCTTATTACCAGCCTGGAAAGAATTAGTCGAAAGATTATTTGAACAGGGACTAGTTAAGATTGTCTTTGCAACGGCTACCTTAGCAGCAGGGATAAATATGCCCGCCCGCACCACGGTAATGTCTGCTTTGTCAAAACGTACCGATGGAGGACACAGTATGCTCAGTCCCTCGGAGTTTTTGCAGATTGCAGGTAGAGCGGGCAGAAGAGGTAAAGATGATGTAGGTCATGTAGTGACCATGCAAACTCCCTTTGAGGGAGCAAAAGAAGCAGCATTCTTGGCAACTTCCACCGCTGAACCCCTGAGAAGCTGGTTTACTCCTTCCTATGGCATGGTATTAAATCTGCTCCAAAAATATAGTTTAGCTGAAGTTAAAGAGCTACTAGAAAGAAGTTTTGCCGAGTATTTATCCCAAAAAAGACTTGCCCCCGAACAAAGTGCGATCGCCGAAATTACCACCGAATTAGCCAAGTTAGACGTGGCATTAGCAGCAACTTCTCCTGGGCAGTTAGCCAGCTATCAAAAACTACAGGAGCGAGCCAAAGAAGAACAACGACTCCTAGAAATCCTGCAACAGCAAGCGGAGGCAGAGCAAAAAAGTAAAATCAAGCCTTTGGTTTCTCAAATCGAACCTGGTAGAATTGTTGGTCTTAAGGGCAGACATATTCGGGTCAATTCACCTTTAGCAGCGGTATTGTTAGATAAAATTCCTGGTTCAGGTAAAGCCCTCAATTTACTCTGCTTGGGAGTAGATAACTGCTGGTATATTGCAGCCAACGCCGACGTTACCGAAATTAACCAAGGAGCTTTACCCACCGAAGAGATCGGCGAAATATCTTTACCGCCTCTAGATAACCTCAAACTTGGTAAATGGCGCAATGGTGACGAGGCTACAGCGATCGCCGTCAAACAGATCGTCAACTATTTAATTCCTTCAACTCCCGCCCCCGAAGTAGTTGAGCAACAGCAAAGATTAGATAGCGTTCACCAAGAAATAGATAATCATCCTGTACAGCAGGTAAATAATCCTCATCGCCTATTAAAAAAACATAATAAGCGGATAGAGCTAAGAGAGAAACTTCATAAGACTCAAATCAAATATCAAAAGCAAAAGTCTAATCAGTCTTACTATTGGTCAGAATTTCTCAATTTAATCAAGGTTTTACAAGACTTTGAAGCTTTAGATGAATATAGTCCTACCTTTTTAGGACAAGCTGCTGCCACCATTCGCGGAGACAACGAACTTTGGCTGGCTTTAGTTTTCGTTTCTGGAGAACTAGAATATTTAGAACCCCATCACCTAGCAGCTACCGTCTGTGCCTTAATTACCGAAACTCCTCGTGCCGATGTTTGGTGTGACTTTCCTCCGCCCAAAGAAGTACTAGAAGCATTAGGAGTAAAAAAAAGAGGTTCTACACGGACAGCTCACGGTGGCTCCTGGACGGAGCCACCCGTGTCTTCCACTTCAGAGGACGAAACAGCCTCCTCTAGTCTACAGAAGATACGTACCCGTTTATTTCAGGCTCAACGTCGTCACGAAGTTAGTTTACCAGTATGGCGAGAGTACGAGTTAGTTGGGCTATGCGAACAGTGGACGTTGGGTATGGACTGGAATAATCTTTGTGAAAGCGTTAGTTTGGCAGAGGGAGATATTGTCAGAATGCTACGTCGCACCGTCGATGTTTTGTCTCAAATCCCCCAAATTCCTAATATTTCTTCTACTTTATCCAACAATGCTAGAGATGCTAGCGCGATGATGAAACGCTTTCCGATTTAAACCACGAAAAAGATAAAGGCATATAAGTATAAAAAGAAAGGGATCGAGCGATCGCTTCAAAGTTATTTCAACAATTATACTGAGTTTTATAATTGTTGAAATAAATTAACTTACGGTTTAAATTTCAAGCAGAAGAGATAGAACTTGCATAACTTTCTTAAAAATAAACTAAAAAATGTATACAGTTAGTCTAATTCGCGCTGAGTCTTACGAGCTACAAGAATTGCGATCGCGCCTCGAATATTTACTTAAACCCCTGGGGGGAATGAAAGCCATCGTTAAGTCAGGCGATCGCGTTTTATTAAAGCCTAATCTACTTACGGGTAGTCGTCCTACCAAAGAATGTATCACTCGCCCTGAAATTGTCTACTGTGTCGCTCAACTGGTAAAAGAAGCAGGGGGAAAACCTTTTCTGGGGGATAGTCCAGCCTTTGGAAGTGCTAGGGGAGTAGCAAAAGCTAATGGTTATTTACCTTTGTGTGCAGAATTAGATTTACCTATTGTGGAATTTAAAGGACAGCGTTACGCCACCGAAAACGAAAACTTTCAGCATCTCCGCCTATCTAAAGAAGCGATGAATGCAGACGTGGTAATTAATTTACCCAAGGTAAAATCCCATATGCAGTTAACGATGACACTAGGAGTGAAAAATCTCTTTGGCTGTGTCCCTGGCAAGATGAAGGCTTGGTGGCACATGGAGGCAGGTAAAGATGCCGATCGCTTTGGGGAAATGATTGTTGCAACTGCTAAAGCGATCGCGCCTAATTTGACTATAATTGACGGTATTATTGGTCACGAGGGCAATGGTCCTAGTGGCGGTGAACCAAAACAATTGGGAGTTTTGGGCGCGTCTACCGACGTATTTGCCCTAGATCGCGCCATGATTGATATTCTCAATGTTGACCCCAGAGTTGTACCTACTCTAGCTGCTCAATTTAAACAGGGATATTGTTCTCAACTGGCTGAAATCGAGTTTCCTTACTGCAAACCAGCAGACTTACAGGTGGCAGACTGGAAATTGCCTGATGCTTTAATGCCTATTGATTTTGGGTTGCCCCGCGTGTTGCGATCGACCTTTAAAAACTTTTATATTCGCTTTATCAAAGAGCCAATTAAAACCTACGGCAGAAATTAGATATTAACGTAGCGATTGTCTTGAATGACAAATAATTTGGCTGAAAAAAGGCGATCGCTTTATACAGCCAGGTCGATCGAATATCAAACATGACTAAATCAACTTCTTTCTCGACTTTGCTTGATCGCGATTCGTTTGCTGCTGGGCTGTTTCTTGCCCCTGCACTGATTCTATTAGGTATTTTCCTGTTTTATCCTATTGTCTATCTGCTGTATCTTAGCTTTACTACTGGCAGCTTCACAGTATCGGGGATTGAATGGGTGGGAGTGCGTAATTATCTGCGTCTGTTTACCGATGCCGACTTTTGGCAGGTAATTGGCAATACGGCATATTTTACAGTTGTAACTCTTATTCCAACAATTATTATTCCTCTGGGGTTAGCTGTTTTACTCAATCGCTCTTTAGCTTTACAGGGAGTATTTCGAGCAGCATATTTCGTACCTTCGATTACATCTTTAGTTGCTGTGGGTTTAGCCTTTCGCTGGCTATTTCAAACCGATGGCCCAATTAATAATGTTTTAATTGACTGGGGATTAGAGCCTATTGCATGGTTAAGCAGTACGTTTTGGGCAATGCCTGTTTTAATTTTATTAAGTAGCTGGAAACAGCTAGGCTTCAACTTGGTGGTATTTCTCGCAGGATTACAGACTATTCCTCAATCTCACTATGAAGCTGCGGAATTAGATGGTGCTGATGGTTGGGCAAAGTTTAAGTATATTACTATCCCTGGACTGAAACCGACTATTGTTTTTGCCGTTTTGACTACAGCTATCTTTACTCTAAAGAGTTTTGAGCAGGTTTATATTATCACTGGTGGTGGCCCGTTAAACTCAACTAATTTATTAGTTTATTATATTTATGAACAGGCTTTTTCTCGTTTTGAATTTGGTTATGCAGCAGCAGCAGCAACCATTTTATTGATCATTGCTTTTGTGTTTGTTTATTTCTATTTACGTATCTGGAACGAAAAATAGCCAGAATCTTGGCTAGACTGCTGATAATCCTGCTCGATATAATTTTTGAATTTTGCCAATTACTTTATCAAAAGTAGAATTATTGGCTGGATTATTGGGGTCGAGATTTTGCATCTGAGTCAATAAGGATGCTTCCTCCGTAGCAATATCATCATCGCTATAAATCAAAGTGCTGACAGCAGATAGTAGTTTTTGATAGTCCTCGACATTGGGATTAGAGCCTAGATATGCTTTTAATAGTTTATAGCACTGTTCGGTAGAAGTAGCTTGATGGGTAGTTAATAAGTCTTGTACTGTTGCTGATTCTAAATTTTGTTCTGCTGCTATTTTTTCCAGAAACTTTCTTTCTTGGGCTTGAATTTCTCCATCAATCCAAGCAACTGCTACCAAAATTTTAAATAAGTCTTGGTTATCATTTGTTGTTGATTGGGTCATAGTTATTTGATTTCCTGCTTGTGTTTCTTGTTCAAATTTTAGAAAAGAAAACGATTTTGCCAACTAAAGTGCCTATTTTTCTTTGACAAAATTTAATAAACTACTGTTTTCTTCATACATTGGCGAGTATTTGAATATTTAAGTTGAACAAATAACAGCTAACAAGTGACATAATATAAGCGAAATTATTCAGGACATCGAAATTTCCGACAGTTGATTTATGAGTATTATTGATTCTAAAGGAAGACTATTTGGCAAATTGAGCATTCTTGATTTGGCTGCTGCTGCTGTAATTTTACTAGTCTTTGTCGGTGTTTTCTTTTTTCCAGGTACGCCTTTAACTACAAAACTTGTTGCTCAAACAAAGCAAAAACCTGTTGAAGTAAAGGTTTTTGTCAAGGGTTTGAACGTCGCTGATTTTGATGGCTTGGTTGCAGAATTTAAGCGAGAAAAAAAAGCTGATATTGTGATCCGTAATCAACCAGCAGGAAAAGTAGAAATTATTAACACCGAAACCTTACCGCGAACAACTCCCGTACCCCAGCCAGACGGATCTGTAAAAGCTTTGCCAGATCCACGCCCTGAGATCAGAATTACTAGAGATTTAATCATGACTCTCAACAGTAATGCAGAGGTAACCAGCAGTGGCGTTATTTTGGATGGAAGTAAAAAAGTAAAAATAGGCTCATCAATTCAGTTGCAGGGCGATCTTTATGACTTTAGCGGTACGGTAGTTTCGATAAATACTAATTCTTAAATCTTGGAGTTTTTTTACTACAGTTAAATCAGTAACGCCCTCTTTTGTATGCCTATTCGTATTCGCCAGCACGTTAACCCCCTCGCCCGCAAATTTCAGCAGCCGCTAGATATACCAGATTGGCAAGATATATTTGCTCAAAGCAACTATTCTCTCCATCTAGATATTGGCTGTGCGCGGGGTGGATTTTTGTTGGCGATGGCGCAGCTAGATCCTAAGACAAACTTTTTGGGGATTGAAATTCGCGATCAGTTAGTAAGTGCTGCCAATCAAACTAGAGATGAATTGGGTTTGACAAACCTGCATTATCTTTTTGGCAATATGAATAGTTCAGCATCAGGGTTATTAAGTTCTTTACCCAGAAATGTTTTAAAAACTATTTCAATTCAATTCCCCGATCCCTGGTTCAAAAAGCGACATAATAAACGGCGGGTAGTGCAGTCAGAATTAGTCAAAATTTTAGTTGATTATCTAGCCGAAGGTGGGCAGGTATTTTTGCAGTCAGATATAGAGGAAGTAGCAATAGAAATGCGCGATCGCTTTGCTAACCATCCTTTATTAATTCAACAGCATACAACAGCCTGGCTAGATACTAACCCCTTTCCTGTACCAACAGAAAGAGAGCTATATGTGCAGAAGAAAAATCTACCCGTATATCGAGTGTTGTTGGAAAAATCCATAGCAGAGGCTTTTTCCAAAGCGTCCATACGTTAAATGTGCGAAAAGTTTTACAATAATTTATTCTGCAATACATATAAATAATGGTAGATTTATACCCCAGTGCTAGCTTTAGCCTAAAGATCGAGATCGAAATTCCCAATCGTCCTGGTGCTTTAGCTTCGATTATGAGTACGATCGCCAACCACGGCGGTAGTCTAGGAGATATTGTGCTGCTGCAACGCAATCTCAAATATACTCAACGAGAATTAACGATCGATGCCTCTAGTACCGAACAAGGGGATAAAATCATTGAGGCAATTAGAAATTTGCCTAAAGTTAAAGTTATTAGCTTTAGCGATCGCACTTTTGCAATTCATCAAGGAGGCAAAATTAGGGTTGAAAGCAAGCTGCCTCTCAAGTCTCAATCAGATTTAGCTATGGCTTATACTCCAGGAGTGGGTAGAATTTGTCGGGCGATCGCTGAATTTCCTGATAAGGTTTACGAACTAACCATCAAAAGTAATACAGTTGCCGTGGTTACTGATGGCAGTGCTGTTTTAGGGTTGGGTAACTTGGGTGCAGAGGCATCACTCCCCGTGATGGAAGGTAAAGCTTTATTATTTAAAGAATTCGCAGGGCTTGATGCTTTTCCCATTGCCTTAGATACCCAAGATACGGAAGAAATTATTAAGGCAGTGAAACAGATTGCCCCTGTGTTTGGAGGCATAAATTTAGAAGACATTGCTGCCCCCCGTTGTTTTGAAATTGAACGGAGATTGAGGCAAGAGCTTGATATTCCTGTCTTTCATGACGATCAGCACGGTACGGCTATTGTTGTCCTGGCGGCTTTGTATAATGCGCTTAAATTAGTTGGTAAAGATTTAGCTGAGGTTAAAATTGTGATCAATGGTGCAGGGGCAGCGGGAATTGCGATCGCTCTGCTGCTAAAACAAGCAGGGGCAAGCAAGATTGTGATTTGCGACTCAAAAGGCATTATTTCCTCCGAACGCCAGGATTTAAACTCTAATAAGCTAGAATTTGCCGTGAAAGATAGTGGTAAGTTAGCCGATGCTATGCAAGGTGCTGATATCTTTTTGGGGGTAAGCGCGCCAGGGGTTATTACTCCAGAAATGGTGCAGACAATGGCAGAACAACCGATTGTTTTTGCTATGGCAAATCCCATTCCCGAAATTCAGCCTGAATTAGTCTACGATAGCGTGGCGGTGATGGCTACAGGGCGTAGCGATTACCCTAATCAGATCAATAATGTGTTAGCCTTTCCTGGAGTTTTTCGTGGCGCATTAGATTGTCGGGCTTCGGCAATTACTACCAATATGTACCTAGAAGCTGCTAAAGCGATCGCTACTTTAGTTGAAGATGCCGATCTAGATCGAGAACACATTATTCCTTCTGTGTTTAACCCTGAAGTATCAAAAGCAGTAGCTAAGGCGGTTTACCAAGCTGCCCAACAGGATAACGTTGCCCAAAAACCAATAACTAATAAATAAAACAATAGTTGTTGAACAAATTATGGATGAAATAGAAATTCCAGAAGCTATAAGAGAAGAGATCGATCTCCCTAAACGAGCAAATTTTGCTTTATCTCTACCCTTAATTATTGGGGTTGTTACCTGCCTTGGATTAGTGGGGTTATTATCAATGTTTTTAATTTCTCTAGGCAATAAATCTATTCCAACGGCAGTTAACCAGCCTGTTATTAAATCAGCATCACCAACGCCTAAAGTTAAAAACAGCCAGCAACAATCAACCCCTGCTGCAAAAGATATCTCACCCAAAAATAAGCAAACACTACAAAATTTCTCTAAAACTGGGACAACAGTAAAACCTGGTCAGGAAACTTTATTAGGGCATTTACCCTACGATGTTGCTCCAGAATCCGAATTAGTATCAATCACCATTGACGGTAGATTAAAACTGCGCCCTGCTGCTGCCAAAAAATTTCAGCAAATGCAGGCTGCTGCTAAAGCCGATGGTGTAAATTTGCTTGCTATTTCTGCTTTTCGGAATACAAAAGAGCAAGAAAAGCTATTTTTTAAAGTTAAAGAGCAAAGAGTACAAAATGCTACTACCAGAGCGGAAGTTAGCGCACCTCCTGGCTATAGCGAACATCATACAGGTTATGCTCTCGATATTGGCGACGGTAACGCTCCTGCAACTAACGTAGAAGATGAGTTTGCCCAGACTGCTGCTTTTCGCTGGTTGAAACTGAATGCTTTGAAGTATAGCTTTGAACTATCTTTTCCTCCTAATAATCCCCAAGGCGTTAATTATGAACCTTGGCACTGGCGTTTTGTTGGCGATCGCAATAGCTTAGAAACGTTTTATAAGGCTAGGAATTGAGGTAGTAAGGAGTAGTAAGCGAGGGTAAAAGATAAAAGGTTGGGACTAATTGTATACTAGGATAAAAGCTTAAAGCTTATAGCTTAGAGCTTATAGCTAAAAATAATGACCAACTTTGAAGTAGAAAAGCAAGAATGGTGGGTAGAGCGATGGTTAGAGCTACTTGGTTCCTATCGCTTCAAAAAACGTCTGGAAAGAGGCAGAAGCTATGCTAGGGAAGGTAATGTTCTAAGTATGGACTTCAGCGACTCCCGTGCCAAGGCAACGGTGCAGGGTAGCGATGCTGAACCTTATAAAGTATCTTTATCCTTACAGTCTTTTAGTAATGAAGACTGGGATTATGTGATCTCGAAAATGTCTGAGAAGGCAATTTTTTCAGCGCAGCTATTAGCAGGAGAGATGCCAGAGACTATTGAGGCGGTATTTACTGCTGGTGGCTTAAGCTTGTTTCCTTTTACCCTCAACGAAGTTCGCTCTCGCTGTAGCTGCCCCGATAAAGCCAATCCTTGTAAGCATATTGCAGCAGTTTATTATCAATTGGGTGATCGCTTTAGTGAAGATCCCTTTATCATTTTTCAATTGCGAGGACGCACTAAAAACCAAATCATTGAGCGTTTGCGCCAGCTACGTAGTCAAAAAGCAGCCAAGATCGATTCTACTGCACAATCAGAATCAGCCAAGGTAATTAGCTCCGTTACTAATACAGAAAAAGACGCATCTGCTATTATCAAGGGTTTTTGGCAATATGAAGAACCCTTAGAATCTAGTTTAGTGGCGATCGTGCCACCGACAGAACAAAAAACAGCCTTAGATATTTTAGGCAAAATGCCTTTACCTCCTGCCGATGCTGAAGCAGTTGAGCAGTACCTAAATGAGGTGTATCAAAAAGCAGGGCAACAGGCACTTATGTCGGCATTAAATCGCTAACAACAGTTAAGGCAGTGAAGCGACTTGTCTTTTGTGCCAGCACGATCACGCGATCACTTTTATATCGCTCTTCAATAAATTTAGTCTAAAATAACAATAAAAATGCTAAAAATATGAGCAATCCAACTATAGAAACTGATTTAGCAGAAATATTAAAGAGATTAGACGGCAAATTAGATAAGTTATCTGAAGATGTCTCTGAATTAAGAGTAGGTCAAGCTGAAATCAAAGTAAAAGTAAATAATATTGATGAGACAGTAAAAGAACTAAAAGACAATCAGAAAACTTTGACTTCAGATGTATCTAGTCTGATGGGGGCAAAATCTTTAATTGTTCCGATCATTGTTGCAGTTACTACTAGTATCGCTACCTTGATTATACGGACTATTCCTAATTCTTGATGTAAATCGCGTCCGTTGCGATCGCGCTCAATTAATATTTTTATTATTAGAATTTTTGCCAGCAATAATATTGGCGTTACTGATTTTAGGTATGAAACCGATAATAATACGGTTCTTAGCTCTTAGCTTTTAATGAACTTTCTTTCTTAGATTATAAAAGTAACTATTTTACTGTCATACCCCGATTCAGCAACGCCATAATATTTAGTCTTCATAAAGCTTATAGCGATCGCGCTTATAGCTGTCTTGTCGAGCATTCCCTTGCGCCTAAAGGTGACGCGGGGTCTCGACGCCTCTAGCTTTTAAAAAATTTGTAATTGACATTGGGTGAATAGTATAATTGTAAATTGTGTCTAAATATCAGTAGCTAATGCCTAAGTTAAAAACCAAAAAATCTGCTGCCAAGCGTTTTCGTATTACTGGCAGTGGCAAGAAAATTATGCGTCGTAAGGCGTTCAAAAACCACTTATTAGAACGTAAGAGTAAAGAACGTACTCGCCGCCGTTTATCTAGTATGACTGTGGTACATGAGACTGACGAAAAAGCAGTACGCACAATGATGCCCTATAGCTAATTTAAGCTGTATATTGTCTTTTCTAACTAGTAGTTGCTACTAAATTTAGTTGTTAACGCCCATCAAACAAGATCTAAAGATTAATTATGAGTAGAGTCAAACGGGGTAATGTTGCCCGCAAACGTCGCAAGAAAATACTGAAGTTAGCTAAAGGCTTCCGTGGTTCACATTCCAAACTATTTCGTATTGCCAATCAGCAGGTAATGAAGGCATTGCGTAATGCCTATCGCGATCGCCGTAAACGCAAACGTGATTTTCGTCGCCTTTGGATTACCCGCATCAATGCAGCAGCCAGAATGCACGGCTTAAGCTACAGCAAGTTTACTTATCAGCTAAAGAAAGCTGAAGTAGGTTTAAATCGCAAAATGTTAGCACAGCTTGCAATGGTAGATCCTCAAGCTTTTGAAAAAGTTGTCGAAGTAGCTAAATCAGCAGATTAAATCTGAAATAGATCGGTTATTCGGAAATTACTTAATTCAATTGAATGACTAAAAATTGTAAGAGACTCGGTTTTTGTGACAAAGCCGAGTTTTACGCTTTTTTATATTTAAGAATGAAAGAGATTAACATTCGTCTGGCAACAAAACAAGATTTACCGATTCTCAATCGTTTTTATGCTGACATGGATGAAAACCCGTTGATGTCTGATGCAGAAATAACAGCTATTTGGAATCAAATACAGCAAGTTCAAAATCATTATATTTATCTAGCTTGTTTGCAAGATGAGGAGGTAGGCACTTTTAGCTTATTATTTATGCCCACCATGATGCACCGAGGTTTTCATAAATCGGCTATTCTTGACTCAGTTACTATTGCCACTGAATATCGGGGAAAAGGTTTTGGTAAGCAAATGATGCAAAAAGCGTTAAAAATTAGTGTTGATGCAGGATGTTATAAGGTTACTCTTTCCTCTAATCTCAAACGCAAGCGCACTCATAAATTCTACGAATCTTTGGGTTTTAAGCAACACGGTTGGAGTTTTAGTTATTTAAATTCAAGATAAATACTCTACATTTATTTCTCTATCTGCCAAATCTTCGTTAAAAATAAAATATTTTAAGCAAAGCTAGACAAGAGTAAAAACATCACCTTAGCTATGTTACGCAAACTATTAAACATTTCAGCAATTTCAAAATTTACAATAAAAAAGCAGCTATAGAACAAGCTAGGATTTTTGTCTAATAAGCGCATCGGCAGTTTGGTAATTGTACTGCTAATTTTTCTTCTGTTGACCCAAAGGGATACGCCGATGCCGATTAAAGCCCCTGCTAGGATATCAGTTGGATAATGTAACCCCAGATAAATTCTGGGAAGAGAAATAATAAAGATGGCATGAGCGATCGCAATTATGCCTAAAATACGCGAGACAAAAAATAAGCCCGTAGCCAAAGTAAAGAATAAAATAGCATGATCGCTGGGGAAAGAACTCCATCCTTCTAGAAAGTCTCTTTTTAGAGGAAATTGCACTACTAATTCAGGATTGTGTAGAGGTCTTAATCGGAAAGGAAGCGACAAAACTAGTAGTCTTGCACCAACAATCCCCACCGAACTAGCTAAAATTGTGATCAAAATATGTTCGCGATTTCTTTTGACGATCTTAAGGCTATCTTCTTTAAACCAGGCATAGCAAAATAAAGCAAGAATGAAACCGCCTTTTAGCAGCACATTGTCACTAATAAGTAACACTAATTTATCAAACTGTACCGATCGTTGAGCAAATTGATTGAAAAAGCTAATAATTGAATAATCAAATATATTCATTTTATTATAAATTCTCAGTAATTATACATAGAATAAATATCATAAGATTAACTATCTTAAGCATAAATTAACTTTAATTTAAAGTACTCTTACTGTCAATATTTAGACATCTTTGTCCGATTGAAATGTTTATGATTTAAGAGTAATAAACCACATTTTTCTGAGTAAGAGTTTAGACTTATAGTCTCCAATGATGAGGTAATAAATTAGTTTAAAAAAACTGACTTATAAAGGCTAATAAATAACATTCAAAGGTAAAAAGCCATGTTTATTAAGCTAGCTGCTGTATTAATTCTGCCAATAGCACTTTTTGTAATATTTGTTGCATTGTTAAAGCAACGGTATCGTCAAGCAGGGAAACAACTATTAGTTATACCAATGTCTAAGTTTCGCCGGTTTATGTTGATTGGATTAAGCACTATTCTAATTATTTTAGGTTTTTATATTCAGAGTCCTTTAATTAGTGGCGGTTCTATAGGTCTAGCTTCAAGTTATTTGATAGATCTTTTCTGCCCTGAAGAGATGCGAGAAAATGGAATTATAACCTATGGCTATCTCATTCGATGGTCACTAATTCAGTCCTATGAATGGAAAAGTTCTGAAGAGTTGTTGTTGAAGTTTAAACGCCGAAATTGGTGGTGTAAAAGGTGGAAAATTTGGGTTCCTCAAGCAAAGCGAGTACAGGTAGACCAAATTTTACAGGCAAAATTAGTTTAATTTTCTATTAAAAGTAAAAGATAGCGATTTTTGATTTTGTAATTGTTCGTTAAGAAAGCTACCCAAATGTCTGCCAAGAATTCCATAACTGCGATAATGACACTTGAAGCACTATTGACGCTTGCAGTTAGCCAAAGAGTGTCTTAACTATCAAAAATATATTATTTTGGGGTTTAGTTATGAGTAAAAGTAACGTCAACAATACTCGTAATGTGGCTATTGTCGGACCATACTCTAGCGGAAAAACTACATTACTCGAAAGTATATTATTTGTTACTCAACAAATTACTCGTAAAGGCAGTATCAAGGAGCAAAATACCGTTGGTGATAGCTCCATTGAAGCACGCGATCGCCAAATGAGCGTAGAATTGTCTGTTGCGAATACTAAATATCAAGGAATTAACTTAACTTTCTTAGATTGCCCTGGATCGGTAGAATTTGTCCAAGAAACCTACAATGCTTTAGTGGGTGCGGGAGTCGTCATTATAGTTTGCGAGCCTTTAGTTGACAAGGTTTTGACCTTAGCACCCTTATTTAAGTTCTTAGATGATTGGGAGATTCCCCATTTAATATTTATCAATAAGATGGATCGCAGTTCCTATAGCTATCGGCAAATCTTGCGATCGCTCCAAGAAGTTTCCAGTCGTCCTTTTGTAATACAACAGTACCCCATTCGTCAGGGAGAGCAGTGCATTGGCTATATTGATTTGGTGTCGGAACAAGCCTATAAATATCACCCTCAACAACCAGCCGATCCCATACCACTTCCAGAAGATTTGACAGAGTTGGAACAAATTACCCGTCAAGAAATGTTAGAAACTCTAGCTGATTTTGACGATCATTTGCTAGAAGAGTTAATTGAAGAAATTGAACCGCCATCAGCCGAGATAATTCAGGATCTTAAACAAGAGTTAAGTGCCGACTTAATTGTGCCTGTCTTTTTGGGCATGGCAGAAAATGATTTTGGCGTTCGCCCCCTACTTGATGCTTTGGTCAAAGAAGCCCCATCTCCTGAAGTTACAGCTCAACATCGAGGTTTGAAAGCTGACCAAGAAAACACAATAGTTCAAGTCTTAAAAACCTACTTTACTCCCCAAGGTGGACGCTTATCCCTAGTTAGAGTTTGGCAGGGTGAACTTATCGATGGAATAACCCTCAATGGTGAGAGAACTAGCGGGATTTATCAACTTAGGGGGCAACAACAAATACCTCTGCAACGAGCAGCTATGGGCAGCATAGTGGCTCTGGGTAAATTGGAGAATGCGACTACAGGCGATACTCTATCTAATGCTAATAAACAAATTCCATCTCTGCCCCAAGCTGAAGTAATTGCTCCAGTCTACGCTCTGGCGATTGCACCTAAAAACCGTAAGGATGAGGTAAAACTTAGCAGTGCCTTGGGTAAACTTTTAGCAGAAGATCCGTCCTTATCTTGGGAACAAGATGGTGATACCCGCGAAGTAATTTTGTGGGGTCAGGGAGAAGTTCACCTCCAGGTTGCTTTGGCTCGTCTCGAACGCAAGTATAACCTACCCATGAGTACTAGTTTGCCTCAAATACCCTATAAAGAGACTATCCGTAGTTCTACACGCTCTCACGGTCGCTATAAACACCAAAGTGGTGGACATGGTGCTTTTGGCGATGTTTATCTTGATATCAAACCCTTGGATCGAGGTAAAGGCTTTGAGTTCCATCAAACTATTGTGGGGGGCGTAGTTCCTCGGCAATATATTCCAGGAGTAGAAACTGGAGTTAGAGAATATTTACAGCATGGACCTCTGGGTTTTCCTGTGGTAGATGTTGATGTTACTTTAACCGATGGTTCTCATCACTCCGTAGATAGTTCCGAACAAGCTTTCAAACAGGCAGCCAGAATTGCAATGACAGAGGGAATGTCCCAGTGTAACCCTGTATTATTAGAGCCAATCTTAGAAATCGCAGTTTCTGTTCCCAATGAGTTTACTTCTAAAGCTTTGCAGCTAATTACAGGGAAACGAGGACAAATTTTAGGCTATGACCGTATTGCTGACTGGAATAATTGGGATACGATAACAGGATATTTACCTCAAGCCCAAATGCACGACTTTATTGTTGAATTGCGTTCTCTAACCTTGGGAGTAGGCTTTTTCATCTGGAAACAGGCTCATTTACAAGAAGTGCCAGATAAATTAGCCCAAGAGATACCGATCAAGGTGAACTTTTAAATTTGCCATTGGATTGTCTGAGAAAAAGAGGTAAGCAATGGAGACTCCGCTTCAGAACAGAAAAGTACGATATCAAAGATGAAATACCAATAGCTGTTCCAGAATTAGTAGCAGTGATTAAAGAACAGCAGAAATACATAAAACAGATTTTTGATGGTCAATTCGGCAATTTATTTTGTAGCAATCATCCTGGTCATCACCGCAAAAATGGTACGTTTTCTTTTTGTCCTAATCCTAAAGCAATGACTACAGGAACTTTTAACAACAATGCAGAACGGGACATTAAAATCTTAACAGGGGTAAAAATTCCTCATAGTACGCAACATCGATTAATCAACAACTATCATCTACCAGAACCAAAGATTAAGGCAAGAGTAAAATCATTGAGTGTCGATGGCGGAACAGT
>JBBSPC010000121.1:0-15828 GCA_038259125.1 Chroococcales cyanobacterium | reverse complement strand
TCTTCTAGTTCCACTTTGGTTTTAAAATAACCATCGTCGCCCTTGGACATTGCCACAGGTTGCCAATCAGAAAAACAACCAATAACGGCAGCTTCTTTATTATATGGAGCAAATAACTTGAATTCTACTGAATTAGTCATAATTATTACAGATGTCCCAGGGTAATTGTAAGTATCGGGACTATGGATGCAAGTATAAAAAAATTAACAATTGCCAACATCTATCAAGAGAATGAGTCGCTTCGCTTCTATTCAAAGTTATTGATCTTTTTTTAAACGCATTCTTGTTTGAACTTTGAACTTTTTGTCAATTCTGCCGAGAGAAAATGAGGTGCTTGAAAAAATCGGATACCATGTTTAATAAACCTTAACTTGCTGCTAATTTCTGTTATCTCGTGAATGTTTAAGTTTACTATTAATCGCTGGAATCAATTTCAGTCAGGGATTGCTTCATCCAATAGCAATAAAGTCTTTTTCGAGCCTTGGTCGAGACTACCAATTGTTTATCGTGGTGCGGTAATTATTGCAATTCCGATCATTTCTATCATACCAGCGATCGCAGGCTGGATTTGGTCATATCAAGCCAAAAATGAAGCTTATATTTGGATCGATCATACTGAGGAAGTAATTAAAGACAGCGATGTTTTGATGTTGGCACTGGTAGATACCGAAACAGGAGTTCGTGGCTATATCATTACCCAAAAAGCTGAATTTTTAGAGCCATACAACCAAGCCAGACCAAAAATTCCTTTGCAGTTGCAAGAGCTTAAAGAATTAACTAAAGACAACCCAGAACAACAGCAGCAATTACAAAAGATCGAAAAGCAAATACAAAGTCGATTAAATTTATTAAGCCAAATCTTAGATACAGTTAAACCAGTACCAGAAGTAACAAATTTGCCACGGTTGACTCAGCTTTTAACTAGAGGCAAGATAGAAATGGATCTAATCCGCAACTCGCTAAGTATCTTTAAAAGTAGAGAGCGACAGTTGCTTAATCTTCGTCAACAGCGTTTGGATAAAATTGGCAGAATTACCAACGTTTTGATAGGCGTAACTATATTCAGTGGATTAGTAGGTTATTGGCTAGCAATCAGATTTTATTATAAATCTGAACGTAAGTTAGCACAAAAAGCCAAAGAATTGACTGAGGCAAACCAGAGTTTAGCTACGACAAATAAACTCGTTAAAGAACGTAATCAAGAATTAGATCAATTTACTTATATAGTTTCTCACGATCTTAAGGCACCATTACGGGCAATTTCTAATTTGTCTGAATGGATTGAGGAAGATATAGAAGACAAGCTAGATGAAGATACTAGCCAAAATATGGCTTTATTGCGTAACCGTGTCCAGCGCATGAATGATTTTATTGACGGATTATTAGAGTATTCCCGCGCAGGAAGAGTCAAAAGGGAAAAAAGCACGGTTGATGTCCGACAACTTTTGCATGAGATTATTGATTCAATCGCTCCTCCAGCCAAATTCACGATCAATATTTATGCTCAGATGCCAGTTTTGCAAACAGAAGCTTTACCTTTACAACAAGTGTTTAGTAATCTTATTAGTAATAGCATTAAACATCATCATCGCGATGATGGCACAGTTACTATTGCTGCCGAAGAAAATCAGGAGTTTTATCAGTTTTCAGTAGCAGATGACGGTATGGGAATTGCTCTTGAACATCAAGAGAAAATCTTTACTATCTTTCACACTATCGCCTCAAAAGATACTAAAGAAAATACTGGGATTGGCTTATCTATAGTCAAAAAAATTGTCGAAAATCAAGGGGGCAAAATTTGGCTAGAATCGGAGTTAAATAAAGGAGCAAAATTCTGTTTCACCTGGAACAAAAACAACTAATCACTTGCTTGAATTTTTGGGAAAAAAAGTTAAAGTTGATAGTTCCGTTCAGTTTTTAGTACAAATACTGCCTAGGTTTCATAAATTAATTAGTGCGTAACATTAGTTATTTATACAGCGCGATCAATGAAGTTGGATCGATAACTACAACCCTATCGGCAGTGAGATTACCCGCTGCTGCCCCTGCTGCTGCACCACCAAGAATTTCTCCTGCACCTGCATGACCGAATACTTCACCTAAAATAGTGCCACCTGCTGCACCGATACCTGCATCTCCAGCGATCGCACCTGCGGATGTATCGCGAGGGTCTTTGGTATCTTTGATTACTCCAGAAGAGGCTTTAATACTGTAGCTATGACCATCGTAAGTTACAGCGTTAGCAACATAGCGCAATCCGCCTTCGGCTGGAACGTATTTACCTACTATAGTTGCTCCTGCGGGAACAACTACACCATCAATTTCGGCTTTTTCTTTTACTATTAGGTTATAAGAATAAGTGCGATTATTATTAAGATACAAAGTTTCTTTTTGCGCGCTTTTAGCTAACAAATCAGAACTAAAATTTTGAGCAACTAGTATTTGTGACTTTTGCTGACTTAATGCTTGTTGAGGATATAATGATACCCCACCGATTGTGACTGCTGCCGTTGTCATCCAAGCAGAAATTTTAAAGCTATTTTTTGTTTGATTATTATTAAACATCTTCAAATAATTGATCTTTGGCTATACTAGACCTTTAATTATATTTTTTAGATACTAATAATTAATCTATAGAAAGTTAGATTTTAATATGGTATTTACAATTCAAACAAAGTGCGATCGCTTTAAGAAAATATCTGAAAAGTTATTGTTTTACATCTGAGATCTTGGTTTAGCCCCCCAGCCCCCAAACTCGCGCGTTCCTTTGCGCCTGTCGGCGACGCAGGGTCGCTCGTCAATTCTGGGGGAGAAACATAACTTTAAGTCCCCCAAACTTGGGGGATTTAGGGGGCTTTCAAGTGATAATTTATACTTCTTAGACAACTTCTAAATTAGCAGAAAATACCTACATGAAGTTTAAAACTGCAACTAAAACTAATAGATATTAATCAACATGGCGATTGGGCATGGTCGGGAAACCCGACCGCCCCTCGCCATCAAAATCACGTATTTCTCTGTATAGCTTAGGGCAAATAGGCGGGAAAGCTATCTATATTAGTTATTGGACTAGATATATGGTAGCCATCGCCCAAAGTCTCAATGAGTTTGTTAAATATCGTTTGCAATACATTTCAGGTAAAGAACGAAGTCAAGCGCAGGTATTTCTAGATAGGTTTTTTCAAGCTTTTGGACATCAGGGTGCGTTAGAAGCTGGTGCAGAATACGAAGTTGCCATAAAGAAGGGAAGCAACAAAGGTAAAACAGGCTTTGCCGATTTAGTTTGGAAACCCCGCGTCTTAATTGAAATGAAGACACAAGGAGAAGATTTAGGCAAACATTATCGTCAGGCTTTTAATTATTGGACAAGAATTGTTCCCAATCGTCCGCGCTACGTAATGCTGTGCAACTTCGATCAGTTTTGGATTTACGATTTTGATAATCAAGTTGATGAACCTGTTGATGTTATCGAACTTCTGAAATTACCAGAAAGGGCATCTGCTTTTGGCTTTATGGGGTTAGAACAAAAAAACTCCATCTTTCAAAATAATCAGGTAGAGGTAACTAAAGAAACTGCCCGTAAGATGGGTGAACTGTGCGAAATTCTCAAGCAGAGAGGTAAAAAAGAGGGTTTTGATACATTAGCAGCCCAAAGATTAGTTTTGCAATGTGTCTTAGCTATGTTTGCTGAAGATCGAGGGCTGTTACCGCCAGATATGTTTATTAACTGCATTCAAGACTGTCTGGGTGGCAAAAGTTCTTATGATATTCTAGGTGGTTTGTTTCAGGAAATGAATCGCCCAGGAATTACTCCTGCGGGTAAGTATAAGGGCGTAGACTATTTTAATGGTGGTTTGTTTGCCACAGTTTATCCGATTGAATTAACTAAAGAAGAATTAAACTATCTCGATGCAGCAGCGCGAGAAAACTGGAAACAAGTTCGTCCTACAATCTTTGGTAATATTTTTGAAGGTACAGCAAATCAAAAAGAACGTTATGCTTACGGGATGCACTTCACCTCCGAAGCGGACATCATGAAAATTGTTAAGCCAACTATTAGCAATTATTGGGAGGCAAAAATAGATGCTGCTAATATTATTGCCGAACTAAATTCTTTACAGTTAGAACTACAAAATTACCGTGTTTTAGATCCTGCTTGTGGTTCAGGAAATTTCCTATATCTGGCGTATCAAGAATTAAAAGAAATTGAAAAGTCACTCCTGGATAAAATTTCTAATCGCCGACGTTCAGAAACAGGCAAGCAACAAACACAAATAGGTTTAGTTACCCCGTTGCAGTTTTACGGCATGGATATAAATCCCTTTGCGGTAGAGTTAGCCAAAGTTACTTTAACTATTGCTAAAAAAGTTGCGATTGATCGCTTGAATTTAACCGAACGAGAATTACCCCTCGATACTTTGGATAACAATATTGTCTGCCAGGATGCTTTGTTTACTCCTTGGGTAAAGGCTGATGCAATTATTGGTAATCCTCCTTTTTTAGGTGGAAAACACATGAGGTTGAATCTAGGAGATGAATATGTAGAAAGAGTATTTAATCAGTTTCCTAATGTAAAAGATGTCGATTTCTGTAGCTATTGGTTTCGGTTAGCACACGATAATATCTGTAGGGGCGAACGGCCGTTCGCCCTTACCCCAGCAGGACGAATTGGTTTAGTAGCGACTAATTCCATAAGTCAAGGAAAAAGCCGTAAAGCTACTTTAGATTATGTGACTAACAAAAGTGGACATATTCACGAGGCGATTTCCACTCAACCTTGGTCTGGTGAAGCAAAGGTTCATGTCAGTATTGTTAACTGGAGTTATCAACAACCACAGCAATATTTTTTAGATGATAAGCAAGTTCACATTATCAATTCTTCTCTACAACCACATATTGATGTTTCTGGTGCAAAAACTTTACAGGCTAATTGTAATAAATGCTTCCAAGGTGTAATTCCTGTTGGCAAAGATTTTATTGTTACTGAAAAACAAGTTAAAGAATGGATTGCTAAGGATAGTAAAAACGAGCAGGTTTTGAAATTATTTTCAATGGGTTCAAATTTAGCTCAAAATGTCAATGGAGAACCAGATCGCTGGATTATTGATTTCAACGATATGAGTTTAGAAGATGCTAGTGATTATATTTTGCCATTTGAGTATGTAAAAGCTAATGTCAAACCTAAAAGAGATAAAAATCGTAGAGAAGTAACTAAAATTAATTGGTGGAAATATGGCGAAAAAAGACCAGCAATGAGAAAAGCGATCGCACCTTTATCTTATTATTTTACAGTACCAAGGGTTTCTAAATGGGCTGTATTTATTCCTGCACCTCTTAACTGGCTTCCAGGAGATAAATCAGTAGTGGTTGCTTCTGAAGATTATTATGTTTTAGGTATTCTTACCTCTAAAGTTCATCGTCTTTGGATGGAAGCACAGAAATCAACTTTAAAAGCAGATATTGCTTATACTCATAAAACTTGTTTTGAAACTTTTCCTTTTCCGCAAAATCTATGTAAGGGCGAACGGTCGTTCGCCCTTACGGAAAAAATCCGTAACAAAACCATTGAATTGCATCAATATCGCACCGAACAAATGTCAAAGAAACAATGGGGAATTACCAAGCTTTATAACGAATACTTTCATGAATCAGCCAGTAAACTTTATCAGCTACATCAACAGCTAGATAAATTAGTCATGCAGGCTTATAACTTTAAAGCTGACGATAACATCCTGGAAAAACTTTTAGAATTAAATCTTGAATTAGCTGCCAAAGAAAGACAAGGAGAAAAAGTTATTGGTGCGGAGTCTCCTTTTCAAACCGAAACTGATTAATGACTATTTTTTTTCCAGCATACTCCTGCTGCGATCGCTTCTGCTAAGATGCTAATTAGACGATACAGTGCTATTGCTGCTATTTCTGAGGGAAACTGAGTATTATCTAAAAGACTAAAAGCGGTTACCTCAAATACTCCCAATCCCCCTGGTGCGCCTGGAACAACCAAACCCAACAACCAAGCAAAGCTAAAGGCACTGGTCAACTGAGGAATCTGTTGCCACGTCACAGACTGTAATGCCATAAAAGTCAGCATAAATCCAGTGGCTCTAAAAATAACAAATCCAATTTCCCCCAGAAAAGGAATAAAAGGATATCGATCTAATTTAATAACTTGGGCTGCGATGGCATCAGCTTTGTTTTTGCTACGGCTCAATCGGTGTAAGAGTTGATTGAGAATAAAAGGATGTATGCCGATTAGCACTACTATTAAGCTAGCTATGCTAAAAATTCTGATAGCAGATAGCAAAATCTGAGAATCAACATTAATTGCTAACCAGCTTAATTTACTAGTAACAAAATTAACAATCTTCAGGATAAATAACGAAATTGGCGAATCTATATCCTTTGACCAAACCAATCCGCTACTGGTCAAACCAATAAATAAAGCTGCTGCTGCCATTAATAACGGCTCTAACAAAACACAAAGAGTTGCAGCACCCCGTGAGCCTCCTTTGCGCCCGACGGCGGTTATTCTGCCGTAAAAATGCCAAATATTACCTGGGGAATATTTAGCAATATTGGTTAATAGATAGACTCTAATACCTTCTTTTGTGCTTAAAGGCTGTTGAAAAATTTTGATAATCCATGTCCATACCCAGCCAGACCAAACATGAGCGCAGATAGTTATGATTAATGCTCCCGTCAACATGAGCCAGCCTTGAGAATCGATCTCAACTGAAGCAACTTCTATCAAGCGATCTTTAAGTGTCTTGACCAAGAAAAATAATATCCCTCCCAAAATAAACCAGCGTAGATAAGGTTTAATTTGAGCAAAAATCTTTTTCATTCAGTAAATTGTTGATGACCTATTATTTATTACCTCAATCAATTGCCCAGTTTACGATCGATTCTCTCTAAAGCTTGATTTGCTGCTTGCCAATCTGGCTTTGAATCTGCTGCTTTTTGATAGTATTCTTTAGCTGTCTGATACTGTTGTAAATATTCGGCGACTGACCCTTTACCATACCAGGCTTCATGATAATCGGGATTAATAGCCAATGCTCGATCGTAAGAATCCACAGCTTGAGTATATAGTTGGCTAGATTTTTGCACATTGCCTAATCCAATTAAGGCTGGCAAATAATCTGGTTTAACGGCTAATGCCTCTAAATAAGCTTCTGATGCCTGTTGATAATCTCCTTTTTCAAAGTATAGTTTGCCTAAATTATTCCAGGAAACAAAACTTCTATCTGGATCTAAGGAGATCGCTTTTTGAAAATCAGCTATGGCTTTGTCTATCTGCCCTAAGCGGGTGTAGGTTTCACCACGATTGTTCCATAACCAGACATTTTCAGGAGCAATCTCAATAGCTTGATTATACGCTGCGATCGCCAAATCATATCTTTCAAGACTATAAAGAGTCAAAGCTTTACAGTTCCAGAGTTGAGGACTTTGATAGTATCTTAAAGCTATGTCACAAGTATTCAAAGCTGCTTGATAATCCCCTAGCTGTCTTTGTGCCTTGGCTTTTTTTAACCAAACTTGTTCAAAATTTCTTACCTGCCCTCTAGTATTTGGTAATCTTCTCAGTCCACTATCGTAATAACTAATAGCTGCTTGATATTGATCTTTGTCTAACTTAGTATCGCCGCGATAAAACTCCAAAATTGCTGCCCTCTGACTATATTGAGTCCAGGCAAATACAATCCCCAAAAATAAAATAGGAGCAATTATAAAGTATTTATATAATCCCCTAAATCTAGATTTGTGCTTAATTTTTTTAAGGTCTTTGACTACTCGGTCTACTGATTGATATCGTTGATTTTGATCTAGATAAATCATTTTATCGAGGATTTTGGCAAAGTTAGGACTAATTCTGGCTTTTCGATGCCACAATATTTCTCCCGTGCGGGGATTTTTCTCTAAATTTTGCGGAGAAGTTCCCGTTAGTATATGAATAGCAGTCATACCTAGAGCATAGATATCGCTTGCAAAAGTAGGACTGTTGGCAATTTGTTCTGGAGGAATATAGCCAGTTTTGCTTTCAGGAATTAAATTGATAGCTTCGTTGACTAAATTAAAATCAACCAAAGTAATTTTATTATCTTTGTATCGTCTGATTAGGCTAGAAGGTCTAATGTTGCCATGAATAATTTGCTGTTTATGAAATGGACGTAAAGCAGTAGCAGCATTAATTAGAATCTCAACTACCTCAGTTTCTGAAAGGATAAACTGATCCTCAATAATTTGCGCTAAATTTTTTCCCTCTATATACTCTTGAACAATATAAATTCTTGATTCGTCAATAAAATATTCAATAATCTCTGGAGTTTTCTGATCGCGATCGATAGCTGATAAATTATTAAAGCCGATCATTATCTCTTGATTCATTAACGATACTGACGATTCTCTCAATTGCAGAGGTTGGAGAATTTCTAAATAGTATCTAAGTTTACTTTCTTCTAAGCTATTAGCTACATAAGAATGTGTTTCTTTTCTACCACCTAGGTATTTAGCTATCTGATATTTATCAGCGATAGTTTTACCAATCATTTCTAATGGTTGAAGATCGCGCAATACTTCTTTGGCACTGTTATAACGTTGTGAAGAGTTACCAGCAGTCATACGATTGATAATCTTCAAAAAAGCTTCACTGATGGCTATTTTTTTATTCCAGGCAGTTACGCCACTAGCTTCAGCTTCCTCCCACTCCATAGGCGATTTATTGGTCATCCCAAAAATAACTGTTTTACCTAAAGCAAAGATATCGCTACTATAGATTGGCTTGCCGTTATTTTGCTCTGGAGGCATATAGCCTGGAGTACCAATAATTTGGGTTTTAACCTGCTGTTTGCTGGTGTCAAAAGCTAAAGTGCCTATTTCTTTAACTGCACCAAAATCAATCAGGATCATCTTGCCATCTTGTTTACGTCTGATTAGATTGGATGGCTTAATATCGCGATGTATTACACCTTGCTGATGAACAAATTTGAGTATTTCTAAAATATCAAATAAAAATTGAATTGCTTGAGCTTCATTTAATACTTGTCGATGGACTTCCTGCTCAAATTCTTCGCCTTCAATGAATTCTAAAACTAAGTAAAACTGTTTTTTCTCTTCAAAATGACCGATAAATCGAGGAATTTGATCGTGTTTGCCTAGCCACTGCAAAACCATCGCTTCTGTTGCCAACCTCTCTTTGGCACTTTCCCATACGGCAGAAGTATTAAATCTTGGCTGTAGTTGTTTAACAGCGCACTTGTGTTCACCTGCCAGTTGTTTGTCTAAAGCCAAATAAGTGGTAGCAAATCCTCCACTACCTAATTCTCTAACAATAGAAAACCTTTCGTTTAATATATCTCCTGATTTAAGAGTTTTGTAGCCATACTCAGCATTCCGTTCAGAGTTTAAGCCTTCGGATTGAGAAATAGGAATAGTGAAATCTGAATCTGACATGGCATATCTGAAACACAAGATTTTTAAATTGTAGCGAACATCATTAAAAGATTAAACCTACTTGAGATTACAGTTAGCTGTAGTATACAGGCAATCTTATACTTAATTTATTTGGCGTTTATAATTTGCTATAAAACTGAAGCGTCATAGGTGTCATATTTTAATTTTCCTGCTATTTGAAACATAAAAGCTCAGGTTAACGATAAAATTATTCTCTAGCCCCGTATACAAATTAGCTTTCATTGTTAATCGCTCTTATAGTTTACTATCGCCAACTTTCTGGAATTATGACATTTCTTCGCCAATATATAGCCCCTTTAGCCGTACTGATAATTTTTCTGCTGGCTTTATTTGCAGTGAGCGCGCGTATCTTCTTACCTTCAGATATGGCTGCTCCTGCTCCAGTTGCATTAGATGATTTGAGTACCATCATGCCCCAAATTGGATTAAATATATTTTAAAGACGTTGTTGATTCAATTTGTGAAATTAAGAGAAACTATTGAATTAGGCACTTTTAATTTTATTGACTAAACCTCTTGATTAATTACAAATAGATACAATAAGGCAATACAATCATCGGCATAGTAAATTTTGAATAAGTCAGAAAAAAACTCTATTATCGAGATGAGTATTGATTTAGAAGTATGAACCTGACACCTATTTGGGGTTGCCTTACCATTTTTATTGTCTGTCCTTTATTAGGCGGAATTCCTCTGATCGACTGGATTACATACACAATAACTGGTCGTCAGCTAAGAAAACTGGGAACTGGTAATATTTCAGTATCAGCAGCTTTTTATCATGGCGGTAAATTAGCAGGAATCTTGGCTGTACTCTCCGAAGCAGCAAAAGGAATTGTGGCGGTATTATTAGCCAGAATTTTTTTCCCAACTGGTTCAGTGTGGGAGATTATGGCGATAATTGCTTTAGTGATGGGGCGTTACTGGATCGGCAAAAGCGCGGGGACAACTAATGCAGTGTGGGGGATTGTGGCACACGATCCTATTGCTGCGGGGTTGACGTGGCTAATTAGTTTAGTTAGCTTTACCATAATTCGCGATCGCACTGCGGGTAAATATGGTGCATTAGTTTTACTGGTGGTAATTATTGGCTTACGCAATCCCGAACATTTAGAGTATGCGGTGGCTACTTTTGCTTTGGCAAGTTTGTTAGCTTGGATTTATCAAAATATACCAGATGACCTAGATTTGACCGATGCTACCGCACAAGCTAGCACTAATAAAATGTTTCGTTTTTTTCAGGGAGACACCAGTATTATTAATCTCAACAGCCGATTAAATGCCGCTAAAGTAGGTGCAAAAGCAGCTAATCTTTCCTGGCTTAAAAGAAAAGGATATCCCATTGTCGATGGCTGGGTATTGCGTCCAGGAGATAATCTAGAAGCCTTGGTGGCTGCCCTTGAGCCATCGCCCCAATCTTCTCTAATCGTGCGCTCTTCAGCGGTGGGGGAAGACTCGGCGATCGCTTCGGCTGCGGGACAGTATTTAAGTATTTTAAATGTTACTAGTAAAGAAAAACTACGTTCGGCTATTATTAGCTGTCAAAGTTCTTATACCAATAGTCATGCTGTAGAGTATCGTCGTCATAGTCGGCAATCGGACGAATCAATGGCAATTTTAATTCAAAAGCAGATTGAGGGAATCTATAGCGGGGTGGCTTTTAGTCGCGATCCTGTAGATCGGCTAAACGATACCGTAGCCGTAGAAGCTCTACCTGGTAAAGCAACCAAAATTGTTTCAGGCAGGTTTACTCCCCAAAGATATCGTGTATCAATTCCTGACGCTTCTTTGAGCGATGCAGGTGTAACCGTAACCGCAGAAAATGTCCAGAATGATGAGATGGTTATTCCCGCAGATATTATTGAATCAGCAGCACTTTTGGCAAGAGAAATGGAAGACCTTTTTGAAGGCATTCCTCAAGATCTTGAATGGACTTACGATGGTGATAAGCTGTGGTTGCTACAGGTGCGTCCCATTACCACCCTCCAGCCGATTTGGACAAGGCGTATCGCTGCTGAAGTTATTCCTGGCAAGATTCGCCCTCTTACTTGGTCAATCAACCAACCCTTAACCTGTGGTGTGTGGGGAAAACTGTTTACAATTGTTTTAGGCGATCGCGCTAGAGATTTAAACTTTGAAGAGACTGCAACTCTGCATTTTGCCAGTGCTTATTTTAACGTAACCCTTTTGGGTACAATTTTTCGTCGCATGGGGTTACCGCCAGAAAGTTTAGAATTTCTCACCAGAGGCGCAAAATTTAGCAAGCCGCCTTTGATGTCTACGATCAAGAATCTGCCTGGGCTGTGGCGACTATTTAAGCGAGAATGGAATTTAGGTCAAAGCTTTGAAGGAGATCGCTTAAAGTTATTCGAGCCGATTTTATCTACTATTGAAACACAACCTGCTAATGAGTTATCGACCGCCGAACTTATTGACCGAATCAACACTATTTTAGGGTTACTGGATAAAGTTACCTACTACAATATTCTTGCACCTTTGAGTTTGGCAATACGCCAAGCAATTTTTAAAGTAAATGAAGCCGAATTAGATAATAGTCAAATACCAGAAGTCAAAGCCGTCAAAACTTTGGCGGAGGTTGCTACCCAAACTCGCAAATTGTTGACCGCAGAAAAAATTACCTTTGACTCTAGCGCGTCTTTATTTGCCCATATTGCTGAGAATCCAGAGGGAACTAGTATTATGGAGCGATTTAACCTTTGGCTGTCTGAGTATGGCTATCTCAGTGAAGTAGCAACAGATATCGCCGTCCCTCGTTGGCGAGATAAGCCCAGTATCCCCAGGCAAATGTTTACGCGATTTTTCTTTGATGCTCAAGGAGCAAAACAGGCTCAATCATCAGTAATTCTTCAGCAGTCCTGGAAAGCTAAGTTAATCCAAAAAAGATTAGATCTAAAAGCGATAGTCGGAGAAACATATAACAAGCTGTTGGCAAATCTACGCTGGAGCTTTTTAGCACTAGAGCAGCAGTGGTTAGATCGAGGTTTGATTGACAATTCAGGAGATATATTTTTACTCACGCTCGAAGAGATTGTTTCTTTAGTTGAACAAGATACTTCGACAATTGGGCAGTTATCTAAGTTAGTTAAGCAGAGAAAACAACAGTGGCAGCAAAACAAAAAATTAACTTCCATGCCCAGGCTTATCTATGGTAAGCCTGAAGATTCAGCTTTAATTACGCCAGCAGTATCTAATTCTCAACGAAAGTTTCAAGGAATTGGCACTAGCGTTGGTCAAGTAGAAGGAGTAATTAAAATTGTGTCCAGTCTTGAGCAAATGACCAAGATTGACAGCCAGACTATCCTGGTTGTTCCCTATACTGATGCTGGTTGGTCGCCAATTTTGGCTCGTGCGGGGGGACTGATCTCAGAAGTTGGTGGTCGTTTATCCCATGGGGCAATTGTTGCTAGGGAATACAAGATTCCTGCGGTGATGGATATTACTAATGCTACTAATTTGCTTCAAGACGGTCAAAGGGTAAGAATAGATGGTCAGACAGGAACTGTTGAATTGCTTGAATAACTAATCATGTTTATTTTTGCATTTAGATTATATTAGAATTAATAATTAATTTTTTATATGCTTGCTCTGATTATTGTCGTCGCCATAGTTATACTTGGTTCGGCTATTTGTTCGGGAACGGAAACGGCACTACTAACCATTTCCCCCATTAAAGTTAGACAACTGGCTCAAACTAAGAAGCCCGCAGCCTTAGCCTTGGCAAGCATTCGTCTCAAGATAAACCGACCCCTCGCCACAATTGTAATTCTCAACAATATTTTTAATATCGTCGGCAGTATTTTTATTGGTAATCTGACTACAAAAATCTTAGGGGATGCTTGGTTAGGTATTTTTTCAGGAGTTTTGACCTTTTTAATTATTGTGTTTGGCGAAATCGCACCTAAAACCATTTGTCAACGCTACGCTGAACCAATTTGTCTATTTGTGGCGATTCCTGTTAAATTTTTGACGGTAATTTTTACGCCTATAGTCATGTTAGTTGAATACGCTACTGCACCATTCACCCAGGGAAAAAGCCTCCCTACTACTGATGAAGCAGAAATTAAATTTTTAACTAATATTGGTTTTCAAGAAGGGGTAATTGAAGACGATGAAGCGGAGATGATTCAAAGGGTATTTCAGCTAAACGACCTCAACGCCTCAGATTTGATGACCCCTCGAATTATTATTACTTACCTAAAAGGCGATCAAACTTTGGATGAATCCCAGCAGGATATTATTAAATCTCAACATACTCGCATTTTAGTCATTGATGACACGATTGATAACGTAACGGGTTTGGTGCTAAAAGACGAACTATTAACCGCCATGATTACAGGCAATGGCGATCGCCAAATTAATACCCTCAAGCGTCCTGTTCATTTTGTCCCCGAAACTAATCGCGCTGACAAACTGCTCAAAGTATTTCAGGAAAACCGCGAACATTTGGCAGTGGTATTAGACGAATATGGTGGTGTAGCGGGAGTAGTTACCTTAGAAGATGTTTTGGAAGTTCTCACAGGAGAAATTGTCGATGAAACCGATCGCAATGTAGACCTACAGGAAATTGCCCGTAAAAAGCGTTTGCGCCTCCTTCGTTCTAGAGGAATTAATAATGAGAATGAATAGTTATAGTCGTATAAAATTGGATTAGCAATGCGACCCCCTAAAGGGTTCGACATCGGAAAGCATTCCCTTGCGCCTGACGGCGACGCGGGGTCTTTCCTCAGTTTTCTTATGCTGGGGAACCCTTTCAGCATTTGCTCATGGGGGAAACCCCCAAGACCGCAATGCTTCACCACCGCAACTGTCTCACCGCGTCGACAGAAAGGCGCACTTCCGCATCTAGGCGCAAGGGAACGCGCGAGTATAGGCTCGTAAGTAAGAAGTAGGAAGTAAGTAATTTACAAAATGTCAAACACGTTTATACGTAATACCATACATACTAAGAAGCTTTAGACAGTCTCAATAAATTTACGTAATTTCTCATCATACTTAAACCATTCACCTAGTAACCTTAGATCATCAAACTGATTATGAACTGCTTTTTCTTTTTCCTTTGCTTCATTGCTAGAATTGACTTGAATAGTCTTTAGCAGAATTAATTCAATAGGATTTGCAACTTGAAGCGATCTTTGTTTTTTTAAAACGTCTTTTGCTCTGCCAATTTTGACTGCATTACTATCAATATTTAATATAAAATAAATATATTCTTGTATATTTGATATAGCTTTTTCGTTTGATAATATTTTTACGCCACCTGGAGTAAATAAAATATCTTCTTTGCTAATCCAAGTTTTAAACCATTCGATAATTTTCTGATTAGAAAGTGAACGGGGATAAATAGAAATTTTAATTTTGATGTTTTTTTTAATCAAGAAGAACTCTTTGTGTTTATAACTCAATCTAACTGGTATTTGAGGATCATGAAAATATGCGCTTCCGCCAATGAAAAAACATATCTTTTCAAGCTCAATTTTATTCATTAAACTAGGCTTTCTATATTTCCAACCTCTTGCATATGAAATTCCTATCGTTTTCATATCAATCTGTCCTCAAAGTTGTCTGATAAATTCTTGTAATTCATCATTAAATTTAAACCACTCTCCTAATAATTTTAGATGTTTAAATTGTCTGTGCAATGATTGTTCAGTATCTCTTGCCTCTTTGCCAGCTTTTTTATCTATAATTTTAAGTAGTTTTAGATAAGTAGGAGTGGCAGTTTGTAGAGACTTAATTCTTTTATAAACATCTTTTGCTTTGCCAATTTTGATGGCATTGCTATCAGCATTAAAAATAAAGTAGACAAATTCAGTATTATTTCTGATAGTCTTGCCATCTGAAGATAGCGTTCTACCACCAGGTGTAACTATTTTATCCTTGTAACTGATTGAGCCTTTTAGCCATTCAATAACTTTTTTATTGGAAATAGAGTGAGGATACACTGAAAACTTGATAATTTCACTATTGCGAACAATCACATAATCTTTGGTTTTGTAAGCAAGTATTGCTGGATTGTCAGGATCGTGAAAATATACTTCTCCCTTATCAAAATAATAGTTTTCTCCTAGCATCATATATTTCTTAATTACTTCAAATCTTTATACAATAAATCTGTCAGTATTGCAAAATCAATATAGTATAGATGTATTAATTAAAAAATTCTGCCTACAAAATGCGATCGCCCTATTCAACGGTTAATTCTTACCGATTTAAAACCAGTAGAAGCAGATGTGAGTTGGTATGGATTTCGCTCTTGGATTGAATGTTCTTACAGAGACATTAAAAGTGACGGTTGGCAATGGCATAAGACTCGTTTGAGACAACCAGACAGAG
>JBBSPC010000120.1:0-16086 GCA_038259125.1 Chroococcales cyanobacterium | reverse complement strand
TCTCCCTAAAAAAGCGATTCAGCGCGTTGGGCGGGTTTCCCGACTTGAAGCGACTGAATCAAGACACCTTCTATTGATTTAGAGCCGAAAGAATTACTGGCACTACCTTCTGCTACTTTCTAACTTTGTCGAACTCACGTTTATAAGCACCGTCCTGTTGGGGACGTTACGACCCTCCCCAAAGCCGAGGCACTTAAAGGGGCGAAGAGGTTCGCCCCTTTAAGTGCCGTCTTCCCTAAACATTAACCCTAACTTCTGTTTTGCCAAACAATCTCTAATCATCTAGATATAGTAATGGTCGAGAGTATTAAGACATAATTTTTAATGTAGGGGCGAATGCCATTCGCCATCAAAATACATTTTGTCCTAATAGAAGTGTCTGTAACTATAAATAATTGAATTTGCTTTTTGCAAAATCTTGTTACTCTTTGAAGTAGAAATATTAGGCTTTTATAAGCTGATCATAAAAAAGCTAATTCACATCAGACGTATATTACGTTTAATTCAATTATTTTTAACATTTGGTTTCTAGTCATTAATGATTCTTGCGTAAGTCCTATTTAAGACAAAACAGAAACTTCATATCTTTTGAATATTAAATCTGAAGTAATAACAGTCAAATTTTCAATGCTTGCCTGAGCAATAATCATGCGGTCAAAAGGATCTTTATGATGAAGAAGCAAGTTTCCTGCTTCGATAGCATAAACAGGCTTGATATCTAGAATTGAAATATTATCTATTGGGCATTCACGTTCAACTAATTTATTTAGCTGTTGAGGAATAGTAAGTTTCTTATTGTTAACCTTGATGCTGATTTCCCAAATAGTAGCTACAGATAAAAATAGTTGATTACGGCGATTGACGATCGCATCTAGTTGTTGTTTGCTTAATTTATCTGGATTATCCAGCCACCATAGCCAACAACAAGTATCTAACAAAAGTCTCATCTACTCATCTCCATAAAATAGATTGAGCGTTTCTTCATCTAGTTCGTTGAAATCTTCACTAATTTCAATTTGACCAGCCAGCCTCCCAGGAACGCGATCTGCTTCACTTTCAGAAGTTGTATAAGGAACTAATCTAGCTACTGGAACACCACGATTAGCGATCGTAAATTCTTCTCCTAATGCTACTCTTGACAACAGTTTTGATAGCTGAGTTTTGGCTTCGTGAATATTAATTGGTTTACTCATAATCATTAAACTAAGTTTGTAAACTAAGTCTAACATCAGCAAACTCAAGTTAGATAAGATACATCCAATCAGACATTTTGCAGGTAGAAGGATCGTAGTTAAGTTTATCTTAAATAGAAATTTTAACTTTTCAGGAATGTAATTAACTCTTCCAATTTAGACCAGGCAATACCACTATTGATAATTTCTTGGGCAACGTTTACACCCTGAAGGTGATCGCCAAAAGGGACTACTTCTCCCACCTGCAAAGCCAGCGAAGCATTCAATGCCACTGCATCCTGCTGCGTTTTACTTCCCTTTCCTTGAAGCACGCTAGTTAAGATTCCAGCATTTTCCTGAACTTTTCCTCCTTTAAGCTCTTTTAAAGAAGCGGATTTTAGACCTAAAGTTTGGGGATTAACAATACCTGGTGTAACTTTTCCCTTGTTTAACATCATCAAATCTGTAACATCTCCTAGTCCTGCTTCATCTAACCCTTCTCTACCGTGTAGCACAATCGCTTTAGAAATTTCCAGTATATTCAAAGCCTCCGTCATGCTACTTAGAAATAAGCGATCGTAAACGCCAATTACTTGACCTGTAAGGCAAAGAGGATTTACCAATGGACCTAAAAGATTAAAAACTGTTCTAACTTTAAGAGTACTGCGTATAGGCGCAACGCTTTTCATGGCAGGATGCCAGCCACGGGCAAAGAGAAAAGTAATCCCAACTTTGTCTAATGCTGCTTTCACTGTAGGTAAAGGTGCAGTCAAATTAACACCTAGATATTCTAAAACATCGGCTGAACCAACTTTACTAGAAGCAGAACGATTACCATGTTTGGCTACTTTAATTCCTGCTGCTGCTGCAATAAAGGCAACTGCGGTGGAAATATTAAACGTAGATGCACCATCCCCTCCAGTTCCACAGGTATCGATCACAGGATAATCATAGATAACTTGGTCTTGTTGCAGAGATTGACATTTTAACACCTGCGCCATTCCTGCCAACTCTTCGGCACAAACTCCCTTGGCTTGAATAGCTGCTAAGATAGCTCCAGATAAGACATCGGGAAGTTCTGAGCGTAACCATCCCTGCATTAATTGAGATGCTTGAGTTTGGGTCAGCGATTGTCGATCTAATAGTTGTTGTAATAAGCTCGAAAAGTCTGTTTGGTTACTATTTTCCATAATTATTTTAGTGATTTAAAGGATGATTACTCCCACGGGATACAGAAGAAGATTTACAATTAGAAACTGTGTTCTTCTAAGCAAAATTTGCTTAAAAATAAATTTAATCCATGAAATATTTTCTCCGACTAAGTGCATTTTTGTTGCTGTTAATTCTTTTAATTGTTCCTTTACCAGCTATAGCAGGGAGTTCTTCTTCGGTTACCCCCTCAACTTATAGTGAATCCGATTTGATCGATAAAGACTTTTCTGGCAGGGTTTTACAAAGCGTAGATTTTGCCAAAGTCGATTTAGAAGAAGCAGATTTTAGCAATGCAGATATTAGAGGTGCGGTGTTTAACGCTTCCAATTTGGCTAATGCCAATTTAACTGGAGTAGATTTTAGCTATGGCTTTGGATATTTAACTAATTTTGATGGCGCAGATTTGACCGACGCTAATTTTCAAGAATCAATCTTATCTTTTTCCACTTTTAAAGATGCCAAAATAAATGGCGCAGACTTTTCCTTTGCAGTTTTGGACAAATCGCAGGTCAAACAACTTTGTGAGAATGCTTCAGGTGTTAATCCAAAAACAGGAGTAGATACCCGCGAATCTTTAGGCTGTAGGTAAAAAAACTATACTGCTAAAGATGCGGGCTTAAGCCTCTGTTGAACAGCGCATTCGCAAGGGGCTGTGGGCAGAACCTGCGTCTGCCCTTTATAAGCCCCGCGCCAACGTCCCGAAGGGACTTTGCACTCCTTCAGAGTGCTGTGTCGCTCATGGGGGAGACCCCCAAGACCGCGCTGAATCGCTTTTTGAGCGTATTTATTCTATTTAGGCGATCGCCTAAATGCTAAATTAAATAATTAATGCAAGTTTTTAGTTTGTTATTTCTAGATTAGATTAAAACACGATGTCTCAAACAGTTTGGATAGCCAGACACGGAAACCGTCTCGACTTTATTAATCCAGAATGGTTTGATACTGCACGCAGGCGTTACGATCCCCCATTGTCAGTCGATGGTTTTGTGCAAGCAGCAGAATTGGGGCAAAGACTCAAACAAGAAAACATTTGCCATATTTTTGCTTCACCTTTTCTACGGACTATCCAAACCGCTAACGAGATAGCCCAGGTTTTAAATCTGCCCATTAAGCTGGAGGCGGGCTTAAGTGAATGGTACAACCCCAAATGGATGACAGAAAAACCAGAAATTCATCCCCAGGATTTTTTGACAACAGAGTACCCTTTGATTGATTGGAATTATAAGTCCTATTTAACTGCTCAGTATCCTGAAAGGAGAGCCGATGTTTATCGACGTACAGAAAAAACAGTCAAGCAATTAGTTTCTCAGTTTTCTAAAGATATTTTAATCGTTGGACATGGTGTATCGGTATTTGGCGCAGCCCAAGGATTAGTGACTGATATACCTGATTTTAAAGTTGCTCTTTGCTGCTTAACTAAAGTTGTTCGCAATGATGATAATCGCTGGAGTTTAGACTTTTATGGTGATACTTCTCATCTGAGCAAAACCGAAACCCAAATTAGGTTGAATTGATGCCACTAACTATGATTATGATTACTAATTATCTAGATCCCACGTATATGAAACTAATTACTGAACAATACAAATGTTAAATGTTAAATGAACAATTATTTTGCCACTGCATCTCGCGGTTTGGAAGAAGTTGCTGCCCAAGAATTAATCAGAATTGGAGCAAAAAATGTGCGCCCAGACTTTACAGGGGTTCACTTTCAAGGCGATCGCAAATTACTTTATCGGGCTAACCTTTGGACAAGGACAACTTTTCGGATTTTAATGCCCATTGCCAGAATCAAGAGTTTTGATGGAGATGAGCTTTATCGCAACGTGCAGAAGCTAGATTGGGAGCAGTACCTCGATCCTAATATGACGATCGCCGTTACCTGTACAGGTAAAAGTCAAAATCTTAATCATACTCACTTTACCGCTTTACAAATTAAAAATGCGATCGTCGATTTACAGAAGAGTCGGCGCGGAAAACGCTCTAGTGTAGATACCGAAAATCCTGATTTAATTATCAATGCCCACATCGATCAAAAACACTGTATTTTAAGCTTAGATAGCTCAGGCTCTAGCTTGCATCGTCGCGGATATCGTCCTGCTATGGGTACTGCGCCGATGAAAGAGACTCTAGCAGCAGCTTTATTAGAGATGGCAGAATGGACACCAGATTTGCCCTTTCTTGACCCGATGTGTGGCAGCGGTACATTACCTATCGAGGCAGCTTTAAAAGCTTTGGATATTGCCCCTGGACTATACCGAGACTTTGGTTTTCAGACTTGGTTAGATTACGATCGCGATCTATGGCAAGGTTTACTTAAAGAAGCAGGCGATCGCCAAAAAGATAGTATTGATGTACCGATAATTGGCAGCGATCGCGATTTGAAAATTATCAGACAGGCTTTTGCTAACGCTGAAAGTTCTGGACTAGAAGACTATGTAAAATTTGCCTGTCAGGAAATTTCTACTGTCGAAGCACCAGCAGATCGAGGGGTTTTAATTTGTAATCCTCCCTACGGTGTAAGATTGGGCAACGAAACTGAATTAGGAGAACTATACAAGCTGCTGGGAGATATTTTTAAACAAAGATTTAGAGGCTGGACGGCTTATATTCTTACAGGTAGCATGAAGCTTTCAAGACAAGTAGGTTTAAGAACTTCTAAACGTATCAAACTGTATAATGGGGCAATTCCTTGTACGCTTTTAAAGTATGAAATGTATTAGTAACTGACGTTACGCAAAACAACAAGAAATAAATGGTTTCAATTAGGTATAAAAATAAGTTGATAAACCCTTTAACCCTTAACCTTTAACCTTTAACCTTTTCCCAGTCCCAACAGATACACTAGTGCGTAACATCAGTTAGTAATTAGTTAGGGGCGTTTTGCGAAACGCCCGTACACGATCAAATGTCTAATAAAAAAGTACGTAAAGCAATAATTCCTGCTGCGGGTTTTGGTACCAGAATGTATCCCGCTACTAAAACGCTGAAAAAGGAACTGCTGCCTATTATAGGCAAAGATGGCAGAGCCAAGCCAATTATTCTGGCGATCGCCGAAGAGGCACTCAGTGCAGGAATTGAAGAAATTGGAATTGTAGTGCAGCAAAGCGATCGCGATTTATTTGAAGATCTGTTTAAGTCTCCTCCAAAGCCCGAACTTTGGCAAAAACTTTCAGCAGAAAACAGAGAATATACTAAATATCTACAGGCTATTGGCGATCGTATTACGATTTTGACTCAAGCCAAACAAGAAGGATTTGGTCATGCTGTTTTTTGTACCCAAAATTGGGTCAACAATGAGCCATTTTTGCTGCTACTCGGAGATCACGTCTACACTTCAGACATTGAGCTTTCTTGTGCCAAACAAATGATCGATATCTATCAGCAAACAAATACCAGCGTTATCGGCATAACTCCTATGGATGCAGATATCATTCATAAAGCAGGTTGTGTTAGTGGAAGATGGCAAAAGTCACAATCAATTCTAGACATTGCTCAGATCTACGAAAAACCATCTCTAGAGTATGCCAGAGAACATTTACAAGTCCCAGGAATGCCTGATGATCGGTTTTTAGGTATTTTTGGTATGTACATTTTAGAATCAGATATCTTTAATTTATTAGCAGCAGAAATAAATAACAATGAACGGTTAAAAGGCGAGTTTCAGTTAACAACCTGTCTAGATAAACTAAGACAAACCAGTGGCGCGATCGCTTATCTAGTCCAGGGAAAATATTACGATACAGGAATGCCTTTATTTTATCGACAAACCATGATTGACTACTATTTGAACAGTTTCGATTCGGAGCAAGATAATTGAAGTAGAAAAAGCTCCAAACCTTGAAACTACTTTCAACTATATAATCAAGCTTATCTAAAAATCGTAGAGGATTCTGGTATTGCTTGTTATCGAGGCAACCCTACAAGTAAAATTTATAACTCTGAGTCTGTAGATGGAGATAGTGTCAAGAAGCGTATTATGCGCCTATTAGAATGCCTATATAAATATTAGCGGTTAAAATTACTATATTTGGTCAGAATTAAAGTCAAAATATCTCATAAATATTCCTGCTAGTCGCTTTTTGCGCCCTTATTCGGTAAAGTTAAAATGTTTAGATGGCGTACGTTTGCGTTGCATTACATCGGGATTAAAATATGCAGCCAATTGAAGTCTTATAATATCATTTATAGTGGCATCCTCATAACTTTGGAGTTAATCTAAATGAAAACATTAACTTTTTGGAGAAAATTCTACAATATTATCAACAGTTAAATACACAAGGTAAAATACAGTCTCTCAACATGGGAGAAATGTCTAAAAGACACGGTTTGTCTGGTTTAAGCTTAGTTCCATAATCGTTTATTAATCTTTGCTAGCTAATCTATGTCTGGTTTTTAAGATGAGTAAAAGATTTTTCTGGCTTTTTTATTTTGGTAATAAGCTGTTGTTAATATAACATTGTAACATAGTGGCAATATTTATTTGCCAAAATTATTCTCAGATCGAGCCTACCAATATAATTGGGTAGTGCAAAATGACTAAGCAATAAAAACAAAATAATAGAAAAAATAGTTATATGAGCGATCGCAAAGTAGCTTTGATTACAGGTGTTACCGGTCAAGATGGTTCTTATTTAAGTGAGTTTCTTTTAGAGAAAGGTTATGAAGTTCACGGTATTATTCGTAGGACTTCTACTTTTAACACCGATCGCATCGATCACATTTACGTAGATCCCCATAGTCCCCAAGCTCAACTGTTTCTTCATTACGGCGATCTAACTGACGGCACTACTTTAAGACGTATTTTAGAGGAGGTTAAGCCTATTGAAATTTATAACTTAGGTGCGCAGTCTCACGTCAGAGTCAGTTTCGATTCTCCAGAGTATACGGTTGACTCTGTAGCCATGGGTACTTTGCGTCTTCTAGAAGCAATAAGAGATTATCAGCATCGTACAGGCATCGAAGTCAGATTTTATCAAGCAGGTTCTTCAGAGATGTTTGGTAAGGTTCAAGATGTTCCTCAAAAAGAAACTACGCCTTTTTATCCTCGTAGTCCCTATTCTTGTGCCAAAGTCTATGCTCATTGGCAAACCATAAATTATCGTGAATCTTACGACTTATTTGCCTGTAACGGTATCTTATTTAATCACGAATCTCCTCGTCGTGGTGAAACCTTTGTGACGCGCAAAATCACTAGAGCCATAGCTCGAATAGTTCAAGGAACACAAAAGAAACTATATTTGGGTAATCTAGACTCAAAAAGAGACTGGGGTTATGCCAAGGATTATGTTAAGGCGATGTGGCTAATGCTTCAACAAGATCTGCCCGATGATTATGTCATCGCCACAGGAGAAACTTACCAAATTAAAGAATTTTTGGATATTGCTTTTAATCACGTAAATCTTGACTGGCACGATTACGTAGAGTTTGACCCTCGCTATCTTCGTCCTGCTGAAGTAGATTTGCTAATTGGCGATCCTACTAAAGCTAAACAAAAATTGGGATGGCAACCAACCGTTACCTTTGAAGAGCTAGTTCGGTTAATGGTAAATGCTGACTTAATCAATTTAGGTCTATCTACTCCTGATGGTAGTCATAATAGTGACAATACTTCTTTGCGCAGAAATTTCGCCACAATTATTGATTAGATAAAAACCAAATAGCTTAGTAAATACCTGTATACATTTAATTACAATTAGTAATGTTAAATTTACAAGACAAAAGGATTCTAGTTACTGGCGGAACTGGTTTTTTAGGAAAACAGGTTGTAGACCAATTGTGTAAGGCTGGAGCAACTATTGGTAAGATTAGCACGCCGCGATCGCGTCAGCTAGATCTGCGTCAGTGGTCAAATTGCCAGCAGGCAGTCAAAGAGCAAGATATAGTAGTTCATCTTGCTGCTCATGTGGGTGGTATTGGTCTAAACCGAGAAAAGCCTGCCGAACTGTTTTACGACAACCTAATGATGGGTACGCAGTTAATTCATGCTGCCTATCAAGAGGGTATAAGTAAGTTTGTCTGCGTCGGTACAATCTGCGCCTACCCCAAATTTACTCCCGTCCCCTTTAAAGAAGATGATTTGTGGAACGGTTATCCTGAAGAAACCAATGCCCCCTATGGTATTGCTAAAAAAGCTCTGCTGGTTCAGTTAGAAGCCTATCGGCAGCAATATGACTTTAACGGTATTTATCTACTTCCCGTTAATCTTTATGGTCCTGAAGATAATTTTGACCCTAATAGTTCTCACGTAATTCCTGCCTTGATTCGCAAAGTCCATGAGGCTCAACAACGGGGAGACAAAGAATTACCAGCCTGGGGAGATGGTAGCCCGACTCGCGAATTTTTATATTCTACTGATGCAGCGCGGGGTATTGTCATGGCAACCCAAAAATATAATGAAGCTGCGCCAGTCAATTTAGGTACTAATCATGAAGTACCCATCAAAGATTTGGTCGAAACTATTTGCGAATTGATGGATTTTCAAGGAGAGATTGTTTGGCAAACAGATCAGCCTAATGGTCAACCTCGACGTTGTTTAGATACCCAAAGAGCAAAAGAAAAATTTGGCTTTGTGGCAGAAACAGAATTTCGCCAAGGCTTAAAAAATACTATTAACTGGTATCGTCAGCACGCTGAGTAAAAGCAGTCATGAACTCATTATCAAAGACTAGCCAATCAGTAAATTCTATATAATTAGATATTTATAGTACAAATGCTGACAATTGACTAGGCAGTAATGCCTATAAGAAGCGATGCGATCGCTTTATGCCTTTGGGGCAAATCAGATAACTCAGTGATACGGTCTAAAATAGGGTCAAGCTTAATGTTAGCTTAGTTTAATTTATACATTGAAACTTTGAAGATATTAATTAAGCGTAAATGACAATATGACTATAACTACCTATAAGTGGTCAATTGAAGAATGGCATGATCTAGTTGATTCAGGAGTTTTGGCTGGTAAAAAAGTCGAATTTTTAGAGGGAGAAATAATTTCCATGAGTCCAGAGGGAGTCCCTCACCGCAATACCAATCACAGGGCTGTTAAATACCTAAGAAAACTTTTGGATGGACTAGCAGAAGTCTATGAATCTCACCCGATTACTTTAGACAACTCCGAACCAGAACCAGATATCGCAATTGTTCATTTACCAGAGAACATTTATGATACCCATCATCCCTATCCTGAGAATGTTTACTGGCTAGTAGAAGTGTCTCAGGAAACCTTAAAAAAGGACTTAGAACAGAAAACAATTATCTATGCTCGCAGTGGTATACCTGAATATTGGGTAATTGACTTAGTTAATAAAAAACTAATAGTTCATACTCAACCTCAAGCTGACAGTTATATTCAAATTGCCCAATACAAAATAGGCACAATTTCGCCTCTAGCTTTTCCCGATATTGCGATCGCTTTAAATCAATTTTTGCTTGATTAATTTTAATACTTTAGGGAATATTTTAAATTAGAAAAGATGCGATCGCTTTATTCTTATGGCAAAATTGAAAGATAATTGCGATCCATAGTTATATAATTAGATGTTTATAGTAAAAATGCTGACCTTGATTGTCTGGGCAGCGATAACTTCGTTAAGCTTCGCTAACGCGCTTTGATTATAACCATGCTTAATCCAAATTTGGAAGCAATCGAACTTAATAAAGATGAGTATCAAAGGTACTCGCGGCATATCATTCTGCCAGAGGTAGGATTAGAAGGGCAAAAACGCCTTAAGGCAGCTAGCGTTCTCTGTATCGGTAGTGGTGGATTAGGTTCTCCTCTTTTGTTATATCTGGCAGCAGCAGGTATTGGCAGAATTGGTCTAGTAGACTTTGATATTGTCGATAGTTCTAATTTGCAACGTCAGATTATTCACAGTGAATCATGGGTAGGCAAACCTAAGATTCAGTCTGCAAAAGACCGTATTCACAGCATTAATCCCCATTGTCAGGTAGATTTATACGAGACGGCTATTAGTTCTGAAAATGCCCTAGACATTTTAGCTCCTTATGATGTAATTGTTGATGGGACAGATAACTTCCCTACTCGTTATTTGACTAACGATGCTTGTGTATTGCTAGACAAACCTAACGTCTATGGATCTATCTTTCGTTTTGAAGGACAGGCAACGGTCTTTAACTACCAGGGTGGTCCTAACTACCGCGATTTATATCCCGAACCACCACCACCAGGAATGGTTCCTTCCTGCGCAGAGGGAGGAGTATTAGGGGTTCTCTGTGGCATTATTGGCACAATTCAGGCAACAGAAGTAATCAAGATTATTTTGGGTGCAGAAAATACCCTTAGCGGTAGATTACTGCTTTATAATGCTTGGGACATGAAGTTCCGTGAACTTAAGCTGCGACCTAATCCTGAACGTCCTGTAATCGAGAAACTAATTGATTATCAAGAGTTTTGTGGTATACCTCAAGCAGCAGCAGCAGCCAAAGAAGCAGGAAATATGATCCCAGAAATGTCGGTCAAAGATTTGAAGCAGCTTATGGATAGCGGTAAAGATGATTTTGTCTTACTAGATGTTCGTAATCCCAATGAATACGAAATTGCCAAAATTGACGGTTCTATTTTAATTCCCTTGTCTGAACTAGAAGACGGCAGCGGTATAGATAAAGTAAAAGAACTAGCTAATGGTCATCGTCTTATTGCTCACTGTAAGCTCGGAGGGCGATCGGCAAAAGCTTTGAACATTCTTAAAGAAGCGGGAATTGAGGGGACAAATGTAAAAGGCGGTATCGCTGCTTGGAGTGAGGAGATAGATCCTAGCATTCCACAATATTAGATAAAAGGTAAAAGGAAAAAGGATATTTCAGTTGCTTATTTTCCTCATCCCTTTTATATTTTCTCATTCCAGTTTTGGTGATCTGCCCTTAATATGGGTGTGAGTTAAAAATATTGTTAAATTGCCATGCAAATTCTAGTAACAGTTATTCGTTGGACGAGTTTAGTTTCTTTACCTGCGTTTTTATTGGCTATCCCCAATTTGCCAGCGATAGCTGGTGATATTGGTAGTTGTACCGATAGTCTAATTACTAATGGTGTTGCCAAATTATCAGCAGCAGAAGCTTGTTCTGATGTTTTAGATCCTAAGCTGCTTGCTTCTTGTGTAACAGACATCACAACTGGAACTGATATCAAAGGAGATAATGCTCTGCAATCTTGTTATCGTGTTCGTAGACCTGATGAGTTGGCTAGTTGCGTCACCGATATTAGTAATAGTTTAGAGCAAGTTAAGTCTGCTATGGCTTTGGACAACTGCCGTCGTAGTTTGTTGCCTCTGCACTATGCTGAGTGTACTCTCGATTTGACAGGCATTGCTAAAATATCTAGTGAAGAAGCAATGAAAAGCTGTATTGCAGCAGAGTTTCAACCTAGTCAAGTAAATCCAGAAGCTGCTCAATAATATTTATTATTCCGTAATTATTAAATTTAATAGTGAGTAAAATATAATTCATTTTTATTGAATATTTTGCTTGCTATTTTTTATGGCAAAAATCTTTAAATAATTAGTGGAATAGCCTTGTTGAATATAAAGCAGTTGCTAAAGGAACAAGTCTTGTAATGATGGCACCGTAAAAAGCAGGAGTATTTTGTAGAGCGATCGCCGTTAGTAACGCAAAGCCAGTAGTTACTCCAGCGAAAACCAGAGCAAATCTAGGTAAAAATTGCCAAGACTTTTGGTAGAAGAGAATTATTTGGTTTTCTTCTACCGAATTTTTCACTCATCCACTTCGGAAATCAATCAACGGGATGGAAAAAGGTTATGAACCAATTTCAACCATTTTGTCTTTTTGGGTAGACTACTTATTGATTATTTCTTGAACTCAGAACATGACAGAAGAAAAGTAATTAAACCTGAGATAGATAAAATATTGCGACAAATGTTCGATTATTAATTAGTAGTAAACCCTTTTTTTAATAGCAACTAACAAAAAAAGGGTTCATAGCTGCAAATCTCAGTACCATCAAGAAACTTCTGACTTTAAATTTAAAGCAGAAGGAATATGGTATTAGCTAGCTAAAGAGATAACTCGCGATCGAGAACTAAAGAGTAAGAGCGTACTACGAAGTAATTTAAAGGCAAAAAACTAAATTAAAAAAATACGAGAATAAGCATGGATTTTGGAATAAAAGATAAGGTAGCCGTAATTACTGGAGGAGACTCTGGTATGGGTAGAGCAACAGCCAAGCTACTAGCTGCCGAGGGCGTTAAAATTGCTCTGATAGATAAAACTAATGACGAATTAAATACAACAGCAGAAGAAATTAACAAAATTGGCGAAGCTTTATCAGTAACCGCAGATTTAAGAAACTTAGAAGCAGTTGAAGCAGCAAAACAACAGATTCTTGACCATTATGGCACGGTTCATATTTTAGTCAACTGCGCTGGGATAACAGGTTCAACCAAAGAATTTCTAAAATTAACCGACGAAGATTGGTATGAAACTATCGATGTTGATTTTATGTCTGCGGTGAGAGTATGTCGAGCTTTTATCCCCTCCATGCAGAAAGAAGGCTGGGGGAGAATTGTATTAATTGGTTCAGAAGACGCAGTACAGCCATATACCGATGAGATGCCTTACTGTGCAGCCAAAGCTGGAGTACTTAATTTAACTAAAAACCTCTCTAAAGCCTTTGCCAAGGATGGTATTTTGATTAATTCAGTTTCTCCTGCCTATATTGCTACACCGATGACTGATGCCATGATGGAAAAACGAGCCAAAGAAAAAGGGATGAGTTTTGATGAAGCTATCGAAACTTTCCTGGACGAAAAACGCCCTCATTTAGAATTACATCGTCGAGGCAAAGCGCAAGAAGTAGCTGCGGTAATTGCTTTCCTTTGTTCTCAACACTCAAGCTTTGTCGTGGGTGCAAATTATCGAGTTGATGGTGGTTCTGTAGCCACCGTTGGTTAATAACAGATTGGTGATTTCAAATATGCGATCGCTTTTATTGGAATCGTATCTTTAAGTTGTCAGTAACATCTTATTTGTGTAGGGGCAAATCGCGATTCGCCCCTACATTTTTTATGACTAAGATAAAACGATTGCCATGGGAAAAGTTATGGTAAAAGTAGAGCCTTGTTCAAGCTGGGAAACTAAATCAATTTTTCCTTGCAGTAGTTTAACTAGCTTATCTACAATGGCTAACCCTAAGCCAGTGCCATCCGTAGAATAATTACCTTGTGAACCAGCTCGATAATAAGGCTCAAAAATCTTAGTTTGTACTTCTGGGCTAATACCTATACCTGTATCTTCAACCGCAATTGACCATTGATTGTGGTCATCGCTTTTACAGGTAATTCTTATAGTTCCTGATTCGGTGTAGCGAATAGCATTGCTAACTAAATTAGTGATTACCTGCTGGAGTCTTAATGAATCAGTTTGTACTAGTTGAGGAGCATCATTGTCATCAAAAATTATTTCCAGATTTTTTTGCTCGGCAGAAGGTTCAAAAGCCTCTGTAACTCCGAGAACTAGCGATCGCAAATCGATTGATTCCACATTTAACGGTATTCTACCTGCTTCGTAACGAGACATTTCCAACACGTCATTAATTAAACGCAATAGCTGCTTGCTATTTTTGATAACTTTTCTCGTCAATTGTAAATCGAAAGCATTTTCTCCTTGGGCAGATCTTTGCTGTTGCTGCATCAAGAGACCAGAAAAGCCCATTATTGAATTAAGGGGAGACTTAAGTTCATGGGCTAGATGAGCCAGATCTTCTTTCTGGCTTTCCACCAAGCGCGTTAATTCTTGATTGGTTAGTACCAGTTGCGCTCTTAGCTGCTTAAATTCTTCTAATCGCACCTCTACATAGCTATTTAGAGACAAAGAAACAACTCTATCTATCACTGAGTCAATAAGCTCGATTGTCTGAAACATTTCATCTTTAGAGCCAGTTAGTAAGTCTGACTTGAGGGTTGCAAAGAGAATTTTCCGTAATAAACTATATTCCCCCATAATTTCAGCCACGTCATAGCCCTGTTCGGCTCTGATAAATCCATGTTCTAAACCAGCATTTTGTAACTGTTGCGATTTATCGGTTATGGAATCTGAGAGTAAACTAGCCAGTGCTTCTAAAACCAGAGGAATGCTGTCTCGTACCGATGTATATGCCAGACCTTTGGAACTTTTGATGTCTATATCTTGGCGAATGGTTTCAATCCAACTTTCAACGATGGTATCAGTTTTTGCCAGCAGAATTTTGCCAATATCGTTGCTCAAGGAATATTACCAAATCGTATACTTGCTAACTTATTACAATAATACTTATATCTATGGGATGTCAACAAAAGTAGGATTGATGATTGCGGACGAGCGTGGTCTTTGCAAGCGTGGGGGGGGTCCCCCATAAGCGACTCGTTCAAAAAATGTATGAAATCGATAATAATAAATCCAACCATTTTCTATATAATGAAAATATAAATGCTGCATATTTAAATTGGAACAAGCAGTGGAAAAAATGGGGTATGCAGGCAGGACTAAGAGCTGAACAAACCCACGCCCATGGTCATCAGTTGGGAAATGAAGTGGCCGGGGATTCTTCATTTACTAAAAACTATATTAATCTTTTCCCTACATTTTATTTGAGCTACCAGGCAAACAGTAAAAATTCATTTGGAATTAATTATGGCCGCAGAATTCAAAGGCCCGATTATGGTGATTTGAATCCATTTCTTTATTTCCTGGATGAATACACTTACGAAGCCGGAAATGTATTGTTGCAACCTGAATTTACTGATATGGTAGAGCTGACACACAGTTTTAATAACTTTCTCCATTCGTCTGTCAGTTATGCACATACGAGCAATGCTATGGCTGAGGTATTAAAACAATATACTGCCAAAAGAATTACTTATCAGACCAAAGAAAACATTGCAGACCGAAGGACTATTTCTTTCAGTTCGGGTGCCAGTTTTGAAACAGGTGAAAACCTTAAAACCAGCCTGGATCTCTCTGTAATAAATAAAAGATTTGATGGAAAACTGGACAATGGAATTTTAAAAGTGGATGGTTGGATGTTTATGGGAAAGGTTAGTGAAGAAATTAAGTTAGGCAAAGGTTGGAATGGTGAAGTAAGTGGATTTTACAGGTCAAAAAATCAGGATGGACAAATTCTCATCGATCCGCTCTGGAGGATAGATGCCGCTATACAAAAGTCTATTCTTAAAAAGAAGGGAAGCCTCAATTTTTTTGTACGTGATATTTTTAATTCGCAAAATTTTCATGGAACTGTTCGTTACCAGGATATTGATGTGCACTTTCATAATGAGAGGATCAGCAGAACATTTGGTATCAGTTTTAAATACCGTTTTGGTAAACCCATAAAAAATTTAAAACAGCATAATAGTAGTGGCGCTTCTGAAGAACAAAACAGGGTGAAAACGGGGAATTAAAATAATGTAATTATAGAATGCTTTGAATGCAGGCCTTTTATATTCCTGCATTTTTTGTAAGTTGGAACCATGCTTCCTTTGTGGCCTGGAAAGCTTTAAAATGTTTTTTTACATTTTTATCATAATAGGATAGTTCTTCCATGATCTGTTTGAACTGATCATTCCGGAAATATGCACAAAATTTAGGAATCGAGATTTCCAGGTTTTTTTTCATTTCACGGATCAGAGATTCATATTCTTCACGTCGTGTAATATATAGCATCAATGGTTTGTACCTCACCCAACCAATAGCG
>JBBSPC010000119.1:0-16131 GCA_038259125.1 Chroococcales cyanobacterium | reverse complement strand
ATTTTGTTCAAAATATCCTTTTGCCAACGCCAATTTTTGTGTAATCATCTAGTCTTTTAGCTTATTTGCCTAAAATTCTTTTTAAAGCTTTCTTTTGTTGTGATGCCCAAAGTAAAGGAGTGCCAGCTTTTGACCACAAAGGCATGGGTATAGCAGACCAATAGTAAATTGAAAGTAGTTTACGGCTACGATCTAGAGGGCAAGTTAAAGCAGTTGGTACGCCATGGAAAGTTTTAGCAGTAGTGGGGAAAATAATGGTGCGGTTAAAATAGGGAGGGTAACTAACCACATCTTGAGGATTATGAGGATTTTGCAGTGCCAATTCCCCTCCCCAATTGCTGTCCCAATCTTCATTAAGATAAATCAACAGGTTGAAGCGACGCATCAATGGTAAAGAAAAATGCTTGGTATAGTCAGCGTGCATTTCTAACCAACCACCTTGGTACATTTCATGTAAACCTGCTCCAAAAAACAACGGATCGCCAACCAAGTTGTCTACACCGACAATTCCTTCAATGGTACGAATAAAATCTTTAGAATTCAGCCACAGACAGAACAGCTGGGTGAACATTGATAGATTATCAATACCCTTAGAAGTAGTTTTTAACTCATGGGCAGTGTCCCAAACTATCCAGTTTCTATCTTTTGATTTAGGAAAATCTGCTACTATACGATTAAGTGTTTCAGGCTCAAAAAGATTATCAATAACTAAATGAGGATAGGGCTTTCCTTGAAGATAAGACTCTCTTAAAGAATCTGATTGAAGACGCAAACGGTCTAATGCCGAGGTTAAGGTTGACAAACGTATCGTGTCATTTTCTAAAGCCAAGGGCGACATACTAACGTCATTATTCATAATTATAGTTTTCTAAAATAATTAGGTTTTAATTTTCACCAACTTAACAGACAATCATTTCAAGGTCATGACAATTTTGTGACAATAATGACAAACACTTAACTCTTAAAAAGGTATTACATCTTTAATTCACACCAAGCGTTCATTATAAACCTCTAGAAAGCTGCCAGTATCTTTGCACCAATCGATAACGAAAAGTATAGGTACTACCAGATAAATTATCTTCCTGAACCACATAGTAATCTTTCATTAACAGCCTTAAGACATTTCTAGCAGTTTCTTTATCCTTAGTATCTGGTTCGGTTTTAAGATACTGCCATAGTCTTGAAAAAGGGGTGGGCGGATTAATCGATAAAATATCTAAAATTTCTAAAGCATAGGGTTTTTGTTCATCGGTGTAGTAATTATCAATTCGCTCGCGGTAATGATCCAATTTCCAAAGGTTGAGAGGATTACGCAAACATTCAACTACAGTATCATTAATATCTTCTGAGGTCATTTCTCCTTCAATATCTTTAAGCCGATCGACTAGGTGATGGATATAAAAGGGAATACAGTCCACCGCCAAAGCAATTTCCTCGGCGATTTCTTGAGGGTGAGCGACGGCTATATCTTCCCCTGCAAGTAGATTAATAGCTAGTTGAGTTGCAGCCTCTAAAGATAGTGGTTGACCATCGATAGGATACATATCATTAGTTGGATCGTTGCTATAACCTGCTTTCTGCAAGTTTTTAATGATATGATGCAAACCAATTGAGCCAGAAAATATCATGCGGATATCAGGATAAGTTTGGCGCAGCGATCGCAAAATATCTAAGGTTTCTGTGGCTGCATCGTCGCTAAAATTGCCTAATAAATGAGGCATCTCATCCCAAATAAAGATTATCTGTTTATTTTGCAGCGTCACTAAATCTTCAATTGTTTTAGTCAACAAAGTTTTCCAATGTTCTGCTGCCACATCAGGAAACTGATAACCGCTAAAGTAAGCACCAATTAGTTCACTGATAAACTCCCTAACTCGTCTAGCTTTGCCAGCTTCTCTCAGGTAAGTTTCCGTATCTTGCCAAACCGCCTCGACAAATTCAATGGGAGTTCTAATTCCTTCTAAATCGCGATAGATAGGCAGCATATTTGGGGGTGCTTCGACGGTCATTTTTTTGAGAATGCTACTTTTGCCGATCCGCCTCTCACCACTAAAAATAAGGCTTTGTTGGCTTAACCTGTCCCAAAGACTGGCGATTAGTTCTTCTCTACCAACTATCTCTTCTGGAGATATTTGTCCTCCTGGATTCACCTTAAAATCTTCATTTTTGAACTTAAAACTTTCAATTTGGTCGTTCCATTCTCTTTCTGGTTGAGACGCACCATTCCAATCAAGATTTAATTCTTGACAGAGACGAATAAAAGTATTTAGGGCGATCGGCTTACAATTAATAAACTTGGAGACTGATGAACGGGATATATTCAGGCGATCGGCAATTGTTCGTTGCGTTAATTGCTTGGTAGCTAAAGATTCTTCTACTTTTGGTATCCATTCACTATTTAACTGTAAGGAGCTACGTGCCATATTGCTTTATTTTTCTTTGTAGATAACCGCATAAATCAAGACTGTCTTAAAATATCATAAGCAATCTTCCGCCAACAAAATCGTTGAGAATCGTTGTTTTAAGATTTTTATTCTATTTTTAAAAGTTTTAAATTTTTAGTTATTTGGTGTAAGTAGCAATTTAAAGCATAATAACTACAGTGATTAATTCTGCCTTTCAGGGAAAAATAGAAAATAGAAATTAGTAGTGTTTGCTAACTAAATAAGTTGAGAGTGTAGCGACACTATTAAACAATCTCTAGGAGTGAGTTATCAATTATGAAGCCTTTAAGCATTGGTAATGTAGTTAGTGCAGGTTTGCGTATCTATCGAAATAATTTCAAAAAGTATTTTAAATTAGCGTTTTTTGGCTATTTATGGATCTTGGTGCCTATTTATGGCTGGGCAAAATTTGCCGCCATGACGGGAATTATTTCTCGTCTAGCATTTAAAGAAATTGCCGAGCAACCAGAAACAGTTAGAGATGCTCAACGCTATGTTAATCCTAGGATGTGGAATTTCTTGGTCGCGGGACTTTTAGTTAGTCTCATTTTGTTTGGGGCAATCATTCCTTATGCTTTAATTATTGGTATTACCTTAGGAATTGCAGGAGCCTTATTTGACGGTAGTTCTTTTGGAGTGTTAGGAACAGTTGTTATCAGTTTAGTGTCAGTAGCTGCTATTTTGTTATTTATTTTTGGCATCATTTGGCTTTTTTCCAAACTATTTTTAGTTGAGCTACCTTTGGCGATAGAAGAAAATGCTAATGCTACTAATACAATAAAGAGAAGCTGGCAATTAACTAAAGGCTCTGTAGGACGAATTCAGCTTATTGTGTTTTTGGTTTTTCTGATTAGTCTGCCAATTGGCATTGCGATTAATATACTGAGTGCAATTTTACAGGTAATCGTTGGTACTGCACTAGAGAATAATTCTGCTTTAGCAGGAATTGGAGGTTTGTTTTACATTGTTTTTCTTTTAGGGGCTAGTGCTTTTATACTTCCTCTATGGCAATCGGTTAAAGCCGTAATTTATGCCGATTTAAGAGTACGCCGAGAGGGAATGGGCATCGACTTGAGAAAATAATAGACTCTTAACGAGCAAGAACTGTTTGATTATCTTAGTAGAGAACAAAAGTTGAAAAAGACAAAAAAAGGTTTGATCGAAAGGAACTATACCTCTATCGAAACCCATGAACGATGTTAACTCGATCCGGACAACCTTCAAACCTCAATTAAAATGTTTGGTTTTATAAATTTGCATAAGCCTGCTGGCTTTACTTCCCATGATTGCGTTGCCAAATTAAGAAAATTATTAAACACTAAAAAAATCGGTCATGGTGGAACTTTAGATCCTGCCGCAACGGGGGTGTTGCCTGTAGCAGTAGGCAAAGCTACTAGACTACTTCAGTTTTTACCCGAACCAAAAGCCTATCGCGCCAAGATTCGTTTAGGGGTAACGACAACTACCGATGATTTAGAAGGAGAAGTAATTGAAAGCGTTGATCGGGTAAATCTAGATCGATCGGAGATTGTCTCTAGCTTAAATAGCTTTGTTGGCACAATTGAACAAGTGCCGCCAATTTATAGCGCGATCAAGAAAAACGGCAAAAAGCTTTATGAATTGGCAAGGAAAGGAGAAAAGATCGAAATCGAATCTAGGACGGTAACAATTAGCAAAATTGAATTACTTAATATCTATCATGATCGGTTTTACGAACTAGAAATAGATATTAACTGTAGTCCTGGTACATATATTAGAGCGATCGCCAGGGATTTGGGCAAAAATTTAGGCGTAGGTGGTACTTTAGCGAACCTTATCCGTACTGAAAGCTGTGGGATGCAGCTAGATAACAGTATTACTTTTGAAGAGATAGAAAGCCAACTGCAACAAAAAACTTTTAGTTTGATTGAACCTAGTTTACTACTTGCTCATTTAGATTCTGTAACCCTGACGGATGAAGACTCTAAATTCTTTTGTCAAGGGCAGTTAGTAGATTTAGGTCAAGCTACAGCAAGTAGCAAAGAAATATCATTATTAAATAGAGATAGTTACATAATTATTTATTCAGCAACAGGTACTTTTTTAGGAATTAGCATTTTAATTGAACGCAACGACGTATTAAAAATTAAACCAAAAATAGTTTTTGTCCAGTAGTCAAGGACTTGCGAATAAATAGAATCTTAAATATTTTAGAGAACTGGTAACTTTCAAAATGAATCTCAGGAATGTTACTCAATACTAATATTCATACGAGAGCGACATCTTTTTTCACCAGCGATCGTTGTTAACTGGTGTATAGAACGGCAATATTGTTCAATAAGTCGGTTGGACAAAGGGCTAGATGCGGGCAGTACCCCCAGAGTAATCGCACAAAAAAAGAAAGTTAAAATAAGCCATAATTAGCTGGAATTTGAAGAAGAAAATTATTAGATTTATTCCTGGTTTTTTACTTAATGCCATTATTTTGAGCGAAAAACAAGAGATTTAGGTAGAGTGTAACAAGCCCGATCGCATAGCTGTACCAGAATTAATGAGTAACAACTTATATCAAGATATTCGAGAATTTTATGATGCCTCTAGTGGACTGTGGGAAGAAATCTGGGGTGAACATATGCATCACGGTTACTATGGCAAAAATGGTAACTACAAATTAGATCGTCGTCAGGCGCAAATAGAATTAATTGAAGAATTATTAATTTGGGCTGGTTATGCTGAAAACAATACGCCAGAGAACATAATTGATGTCGGCTGCGGTATTGGTGGCAGTACCTTACATTTAGCACAGAAGTTTGGAGGCAATGCTACAGGCATTACTCTATCTCCTGTTCAAGCATTTAGAGCCAAGGAAAGAGCAGCAGAAGCAGATTTAGATGATCGCGTTAGGTTTGAAGTGGCGAACGCTTTAGAAATGCCTTTTGAAGACAATACTTTTGATTTGGTATGGTCATTAGAAAGCGGGGAACATATGCCCAATAAGACTAAGTTTTTAGCAGAATGTTATCGCATTTTAAAACCAGGCGGAAAGATGATTTTAGCTACCTGGTGCCATCGAGAAACTGACTCTTTAGCTGGGGATTTGACTGTTAATGAAATTGCTCACCTCAAAGAAATTTATCGCGTATATTGCTTACCTTATGTTATCTCTTTGTCTGAGTATAGAGCGATCGCCTTAGAATGTGGTTTTAATGAGCTTAAATCAGATGATTGGTCGATAGCGGTTGCACCTTTTTGGGATGTGGTAATAGATTCGGCTATTACACCTCAGGCAATTATAGGTTTATTCCAGGCAGGTTGGCAAACAATCCAAGGAGCATTATCTTTAAACTTAATGAGTCGCGGTTATGCCAGGGGATTGATTCGCTTTGGGTTAATTTGTGCTACGAAATAGATAGGCTAAACAGTTACGTCAGTAATAACTTTATGAAGATCGATCATGTTCATTTCTACACCAGGAATGCAGCAAGAACAAGAGACTGGTTTATCCACAATGTCGGCTTTCAAGCAATCGGCAGAAGTATTAATAAACATACTCATACTGAAGTAATTGCCTTAAATTCGGCTTTTTTGGTAATTTCTTCGCCTTTAAATACTATTAGTTCAGTTGCCAAGTATCTTGAGTTTCATCCTTCGGGGATAGTGGATATTGCTTTTAGAGTAGATAATATTAAATCAATTATTAGTCAGGGCAAGTATTTAGGCGTAAAAATATTACAGCCTCTACAAACTTATCAGTCGTCACCAGGGAGATTTAAAGCTGCCAAAATTACTGGCTGGAATTCTCTCCAACATACTTTAATTGAAGCGACCTCAGATAAATTTAATTATTGCTTACCAAATATAGATATTGAGCCATATTCTCTCAAGGCTGATTTCAAGACAAATATTACTCATATCGACCACGTTGTTCTCAACGTTGCTACGGGTAAATTAGACTCGGCTGTTAAGTTATATCAGTCTTTATTTGGGTTTAAAATACAGCAGAGTTTTAATATTCACACTGAAAAATCGGGATTAACCAGTCAGGCTTTAATCGATGATAGCGGTGAAGTGCAGTTTAATATTAATCAGCCAACGACAGCTAATTCTCAGATTCAAGAATTTATCAATCTTAATGGTGGATCGGGTATTCAACACCTGGCATTGCGATCGCAAAATTTGATTGCTGACGTGGCTTTGATGCAGCCTCATATTAATTTTTTAACCGTACCCCAGTCCTATTACAGCCTGCTAAAGCATAAATCATGGTTAAATAAGCAAGAGTTGCAAGCGATCGCTAATCTGCAAATTTTAGTCGATAGCGATCGTCTAAAAAATCCAAAAGACAAAGGTTATGCTGAATCTTTGCTAATGCAAATTTTTACTCAACCCATTTTTGACCAACCAACTTTTTTTCTTGAATTTATTGAGCGTAGACAAGAAGCAAAGGGTTTTGGTCAAGGCAACTTTAAAGCCTTGTTTGAAGCGGTGGAAAGAGAGCAAGTTAAACGAGTTTAATTGAACGAGGGCGAAGCCCGATAACATTTAACACAATCTTATTGCTGAATTTTAGGAGGATGAATAATTAATTCTCGTCTATGGCGGTTTATTTCTTGCTGCCTTCTGAAGTCGTTCTCTTGGCGAATTCTTTCTATTCTTCTCAAGTTTTGATTTTCTTGCTGTTGAATTTGGCGCAGATTTTTCCATTCTTGCTGTCGTTGATTCCATTGTTGTTGATACCGTTCTTGAGATTGCTGTTGTCTGTCTCTTAATAGTTGTTCCTGTGGTTCAAATTGTTGACTTTGTGCCTGTTTTAGCACGGAATTAACTTGAGGTTCGTTACTCGATAACACATGAGCGATCGCAAAATTACTCTTCGAGCTTTGTAAAATTAAATTACTAAAACAGATAAGTATAAATAGATAAGGAAATATTTTGCTCATTGAGCAAATCCAAATATTTTTACACATATTAGGCTTATTTTCTGTTGATTAATATTCGATCTAGCGGTTTGTTCAAAATCAATTGTTACTGATGCTGTTGAATCCATTTTAATAAAATCGGGTTAACTATTTCTGGGGCTTCATCTTGAGGACAATGACCTAAGCCTTCTAAGGCAGCAAACTCATCTACTGTGGATATTGCAGCTAATTCTCTACCCATAGCTACAGGTTCCCAAGGATCTTCTGTACCCCATAACAAAACCGTAGGACAAGTAAGACGAGGAAGCAAGTCTTCTGGTAAAGGACCTTGAGAATAACGGGTAAAGGCGAGAAAAACAGCGGCTGCGCCCCGATCTTGAGCAGGTTTCATCAAAATATCTATTAGTTCATCGGTGACTGCTTCAGGGTGACGATAAGCCTGTAATAAAATCTTGCGGACTACCTTGGGTTTGGCAATCTGCTTAAAAAAGAAGCTACCAATTTGCCTGTTACCCAGTACTTGCTGCATCACCAAAGAGCCATAGTTACGATACCAGGGTAAGGTGACTCGTTTGCGATCGTGTAAAAGCCTAATGGAACAATTAATCGCTGCCACACCTAAAGCTAATTCAGGATGATCTACCGCCGTTTGCATGACTACAATACAGCCAATCGAATTACCAATCAAAAAAGCGGGACCGCCAACCACTTCACGACAAAAAGCAGCTAGCTGTTCGCCCCAGGTTTCAAAGGTATATGCAATTTCTGCACTTGGTTGAGGCTTATCAGATCCACCAAAGCCAATAAGATCGATCGCATAACAACGACAAGATTCTCCCAACACGGGCAAGTTCTTACGCCAGTGTCCCCAGGATGCCCCAAAGCCATGTACCAAAACTACTGCCACCCCAGTTTCTCCTGCTTGCTGATAGGTAATGTTGTGTCCTTTCCAGTTCCAGGTTTTGGGTGTTTGAGTTATTGCGATCGCCGATGTCATAAGTTTAAATATAAAAGTTGTATCTTTATTATTTAATTTTAATGTGGAACAGCTTGATTTATCTCTACTGTTAGTTGCAAGCTTTTACTATTCAGATTTGTAGATCAATAGCTATTGTTAAGCTCGTCTGCAACTCAGTCTATTTCCTCATCCTTGTTCCTTATTTTTTAAATCAATGATGACAACAAAACAATTTATTGGTTCAGAAGCTCAAACAACTTACAAGGAAGCAAAAGTAGTTATTTTGCCTATTCCTTATGAAAAAACTACTACCTACCGTAAGGGATGCCAAAATGGTGCAGCAGCGATTATTAAAGCCTCAGATCAGCTAGAGGCTTATGATATTGAACTAAAAAAAGAAGTGTGCCACGAGGTAGGAATTTTTACGGCAGATGCGATCGCCAGTACTATAACTAACCCCGATCTAACTCCAGAAGCGATGATGGATATTGTTACTGCTAGGGTATCTGAGTTGATTGCCGATGGTAAATTTGCGATCGCTTTAGGGGGAGAACATAGCATTACCGCAGCTATAGTTAAGGCTTATCAACAGTTATCAAACGAACTTTTTACGGTGATTCAAATTGATGCCCATGGAGATCTGCGCCATAGCTACGAAGACTCGATCTATAACCATGCTTGTGTCATGCGCCGAGTGTTAGATATGGGGTTGCCGACTTTGCCTGTGGGTATCCGCAGTATATGTTTAGAAGAAGCGCAGTTAATTGCAGAAAAGCAAATTCCTGTAGTTTGGGCAAAAGATATCTATCAAAACTCAGACTGGATTGACAAAGCACTTTCTCACATCACCACTGAAAAAGTATTTATTACCATCGATCTTGATGGACTAGATCCAAGTTTAATGCCTGGAGTAGGAACTCCAGAGCCTGGAGGATTAAACTGGTTTGAACTAACTAAATTTCTGCGGACGGTATTTAGCAAGCATCAAGTAGTAGGCTGTGATGTCATGGAGCTTGCACCGACTTCAGACTCTGTAGTATCGGAGTTTACTGCTGCCAAACTAGTTTACAAGTTAGTTAGCTACATTACATTATCTTGCTAAAATAATCGAGCTTAAAAGAGAAAATATTTTTATTTGAGCGATTAAATTCTTGCTTATTTTCGATGTGGCTCAAAATATTCCCAAAAAGACCTAGCTTACCCTCAAATTCAAAATAAAATTGATAAAATTAGTTGTTTGCAAAAGATCTAAGACTTTTTAGAGGAAATAGTATTTATGAATACGATAGGTAATTTTGCTCCTGATTTTGAAATTCCAGGCATTGATCGAGAAGTTCATCATCTTGGCAGCTACCGCAAAAAATTTAAAGCGATCGCCGTAGTTTTCATGAACAGCGAAAGTCCTGAAGTTGAGCAATATCTCGAACGCCTTAAACAGCTTCAAGCTGACTTTAACAGCCAAGGTTTTACAGTTATGGGCATAGACTCTAACCATCGCTCACAAGCGATCGCTGACAGCATCGAAGGCATGAAGCAATATGCTCATGAGCATGAGCTTAATTTTCCCTACCTACGCGATACCACTCAAGATGTGGCAAAAGCTTTTAAAGTCAAAGTTATGCCTACTGTATATTTATTAGACAGTGATGCTGTCATTCGTTATCAGGGCATAATTGATGATTGTGCCGAATCAGCAGAGCGAGTTAATCATCATTATCTTCGTGATAGTATCTCTACACTACTTTCTGGCAGAAAAATTGCCAAAGATTACGTTCAACCCACAGGTACTCCTATTAAGTGGCGCGATGCTTAGATGCTTTGTATATCACTGAACAAAATGAGCAACGGAAGAAGAGTAAATAATTTTCCAAGTTTTTTTTAGAAACTTCTTCCACTATTTTTGATCTCGATCAATTAACTTAAGCTTTTAGCACTAGTTAGAATTACTGATATATATTATCGTTTTCAGACCGCCTAAAATTGTAAGATTTACCTAATACTTGCAGTTTGATAAACGAAGGATATATTTTTATGACCGTTGCCACTAATATTCCCGCTTTTTGTCAAGGGATAAAACACTTTCAAGAACAGTTGCCTGGTTTCGAGCAATACGGGCAGTCATCAGCAATAGAAAAAGGACAAACTGCGATTGCCTCGCCTACAGATAAAGCAGCAGTTTATCAAACTATGTTGGCAGCAGATGCTTTACGCTATTTAACTCTCCAAATTACCGCTAGCAAACAGTCAGGACACCCAGGAGGGTTTGCTAGTATTGCCGATACCATTGCTGCTTTGGTGATGTTGGGACATAAAAATATTATTACCGAGGTTGGTCATCATGCTCCAGGTTTTTATAGTAATGTTTTTTTAGATACCTCTCTAGAGACAATGGGCATTAATAATGTTCAAGATCTAGGCGATCGCTTTCGAGAAATGCACGGGCTTTTAGGACACCTTTCAGGACAAATCCCTGGCTTACTTAACCCCGCAGGACCATTAGGACAAGGACAGCACTTTGCCATGGCAGGGGCAAAACTTCATCCTGGGGTCTTGTTTCCTGTAACCATTGGTGATGGTGGTTTGGGTGAACCCTATATCATGAGTAGCTTTGGGCATTTTAATACCGCCTTTCCCCAGGTGACTAATTTTCTACCTATTTTGGTTTGGAATGGTTATTCCCAAGAACATCACAGCATGGTTTCTACCAAAACCAATGAAGAAATGATTGCCTACTGGGAGGGTAACGGTTTTGCAGAAGTGATTCTGGTTAACGCCAAAGACTACGATGACACAAATCAGCCAGGAGACTATGTAAACAGTACTAGGTTTTCTTTTGAAGCTAGAATGGCTTTTACCCAGGCAATTTTAGAGGCAACAGATAAAGCTGCAAAATCGGCGTTAGGCGGTAAATTGACTGTTTTAATCGTCAAACAGCTTAAAGGTTCAGGAGTACACAAAGACGGCGCACAGTCTCATAATCTTTACCCAGGAGATCATGTAGACAAAGATTATATTATGGCTGCTTTAAAACAAAGGGCTTTAACTCCCGAAGCATGGCAGCTTGTACGCAATAATTATCTTCGTTCTAATGGTGGCGCAGCAGCCGACACAGCCGTTACCGAACAAGAATACCCTGTGCCAGATTTGGGTAATATTCCCTTAGAAGAATTTGCCGTTGGTAGCGATAAACAGGTGGCAACTACAGCCATGGGTGCGATCGCTGCTTATGTCGGACAACAGGACAAAAACTTCATTGTGGCAAATGCTGACGGGAATGCAGCCTCAGGCATCAAAAACATTAATACTGCTTTAAAGATTATTCACCCCACCACCGACGAAATCTATGACCAACAGCCTAATGGACAGGTTTACGAACCCTTAAGTGAAGATGCTTGTGCAGGATTAGCAGCAGCACAGGCTTTATTTGGGGGGAGGACTCTTTGGTGTTCTTATGAATCCTTTGCCATTAATGGCTTACCTATCTGGCAGACGGTTACCCAAGCGATGACGGAATTACGACGTACCACTCCCTCTACTATTACTTTATTTACCGCAGGGGCATTAGAACAAGGGCGCAACGGCTGGACACATCAACGCCCTGAAGTTGAGAATTATTTTGCAGGGATGATGCGTAATGGCAATGTTTTTCCTCTTTTCCCCTGCGATGCTAACAGTATTCAGGCTTGTTATGAATGGGCATTGGCTACAAAAAACAAAGGAATAACCATTACCGCTAGTAAGTCCCCCTTAGCCATTCGCACTACTCTAGAACAAACACGGGAAGGATTAGCTAAAGGTGGCATTGTTCTCCAAGAAATAGATCTCCCCGAAGCCGCCGTTGACAAGGGGGGTAAATGCGTAGTCTTTGCAATAATTGGCGACATGACTCTAATTCCTGCCTTTGAGGCTGCCGAACAGCTAAAATCTCAGGGTATTGGTTCGAGAATTATCTCTATAATTAACCCTCGTCGTTTATATCGTTCTACAGATGTAGCTTGGGATACTTGCAGTTGTGAACAAGATGGTAATTTTCTTAGTGATGCTGAATTCTCGGCAATGTTTGCTGGCGATGCCTTGATAGGGGTAACTGGTGGTTCGAGTGCGATGCTAGAACCTGTGATGTTGCGTAGTAATAGTAAACGAGATGTTTTTGCTTGGAAACGAGGAGAAACTGCTTCTAGTGCTGCTCAAATTATGGAATTTAATGGTATCACTGCTGATAACTTTGTTAAACGGGCAAAAGAATTAATTAGCTAGGTTTTATGTTGTAGAGGTGGGCAATTGCCCACCCTACAATGCTCTACAGTTGTAGATAAAATGAGAGTAGAATTAAAAATAGAGAAAGAATTAAAAAAAAACCAAAACTCGAATCAGTAAACAAGAAATGGTTTGTGTCCCGAAATTATTTAATATTGGTTCAAACGTATAAGAAACTAGCAAAAGTTAGAAAAAGGCAGTGGAAGCAACAGCAGTCAACTATTAACTAAACATTGCTTTGATATATTCTCGACGCATAGAGGAAATAGCATCTAAAGAAATACCTTTGGGACAGACTGCAGTACATTCTCCATGATTAGAACAGTCGCCAAAGCCTTCATTTGCCATTTGTGCTGTCATATCTAACACCCTCTGTTTGCGTTCGGGGTGTCCTTGAGGAAGTAATGCTAGATGAGAAACTTTAGCTGCGGTAAATAGAGAGGCAGAAGCATTAGGACAAGCAGCAACACAAGCACCACAGCCGATACAGGCTGCATAATCAAAAGCGCGATCGCAATTATCTTTGGCTACAGGTAGAGAATTAGCATCAGGTGCAGCACCAGTATTAACGGAGATATAGCCCCCCGCAGCAATTATACGATCAAAGGCAGAGCGATCAACTATTAAGTCTTTAACTACAGGAAAAGCTTTGGCACGCCAGGGTTCTACTATAATTGTGTCTTCATCCTTAAAACTTCTAAGGTGTAGTTGACACACGGCAGTTTGTTTTTGTTCTCCATGCGCTACCCCGTTAACCATCATGCCACAAGAGCCACAAATCCCCTCACCACAGTCGCTATCAAAGGCTACAGGTTCTTGGTCATTTTTGATTAGCTGCTCATTTAATACGTCTAATAGTTCAATAAATGACATATTAGGATGAGCATTAGATACAGTGTACTCTTCTAATTTTCCTTTAGCTTCGGCATTAGGTTGTCGCCAAACTTTTAAATTAATTTTCATAAGATAAATTTAAATATAAATTAGTTTTGCTGAAATTGATTTAATCAAGCTATCAGCTTTTTCACTAAACATTTCTTAATTTAACAAAATTAGCTAATTGAAGAATAAATAAGAAGTAAAAGGTATGCTCGATCTAAAATTGCAAATAGTGCATTAGCTGCGATATTAACTCACTATCCAGATTTAGACGACGTTGTAAATCGACAATATTGCGATATTTACCGTTTTTCTGACGATTTTCTAGAAATACAGAGGCTAAATTTGTATCTAAGCCAGGAATTGCAGCAATCTCTTCTAGTTCAGCTGCATTGAGATTGACTTTCTTGGGACTTAAAGGACTGAGACAATCGTAGTAGGCAAAAGTTAAAATCGACTCATAAGGTTGAAGACGCTGCACAGAAACGTTAATTGCAGCAGCAACATCTTCAAGACAAACTAGCTGCACTCCCATTTTGACTAACTCTACTAGCGATCGCGCCTGGTGAATCGAAAACCCTGGCAGCCTTAGCCAATCATCTATTGTCGCTTGATTCACATCAATTCTAACTCCCAATTCAACAGCGATCGCAATTTCCCGCAAAGACTGAAAACGATAGTAAAGATTGTTGGCTATTTTATTTCTAATACCAATTTCAGATAGCTTAAACATCAATATTAATTCATTGATAATTGATAATTGATAATTGTTGATTATTTATGCAATGTGTTCTAATAACTGACGGCGTTTTTGTTCAAATTCATATTCTGTAACCAAACCATCTTCCCGTAGTCGATCTAGTTCTCGCATGGCTTCGGCGATCGCTTTTACTTGAGGTGAAATATTAAGATTGTATTGGCTATAGCCGTTAAACTGACGTTCAAACTGTTCTTGATCTTGAACAATATACCAGACTGCATCAATAGCAGCAGCAATTCTAGAGATAGGCGTTGACCATAAGAGAATGTAGATAATTCCCCAAATTGGCTGTCCTAAATATAGTTTATGAAGTCCTGCGATCGGTGTAATTGTTCCTAACAAGGCTAGTGCTATGGCAACGCGCCTATTTTTGTGGTGTTTAAATAGTTTGTCTAACACTGGTGGATAAATATTGATTGAGAGTAAATAATTGAATTTTATCTAACCAATTCTTTGATTAATTCTGAGTAAAGAAGTCTGGTTGCCTTAAATAATATCCTAATTAATGCGTCCTTGCCTTTGACTGTTTTTCTTAACTCAGCATAGCGATCGCTTAATGCCTTGCCAACGTCAGAACTAATGCGATCGCCCTGGGGTGCAATCATACAGACTGCCCAAGCGTAAAGATGAGAGCGCATGGTTGTGCATCAAAGAAGTGTGGGATAACTGAGCAACTCCTGCCAAGACCAGGGGGCGATCGCTAATCCCTCTCTCATGGCAGCAGTAGTTTTCTTTCGGCTATGAACCCAAATCCAGTTGAAATAACTGACAACTAATCGTACTGTCGCTTCTGTCTGTTGCCAGGCTTTGGCAAATTTGTTCTGACGGCGATGCCATCGACCAGTTTGTTGTCGGACAATTCCGTTAGTTCGCTCTAACTGCTGAGTCTGGTCTTTACCAATGATATGCCTAACTTCACTGTGCAGAACCCTCTCATAACCTCCCCAACCATCTGTATGCCATTGCTGACAATCTGTTTTGCCTTCGGTGTTGACTACCAATTGAGAGATAAATTCGTCACTATGCTTTCCTACTCTAGTGGCTAGAATTAGTCCGCTTCCTTGAGCTTGAGTCATGCCAATCCAACAGTCTCCTACCATTAGCTCGTCTTGGAGGCAGTGTTTTTGTTTTTTTGCACAAACGACCAGAACTCATCGCCAGCTATCTGCTCGGTTTCAATCTGCTGTACTCTATCATTGTGAACCATTTGTCCCTTAATAGAAGCCCCTCGAACTAAACTAACCACTGTGTTATAAGCTAAATTTGTCGTTCGACTAATTCCTCTTAGGCTACTCCCCTCAGAATGAGACTGGAGTACCATGCGGATTTTTTCTGATTGAACTTGTCGGCGATAGTAAATAGTATCAAAAGTTTCGGTGAAACTTTGTTGGCAATTTAGGCAATAATACCGTTGACTTCCTTTACTGGTTTTTCCGTGAGAGATGAGCCTTTTGATGACCACAGAGAGGGCATTCCATAGATAGTAAAGATTAGTTTTTCTTCGTCATCATACCATTCCCACACTTTCTTGATGCACTACCGGTTTTTCAAGATTGCCTCCATTAAGTTTGAATCTGCTTTGTGGAGGTGCTTTTATATTTATCGTTTGCTTGGGTATAAGAGTTGCTCGCGCTCCAGAAGTTGGCTTAAAAGTAGCCAACACTCAGCTTGTTATAGGCAGTAGTGCTAACAAGTTGTCTGAAGTAGCAGCAAAATTAGAGGATCAGGCTGAGATTATCAGACAAAAAGATGAGGCATACGCCCAGCTGCATCATGTCTACGAGCAAAGTCTAAAGGGAGTTGAAGGCTATAGCAAACTGCAAAACGCGATTGAAGGTATAAATGAACTACCCAAAACAGATAATTTAGGTGAGATTCAATCAGAAATTTCAGCTACCAACCAGATAATCAATCGCGTTACTCCAAATTAATATT
>JBBSPC010000118.1:0-16190 GCA_038259125.1 Chroococcales cyanobacterium | reverse complement strand
CCTAGACAATGTTTTGACACTGTGTTGACCCTGTGTAGGCTATAGAGCATTAAAAATCCCTTAAACGCTGGATAGGGCATTTAAGGGATTAAGAGCCGTTGTAGGGCATTCTAGGGCGTGTAGCGGTATGGAAGGGTTGGGGAGGTTTAGTAAAAATCCTGTTGCCTTTTTTTATCATCGTGTTAATATATGAGAACAACTCCCCAGTGCGAGTACTTTGAAAAATAAGTGCGCTCTAGCTGGTTAGGTAGCCTATATGGCTATCAAATTGATAAAATTGTCAAAAAGCAAAAGTCCACCGAGGTGTTTGGTGGACTTTTGCTTTTTATACTTCATACAATTGTTAAAAATTGTTTTGAGAAATTTTTCGGGGGTTGCATTTTGGGCAAATCTAGTATTGTTTATATTGATGGGTTTAATCTTTACTATGGTCTATTAAAAGATTCGGATTATAAGTGGCTTAATTTAGAAAAGTGTTTTACTTTACTTAGACAAGACGATAATATTCAAAAGATTAAGTATTTTACAGCGCGTGTTATAGGAAATGCTTCTTCAAGACAAGATGTTTATTTGGACGCTATTGCTACATACCCATTAGTGGAAATAATATACGGTCTTTTTAAAGAAAAAAAACTTAAGTGTAAAGTTTCCAATTGTTCGTCTACCCATAAAAAAATTTACTCAACATACGAAGAAAAGCGTACTGACGTAAATATTGCTACTAGTATGTTAGATGATGCTTATAAAGGTGAATGTGAACGTATAATACTTGTTTCCGGCGATTCAGATTTGGTTCCAGCAGTAGATTTAATTAAAAGAAATTTTCCTCAAATTGAAGTTATTGTTTATATTCCTGCTAGTAACCCTAAGAGAGGAGCCGCAACACAATTACGTAATTCTGCTGACAAAAATAAGACTTTAGATATAGCTATAATAAAGTTTTCTCAATTATCTGATCCTGTTATTAGTTCTTCTGGTAATACATTTTCTAAGCCTAACACCTGGTGATTATCTGCTTAACATCTACATTTAAATAATAAGTAAATGTTAAGTACTATCGTTTAATTTAATCAAGCAATTCTGACTAATCAGGTGTCAAATCATTGTAGGCTAAGAATTGCAGTGGTCTACAGAAGTTTTGTAAGGGATACACTATCTAATAGTGTATTTGAATGGCTTTTAGATATTGAGGAAACCATCAATAAAAATCCCTCAGCTACTATAAAATAACTGAGGGATTTTTATGTTTGATACCTGTTAGTTAAGCTTCAATTCCTAAAAGCTTTGCCCGTATCTCATGCACTGCGTGTTCGCTCAATCCTTTACTTTGATTTTCATCATCCACAGTCTCATTGACAGCAGTAGGGTCAATTACAATATATCCCGATTGTTGACAAATTTTTATAGATTCCTCTAGCGATAAATGCTTATCAACCATTTGCATTACATAAGCAGGTGTTGGAAGCAACGTCACATTTTTTTCAGTTTTTAATATATGACTTGTTCTGATTACTTCACCTTCGGCGTTTTTAATTGTTGTGGTCGATTCTAAACTTTTATGGTGATTTATAGTTTCACCATTCGTTATCAAATTTTGCAATTTATCCAGAAATAGTTGTTTCGTTTCATCATCAAAAATTATCATTTTAACCTCTGTTTATTTGTTTAATTGTTGTTTAATCCATAACTCGATTGCAGCGTGTGTCGCCTCTGTCATACTAACCCCACAGCTAGCAGAAATTGCCTTAAATTTTGCATGATCAGAATGACTAATTTCAATTCGGAGTGATTTTAATTTTTTACCAGCTTTTTCAATAGTTTGTGAATTCATAAACACCTACTTTTCAGCACTGTAAACATACTATTTGTCCTACATTTTATTATCAGTTGATAGTTAATCTGTACAAAAATGCTATAAGTATAGTTTATCATTTTTGTACAGATATATCAATAATGAAGATTAACAGTGTAAAGTACCATGATTAATCCTAAAAAGTGTCTTTTTAGGATTTGAATTTGCATTTAGTTTGACAGTTCTAAGACTACTTCTTGAATAGCTAGCAATTCAATTTCCGTTAGCTGTTCCAATGCTTTTTCAGAAGCTTGTCCAAAGTCTAGAATTTGCTTGGCAATCGCTCTAATCATAGGTGAGAAAGTAGCCAGCATTATTTCTTTAGCTTTATCAAATACTCTAGTCTTTGGAGTATCTGTTACAGTTGCCTGTGGTGTTGCTACAGCCGTGACAGGCTCTATTACTAAAGGCACGATAGATTTTTCAGGTTCTTCTTGATTATTAGGTTGTCTCTCGCCGTTGTGAGCTTTCGAGTATTCCCAGTTAATAGCACTCGGATCGTATTTCTCAGCTAGCCAAGTATCAAAATATTTTCCGATACATTGTAAGGTTACTTGACGATATTCACTGTTAAAATCGTCAAAATCTAGACTATAAAACTGTCTTCTTACCCCATCTTCACCTATAGTCCTACCAGTTGATTTGAGCTTTACGCCTACTTTGGATAAGCAAACTCTGATAAAGCCTATATTTTCTTTTTTGTCTACCGTCTCAGGCATGGGTCTAAACCCAAAAAGCTTTTTAGCCCTGGCAAGATCCATAATTTTTGTAACTTCTGGACTATCTTTGTGAAGTTCCAAGCCTTTCTCTAGTGACTTAATTAGTTCATCAATTCCCAGGCTTCTTAATCCCTTCAAATTAATCTCTAAGTCTTTGATAATCTGGTTCTTATTTACAAATTGACTTGTGAATTTGAAATACCTATCAGCATCAGCTTTCTTAGCAGAAACTTCAGGGTTAAAAAGTAAGTAAAATTTATCTAAGTTATATCTCCAGTTTTTATCTTTCACATAACATTCGTAGATATAGTTAGCTGTCCATATTTCTGTGTCTTGAATGCCAGGATTACTAAAAAGAATTTTGGTCTTTTTAACTGCCCTTTTAACTCTAATAGAATCACTTTTATTCTTGGCTTTTTCGGCATCTTCTAATGATTCGTACTCTTGAGAATCAAATATTTCCACAGCTTCGGTATTAAAAACCATTTCTTTTTTGGCTTTTAAGTCATCTTTGATACTTTTAATACTTTCAGCTTGTTGGACTTCGATTTGATAGCCCATCTGTTCAAGCTTGTATGAAAAACAAGCGCGTAAATTAGATTTTTCAAAATTTTCAAGTGCTTTTAACCGAGTTCCAAAATTCCAGAACTCATCAACATTTTGACAACGTGATAAAGCAAAATTAAGGATAGTGCTAGGAGTAGCGTTTAAATCATCTTCTAAGGCTTTATAGGCTTCCAAAACTGCTTTTGTGAGGAATTCCGCCCTTTGCTGATTAAAGTCGCCTGAACGGGGAATTACAGACCGTTCAGGACAATAAACATAAATCGGTATACTGTCATCCCTTAAACGTCCTGACATTTGTAATTGGTTGTTAGTGGCAATGACACCGAAAAACACTAAAGCTTTACAGCTAAAAAATCCTTCAAGGTCAATACTTACGCCACTTTCAGCCGTAGTAGTGTAAATGAAATAATCAGGGTTAAAAAGGAGAAAAAAGTTGTTTGGGTCTTCTAACAGTAGATCCGCCCAATAAGTTAAAGGTGAGATATTATTAGCATTTAGCAATTCTTGGTATTTTTTAAGTTCTGGTTGAGATGCAAAAAGGTCTAACCAGCTTTGCTCATTGCTTATAGAATCCAGTACAAAACCTACTTTTTCTTCTTCTCTAAGTAGTAGAGAAAGTGTTTGTGCGAATGTCTGAGAATCAGTACCTATAAAGGGTTTGGACTCTTGTAGAATCAAGCTTACTAGTGCTGATTTATCATGTACGTTGACTTCTTCTTGAGTATTGACACAATCAATTATCACTACTGATTTAGGTCTTTCAGGCTTGAATAAATTGTCAATTTTTACTACTTTTTTATCCTTAGCTAAGTCAGTAAAGAATTTAACCGTTTTATCGGATAGGTTAGCATCTAGTAGATATAAATTATTGCAAGATTGTACAGCTTTCTTAAGTACCTCAAATGTTAATGCTTGGTCACGTCCTTTAATAGTTCCACCTGACAAAATTTGAGGTAGCATTGATTCTACCTCATCAAGCCAGATATCCATTCCTTGAAAGTAGCCGTCTAACTTCCAGAAACTCTCAGGGCATAATATTAGATTTGTTTCAAAACCTGGTAATAAATCAATACCGCTATCTTGTCTTAAATCATAGATAGTTAAACCGATTTTTTGAGCGCGGTTTACTGTCTGCCTGTTCAGTTTCCGGCGTGGTGAGATGATGTAACTGTAAATGCTACCAGTTTCATTGTTGGCTTTGATAGTAACTAATTGACTATGAGTTTTACCCGAACCCATGAAAGCTTTACCAGCTACAATCGCGCCTGTTTTGGGAATGCTGGCAGGGATATCAAAATGTTTTTGATTGAGTTTGATATTAGGTGTAAATTTAGAGGCTAACTCCCATTCTTGATATGCTTTTTCGTTAAAAGCCTGAGAACTTTTGAAGATTGGTTTAGTCCCTTTTAAATTTGAAAACTCTTCAAAAGTAATAAACTTAATACATTCAAAATTTTCTAATTCATCAATATCACAATCGGTCTTGTTTATTTGGTTCCACCATGCAAACTCAAAGCCATATTGAAGTTGCTGTAAAAATCTGGCAATTTCTACCCACCTATTTCTAACGGCTGAATTATCGATATCACCAGCGTCTAGGGCAATCCTGATCGGTAAAGCTCCATAGTCAGCGATCGCTCGTTTGATAGCGATTTCAAACTGATTCTGACTAGCCAGGAATTGACCACCAGCCGCACCTATGACAACAGCGTTTAATCTCTGGCTTGTCAGAAAGGGTTTAGCACCCGTACCTTCAACAAGCCAGATAGAATCAGGATTCTCAGGCTTGAATATGGCTAAAGGATTTTCTAAAGCTAGCTGAAAGCCTTTAGATGGTACAGCAAGCTTTAAAATTGTTTCATCCTTGGAACTGTTTACCCAGCGATATCTACCAGTGTCTAAAGGATTCCTTAAACGTAATTGCAGACCAACAATTAAACCGTCATAATTTCTGACTGGGATAAGGTAGCCTGAATCACTTGCAACTACTTGATTATATTTATTAATTCCTGGTAAGCCAGGATGATATTTACCTGTGAGCTTTTGATATTTCTCTACTGATTTAAAGCCTGACTGTTCTATTTGGGCTTCTGTAAAACCTCTGGCTAGTAAATCAGCTTTATCAATCGGGTGTAGTTCCAGTTCATCTAGAAACTTTGAGTATTCCTTGTGCCTTAGCTCTGGTGTAAGAGCTTGGCTAAACTGGTACTCTAGCTCAATTTTTTCTTGTGCCAGTCTCTCAGCTTTCTCTCTGGCTTGTCTGTTTACCCTTTCTGGATCGTGTTGCTGATTTTGCTGATAAGTATCTAGCTCAATGGGCTTGAAAATTGACCATAAGCCACTCTTATCTATTCCTAAGCATTTAAACCCGTCGATTACATCAAATTTTTTGGTGTCCACGTAGGTCATGCAGAGAATCAATTCTTCTTCTACATGAGTCCTACAGTTACCTGTAGTGTTTTCACAAACTGGACAAGGATTTTTTCTATTGGTTGGGTAAAGGGATGTCATTAATTTTGACCTCCCTTTACCGCGCTTAAGCTTTCGCTGATTGGGTTGAAAACTGCAAAACCGTCATGCTTGGCTAGAATATGAGCTTCAGGAACCTGTAAAAACTCTGAAAGCAGCAGCGAGTAAAGCCACTCGATTTTTAAGCCACTAAGATCCGGTTGTTTCTGATCACCTTTGAGCTTCGGAGAGATTTTAGAAAAATCTGAGTAGAATTGAATGCCTAGCCAGTCACCAGCTTTAAAGACCCTTCCGACTGTTTCCCGCCCTGGCAAGCTTATAAAATGCTCTAAATGCTCTGAGTTCTTATTCTTTCTGGCTTGTAGCCCTAAGCGATTCCAGAATTGTATTACTGTGTAATACTTGTCAGACGGCTTTGAATTATGAGATAATGAAGGTACTTTCATTTGCTTTCCAATCTATTTTGTAGTTGGAAAGCGCTTTTTTTTATCTATTCGTCTGGTGTACTACTTTTCTGATCGTGCTAACCTGAAAGTATATTAAAAAATGATTTGGTGTCTTTAAAGGACTCGAAGGTGCTAACGTTTATCAGACGTTGCAAGATGTGTGGCTAGTGACGAACTAAGCAAGAAACATCAACCGGACAGATTTTTAAAGGCGCTTTCCTTTTGTATGTCTATGTATCTAACTTAACCTGAAAACCAGTAGTTTTGACGGTCAAAAGTCACTAAGAATAATGGTTAAGGCTAGGTTAAGAACTTTTCTTACCTTTACCACGACCGGGATACACGGTTTTTTGACCGTTATTGATAGCAAATTTCGCGGTAAAAATTTTATCAGGTATAGGTTTAAAAATTAAAGCTTCTAGTGCAACTAAAGACGGTATATCTTTACGATAGAGTCCGAAAACATTGTTACAAAAAGAAGCCCAAGGTTTTTGAATGTGTTTTTCAGGTCTGCAAAGCTTTAAATCTTCAGAATCCCATCGACTATACAAAATTTTGGCTCTTTCATTACTCAATTCACCATTAGAAATTTTTCCTAAATCTTTCAAACGGTCGTTGACTTTTTTAGGTGATTGAGATTCCCAGAACTCCTGACTATATAACCAAATTGATTCTGCACAATCTTCTATCATCCAGTTTTTTACAAAATCTTTTCGACTCCAGTTTTTTACAAAATCCATTCCTAATTTTGATGCCTCCTGCCTGATAAACTTTTCAGCTTCAAACATAACTAGCGTTAAAGTTGCGTAGAAACTAGTTTCACGCTGTATATAGGCTTTATGAGCTTCTGAAATATCTAAATCATAGATAGGATTAGGCTGATCACTAAAGTATGCGTCAAGAGACTTACCAGTACCTATCCATGTTGTTTTCATGTTTGTGGCTACTAAAGGATTAAGGCTGTTCCAAATTTCCTGCCAAGATTTAGGAGGTAAATTACTCATAAAATCTGCTATTGCCTTTAATTCTTTTCGGCTTCCTTTAACTATTGTCATATTTTTTTCAAATAGGTTTTAAGGAAAGTTTCTGATTAATCGAAGCAATATAGCCTCAAGACTGTTTAAGGCTGCATTGGTAGTACGTTGGTGTTCTTCAAAGTTACGCTGATGTGACTCGTGGGAATCTCTTAACTCAATTAGTACATCATCTAAAATTGCACTACGCGCTAGAACACGATCAACATTAGTTGTTAATGAATTAACGTTTTCAGTCAAATCATCCACTTTAACCGTTAAAGTGTCTATTTTGTTGGTTAATTGGGCGATCGCTTCAGTGTTACTGGCTGCAAGTGCTTCTACACGGTCAAGTCTGTCAGGCTGGTTAATCATTTAAATCAATTCCTAAATCAATATTTAAAGCTTTTTCAATATTTTTTAGTGTTTCAATAGGCACTTCACCTACTTTTTCATTCTCTATACGATGCCAGTGAGGACTGGATATACCTGCTTCCGCACAAAGTAAGGTCAAAGGTTTATCCGATGCTTTTCTAGCTTCTTTAATTTTGCTTCCAACTCCCGGAAATTCTTTTGTGTAAAGAACTTTCATTAAATTTAACATACAGTGTACTACTCCTTAAGTATGGCTTTAAGTCCAGCCTTTAGAATAACATCAAAAATACTACTTGACAAGTATTACTTATAAAGTTAGTATCTAGATATGCAATAACGCATTGCACACTCACACTATGTAATGAAGGAAAAACCTTTATGTATCAGGACTTTCAAGATATTGATGTAATAGCAGTGCAAGACACAGAGCAATGCACAGTGCATTACACAGTAGACGACCTTATTACACTTCTGACCGTGAAACGTCGTCAAGTCTTTAATCTAGTTAAGACAGTTAAACAGGCTTTTTTCTGGGAAGCTGAAACAGTTTTTAATCCAAGCTTGGGTAAGTACTCCGAAAGATGCTTGGTTGAGTTGCGACGGTTGCAGTCTTGCAAAACTTCAGCCGAATATATCTCTTTAATAGCTAGCGAAAATCAAAAACCACAGCAGGCTAGCAAAGCATCAGGATCAGCATTAGTTCCCGCAAGGCATACAGAAGCTCTTGAAAACAAACTGGCAACTATCCAAAAAAACACAGCCGCGCTCAACATATCAGTCCAAGACCGTATTGCCGCAATTAAAGAGCGTATTGGTACAGAAGCTAATCGAGCCAAAAGCAATCACGCTGTGCTGGAAGATTTGGAAGCACAGCAAGCAATAGCCCGTGGTGTTGAGAAAGGCTTGAAAATTTTCGAGTTAGAACAGCAAGCCGCCGCCGCAACAATCGAACAATTGACATTAGAAAAATTACAACAACAGTAAAAAATGCGAATCACAGTTAGATCACACCACCAACAACTAATCACTAATTTAGCGCTAGAGATGGGTTGTAGCCCTTCGGAAGTCCTTAATTACTTACTCTGGCAGTACAGATGGGGAACACCTACAAAGTCTCTAGAATCGCCTATAAAGCCCTTAGAACAGTCTGCAAAACCCTTAGAACTTTCTACAAATCAGCTTACCCTTGCATCTCCTAAAGCTATAGCCAACTTTGAACAAACACAGCTACAGCAAGAAATTGACCCGATTATTAACAAGTTAGCTGGATTGATAGAAGACTTTTAACAACTGCGATCGCCCTGAGAAAGTAACCGCAGTTGCCCATTCAACAAGTAATTGAACTTATGCGAATTATATCCGTTTTAATCGTTGTTTACGTCGTTGGTAGCTTCTTTAATACCGTTGCAGATTTAGCAGCCCTTAAAAGCGCACAAGCCGCTACTTCCCAACCTTCTGAACCGTTACATCGTGGTGGCACTAATCGCCGCTAGTTCAAGAATTGCCTGTCATCTGTGCGGTGGCAGGTTTAAAAGCTTTCTTACCAGCTTCAAGCTATGGAACAAGAAAAAGACGATCTATTGAGTGCTGAGAACATCCAAGAGACGGCTGATTACTTCGATATCGATGAGCATCTCATGAATAAATATCAGCAACTCGAAGAGAAAATATCGAAGCTAAAAATTAAATTTGAAGCCCATAAAATGACTAGGAGTAATAAACATGGATGCCAATTCTAGAGCTAGAAAAGCAGTCGAAAATAGACAAAAAGTGACAGCTACGAACACCACGAGAATTTACAGCAATGGTCAAAAAAGTATTACTACTCCAGTAATAACTAATTTCTCAGAAGACCCTAGACCCGAAACCACAATACACGGTGCTGTAGCCTATGATTCAGCTACGAGTTCCGTTAATGTGTCACTTCCTGGTTTTGAGCGCTCATCACTAGATCAACTAGCGGCTAATGTTTACAGTCCTGATTTAACAAAAATATCTGATGTCAAAAACCCAGAGATTAAAAATCAGGCAACAGTAGCAGAGTACGAGAATGCTAAAGCACAGTATGAAGGTGGAATTCGCTACAATGAGTTAATAATTTGGGCGAATAAATACGCGGGTTCACAGTTCAAAGCACTAGCTGAAAAAGCCAAGGCATTTGCATCTGGCTTAGTTGCTCAAAGTGAGATAGAGAAAGTTTATCAACAGTTTATAGAATTACAAAAACAACAAAAAATCACACTAAAAAAAGGTGTAGATTACATCTCTCAGTCTCATAAGACTGCTGTTAAACAGGCTATGTTACCTTACACATTGGCTGAGAGTGAAGCCACGTTGAGTAAACAAAAGTCCAAAGCTGAGAAAGCATTCCATGAAGCCCAACAAGCGCAGTTAGACACATCAGCTTTTATCAAAAGTCTTGGTGATAAATCATTGAAATCAGCTTAATTAAATTGGCAGTAGTTAACCTACTGCCTCGTTAACATTGGAGATTTAACCATGTCTAAGAAAGTTTTTTCGTTAGTAACTGCAAGCGGTTTAGGTTTACTTGGTGGCTTATTGTTAGGTAGTGCTAATAAAAACTTGGCTCAAACTATAGGCTTTGGTACTGGTGGCGCGTTATTTGGTGGTGGTGTCGTAGCCTTTATTTACGATACTAAACTCAATGCAGTTAGAAACAAGTTATCAGCTTCAATCAGCTATTTAACTATTGAGAATACCAAACTTAAAACACTGCTGGAAACTGCTAATCAACTAAAAGCAGATATCCAAAACGCTAGAGATACAGCGTTGACTACTATCACTGATCTAAAAACTGAACTAACTTTGATTAAGTTACAGTTACAGCAAGAGTCAAGCAAAAGCTTAGAGTTGAGTGAAAACAATAAACGTTTTTTAATTCGTATAAATGAGTTAGAGGGTGAAGTTAGAGAACTAAACCAACTTTGTGAGAACAAGGAAGCCGAATTACAAGAGTTTAGCGATAGCTTTAATCAACGATTAGATACCGAATTGACTCAAGAGTTCGCCGCCAAGAAAGAGCAAATTATCCAGCAAGAAGTAGGTAAAGAATTTGAACTTACACAAGAAGCTTTTGCTGTCATAGAACAGATGCAATCTTTAGTCAGAGAAGTTTACGAACGGCATCAAGGGCAACGGCATCTACTTTTGAATACCCATAGCCAGTATTTAGACCATCATGACAGGGCGATCGCCAAACATCAGGAAGCTTACGACGCACTACTAGAGGTCAAGGATGGTTTAGAACTGCGATTAAGGATGCTACAACACGAATTGCAAGGTGATTTAGTAGAACCTGTGTATGGTGATTTTGGTTTTGATAACAACGGGAAAATTGCTAATGAAATAGCCCGTATTTTGTTTACGGATATCAGGTTAGCTTTGAGCGTTAAGGGCTTCCAGATTAAGCCTGAAGGCGTTGTAGACATTGGTTATGGCTATTCACGCTCTGTTAACCCTAAAGCCGTTGTAGAAGCGATTTTAAAGCACTCTGAGACAATTGTTGAAAAGCTTAGGTTATTCAAAATCACCAGCGTTCGCAAGCTAGAAATAACCGACTGTGTTGTGGTCAGCTACCGTATGGAACCAGCTATCAAAGCAGATGAAATTAAACTGATGGTTGGCAGTGCCGACGAATTTATCAACTATGTGGTCAGTCATCCTATCCGCTATCGGTTGATTGCAGATCCCGGTGTTGGTAAAACTCCAACTACAGCCGTCATGCTTTCAGAAATAGTCAAAGCTGGTTGCACTCGCGGTAACACTGGCAAAGGTGAGAGAGTTAAAAATACTCTGGTTACAGTCAGCTATCCCGGTGCTATTGGCTCGTTAAAAGATAGTAATTATCCGTTAGAACCTTTTCTAAAGTATGGTGACACCACAGCCGCTATAAAGTCTTTTGATGATTGCCTAGACGACGGAAATTTTAGAGTTAAAAATCCTAAATTTGCGAGTGAGTTTTTTCAAGTTTGGGTATGGGATGAATTAGACAATACCCTTAATTCTTGCAGTGAACCTTTCAAGGCTGGTGAAGACCTTAAAAAAATTCTAAAACAGTTTGGTCATAATAACATCGGCTGGATTGTGTCGGGTCAATCAGTAATGACTAAACAAATCCCAGGTTTTACTAATGATGATAGAAGTTTATTTACTGAAATAATCATCGACATTCCTAAAATTAGACATTACTTAAACACTTATGGCAAGGGTAAAAATAGCGAATCAAATTTAGCTAAGTTGATTAAAAACTTAGATGCTGTTGAAGAGTACATAGAGCATAAAAATGAGTTAGTTACCGACGATGCAAGATTATTAAGAGTAGCCTTGGTAGTTGATTCTCGTTCACCCAAGCTTTACTTTTTACCTAACCTTGATAAAGTCAGTTTTAACTATCAAGAAATAGAGGAAACAAAGCGATTGGTAAGGCTTGCCAAAGCTCCTGGTATGAGTGGTAACGGTCTGGTAAGCGATAGCTCAAAACCTTACACAGTAAGCACTGGCATAATGGCAGAGTTGCCACCAATTCCGACTATAGAGGGTAGTTGCCAGAATGGTACAAGTCCCCACTGTCCCCACTGTGGAAGCACAAATCTAAAGTTACAAAATGATGATAGATATCGCTGTTTAGACTGCAAGAAACGCACAGTTAGTAATAGGATAATCTGGAAATAAATATATGAACTTTAATGATGTTGACGATGTTTCGACTATTGTTTATCAACCTAGAAACGACCACGAGCCAGGATTTATTTATCTAATAGAAGCTGAAAACTTTCACGGCTTAATACCTGGTTGTTACCTCCGTCGTTGCAAAATTGGGTTATCTAGAGATCCAGAAGCTAGACTTAATAAATTTCATAGCAATCAACCACCTTGTAATGTCAAAATTCTCAAGACTATTTATGTAGAGGATATGGCAAATGTAGAAGGCGAATTACATCAACAATTTAGCCAATGTAATGTTCAGTTAATCAAAAGTAAAGAGTGGTTTGATTTTAATCCAGTGCAATTTATGATGGTTAATTGGGAGTTTGAAAAGCGTTCACTACACGTTTTTAGTTTTAATGATTTACCAATCAAGTTAATCATTTTCAGCATGATCGGGCTTTTAGGGGTGGGAACCGTAGCGGGAAGATTGACAAATCAACCTGTTAACTCCGTAACACAGCCACAAAAACATTTGACAAAGTGAGTAGAAGCTAAGGGAGGCTAACAACCTCCCTTAGCTTTTTTTAATATTTTTGTTTGATCACTAAACTTTGTACGCTATCTTGACGACCGTACAAAGTTATTGTTATAGTGGACAAAGTTAAGCAAGCGTACAAAGATATGAAAATCGACTACAGCAGATTCACAGAAAAAAATATTCGTACAACATGGCTGAAAACTTGGGTTTCAGAATTCTTAAAAGGTTTGGATGGATTATCAGGTAAAGAAGCAATTGGGGATTACTGTCTATCCAAAAAAGCTGAGTATGAAAGCATCTGCCAAGAAAATTCAGCTAAAAGGCTTCAAACTGAAAATCGGATTGATACAGGTGTAGGCTGGAAAAATTCAGCTTCTACCAATATGAGCCAAATTCGCAAAGCAATAAAAGCATGGCAAGCTTACAAAACTGAAAAAGGTGAAATGCCTGATACTGACACCTATCCACAATCGACCAAAGAAGGCATTATACAACAGCATTTTTCTTTGCTTTTCATGAACTATCCTGCTGATTTCCATGCAGAAAGGCAAGCGCCTACAAACGAACGCAAAAAAGAACAACGCAGCAATTTAGAACCTATTACCTGTATCGACGAATATCAAGAAACTATTGAAAAATTATTACAATCCACTGATTACAAAGAGCTTACAGCAGGTTTAATCGCTGCTACGGGTCGCCGTCCATCAGAAATATTAGTTACAGCCCAATTTAAACAGCTAAGTCAATTTGAAGTTGAATTCACCGGACAGATTAAGAACAAAGGAGAAGATAGAAAACCTTACCCGACACATACGTTAATCGAGTCCTACAAGGTAGTTGATGCCTTGGCAAGACTTCGGAGAATGCCAGAAATAAAGGCATTAAAAAAAGAAACATTAGCCGAAGTTGATAGTGGTAAGAACAATAAAATGAACTCCAAAGTTAAGGAGTTCTTCTCAGATTTGCTTAACCCACCTATGGGAGAAACAGAGTTATCGGCTAAAAATCTTCGAGCTAGTTACGCCGCAATCGCTATTTACTTATTTTGTCCTTGGAAGCAATCAACTAATCAATTCATTACCGAACGGCTTGGTCACGTTAGTGATGCAACAGCGACAAACTATGAAGATTACCAAGTGTGCGACAAAGAAGGTAAGCCAATGACTAGAGGAGTTTGGGTAGAGCGCTTGAATGAGGAAATTATCAAACCTACAGAAAACCACATTGTAAATGCACGGATAAGAATATCGGAAGCTGCTAAAAACACAATTGACAACAGGGATTTTTTACCCTTCGCTGACAGTGTTAGCAGGATGGATGAACTAATCAGATTAGCAAAAATAGGACAACAATTTGAGGAAGGAAAGTTAGTCAAGGAGGTTGTAATTATCCAAAATAAAACTCCTGATCCAATATCAGAAATAACTACAGAGACTCAGATAACTCAATCAGATGTGGCTGTTAAGCAACTAAAGGTTAAAGATGTTTCGGAACTAAATAACGCTGAATTATTTGGCTCGAATATCCCCTACAGTGGATTAGAAAAAATTCGTAGAGCCGTGGACGCGATCAAGCTTTACAACGAACGCCAAGCTGAAACAAAATACCAGTGGGCGATAAATACAAAATCTCTGAAGGACTTGACGGGTTCTAGAACTGAAGTTGTTAACAAATACCTTAATTCTGATGAAGGTCGGTTAAACGTCCATGATTACAATCTTCAAAAAGGCTACAGCTACCAACACAACAGAGGGAAGGGAAACATCAAGGATTTTATCAAGTTGACTACACAGAATTAGAAGCTTTTTGTGTGATGTCGGGAAAGCCATATTTCCCGACATTTTCACCAACAGGTGACAGCATAGCCAAGCTTGCCGCCGCTCCCAATACCTGATCCTCAGTCACTTCTAAATATCTCTGTAGCTGTTCTAAATTCCGATGTCCTGAGATTTCCTGAATAACTCTCAGAGGTATGCCAGCGTTACTCATCTGAGTTAAAGCAGTCCTTCTAAAGCTATGGCTACTCACTCCAAAAATATCTACTTGCTGACAAGCTACTCTCAAAATCCTAGCGGCTGAATCCTCGCTGATGTGTCCATCACTACGACCGGGAAACAGATAATCATCTGCTGCCAACGGGTAGTATTCAACCAGTAACCGCCGTAAGTCTTCAATCACTGGGATAGACCTAGTTGCAAGTTTCCCCTTGGTGTTTGACTTCCTAATAATCAGCCTGGGTCTAACAATACCCTTTGGTGTGTAAATGTCTTGAGTCAGCAGGGTACAGGCTTCGCGGATTCTACAGGCACTAAATAGACAGACACCGAACAAAGCGCGATCGCGGTTATTGTCTAAGCCATCACTGAAAATTAGCTGTATCTCTGACTGTGTGAGAACCTTAGCGCGTCCGTGCCGATTGATTTTCATCGTTAGACTGTAGACCCTGCGATCCACAGCCTACAACGATTTGACACTGATTAGTCAGAATTATTTGTTTTTATAATTGAGACATAAAAACTCTTATTTAATATTTTGTAAACATTTTTGATATTCAATGTCTCCTAACTCCTTAATAGACTCAATTTGTGAATCACCAAACTGAGTATATATGTTGTCTCCACTTCCTATTAAAGCCTCCTTAAGTTTGTTAGTACTTTTAAGAGTCTTTATTTTTATTTCTTTACATTTATTTTGTAAATCCATAATTCTTGATTGTTCTATCTGCTGTTTTAGATAAATCTCCTTCTGTTGCTGTAAAATAGCCTGTCTTTGTACTTCTTGTTGCTGTAAAATAGCCTGTCTTTTTACTTCTTGTTGCTGTAAAATAGCCTGTCTTTTTACTTCTTGTTGCTGTAAAATAGCCTGTCTTTGTGCTTCTTGTTGGTTTGCAATTACGACACGTTGATTTTCCAATTCAGCTAATACCTCAGCTTTTACCTGTTCTTTGATATTTTTTCGGTGTTCTGCTTCTTGAATTAACTGAATGTTATCATTAGTGACTTCTGACGAAATGGTAGGGCTAGGAGTAATAAAAGACTCAAAAATCTTGATATCACCTTCTTGATATTTGACAGTTAAATACCCGCCAGCTACACCTAATAAAGCCAACCCAGAAAATAATGCTATTAGTTTAAACACTGTTTTTTTTGTCTAAAAAAGTTATCAATTCTGTATTTACCTACTAAGCTAAATTAGTTATTTAACTTTGAATTAAATTCGTTTATAAGTAATATGCTTTTAGGTTTAATACAATATACTGCTAGCCTTCCTTAATAACATTGCTTTTTATAATGTTGGTGCAGCAAAAACACCTAAAAAAAAGTGCCCTTCCTAAACCACTTTCCCAACCCACTTAAACCCTCTTAAACATTCCCCAACCACACCTAAAATCGCCTACACACTCCCAACCCTTCCATACCGCTACACGCCCTAGAATGCCCTACAACGGCTCTTAATCCCTTAAATGCCCTATCCAGCGTTTAAGGGATTTTTAATGCTCTATAGCCTACACAGGGTCAACACAGTGTCAAAACATTGTCTAGG
>JBBSPC010000117.1:0-16272 GCA_038259125.1 Chroococcales cyanobacterium | reverse complement strand
TGACGATCGCACCTTGGTATATCATGTGAGATCGGCAAGCTTTCGCGATGAAAAAACTAGTCTATATGATACGGGGCGTAACGTAGTGGACGAACGTTATCCTGACTATCGAGGGCGAGTTGGCGTATTTGTGCATTCACCCCAGATGAACGTGATGCGCTATGGAGTGAGGAAGCTAATTGAAGGAAAATGGTCAACTCCCGTCTATCAGCCTCGTCAAAGAATTCTGTATGTTATTTCGACTCAAACTGGAGGGACACCTCAAACTAATCAGGATTTAATGAATGGCTTGAGCGATCGCTATCATCCTTTAGTTTTGCGGTGTAGTGCCACAGAAATCTTTCTTTACGATACCAGGAATGAAGAAGATGTTGCCTGTGAAACTGTGCAACTACAGTCGCCCATCACCCTAACGGCACATCAATCTGTTGAATACGAAGACATTGTGGGTGATTGGTTAATCAAGTACAGCATCGAAATTCTGCACGTAAGACACATAGCCTGGCATAGTCTTTCTCTGTGTCGTGTAGCTAAACGGCTAGGAATTACGGTAATCTTTTCTTTTCATGATTTTTATGCCGTATGTCCCACAGTTAACCTGCTGGATGAGAACCAGGTTTTTTGTGGTGGTAACTGCACCAATACCGCAGCAGACTGTGAAGTACCGCTATGGAAAAAGCATAATCATATACGCAGGTTAAAACACTCATTTATCAATGCCTGGCGAGAAATGATTGCGGATATGCTGCCCTATGCAGATGCCTTTGTTACCACATCAGCTTCTACCAAAAAATTACTTGAGGATATTTATCCAGAATTAAAGCAGCGAGATTTTGCAGTTATTCCCCACGGTCGAGACTTTCGCCAATTAACTAATAAAGGCAATGCCTTTTCAGTTAGTTATCCCCTAGACAGCGAACCTTTACGTATTCTCTTTCCAGGTAATATTCAGTCTGCCAAAGGAGCAAATTTAATCGCCCAAATTAAAGCCCTAGATATTGAAAATAGATTAGAGCTTCATTTTCTAGGAACTAAAGCTGATGTCTTAGATGCTCAAGTTGGTACTTATCACGGTCGCTATCAGCGGGAAAATTTTGGCCAATTAGTTAGTCAAATTAAGCCTCATTATATTGGTGTCTTTTCTATCTGGCCTGAAACTTATTGCCATACCTTAACCGAATCTTGGGCGAGTGGCGTACCCGTAATTGCGATCGCTTTAGGGGCAGTAAAAGAACGTATCGAGCAACATGGCGGTGGCTGGCTAATCGAGCCAAGCTTAAAAGCCCAGTCAATATATGCCAAACTGCTTCAGATAGCTGCTGACAACGAAGCATATATGAGTAAAGTAGAAGAAGTTAATCGCTGGCAGCTATCCTATGGACGACAAAACACCATTGCCACCATGGCACAAAAATATCACCATCTCTATCAGCGCGTTGTGCAGTCTTCCTTACCTTTCGCCAAGCATTTCGCCAGTAAATCGCAGTATATTAAAGTCGGCGTTTTTGTCCATCGAAATGCCAACAATCAGTCAAATCCTTCTACTCATATTCGAGTTTTAGAGTGGTTAAAATGTCATGCCGTAGCTCAAAAAATACACTTTCAGTTTATTGATATTGATTCTTTCTTATATGACAGATTGAACACCTTGGAAATAGATCTGGTATTGGTACAGCGAAACATAATTAAGTCTTACCTTGCAGAGCGATTTATTCAGCAATGCCGAGAGCGCAATTTACCTATTGTCTGGGAAATTGATGATGATTTGATTAACGTCCCCGTAGCCAAAGATCCTGCGGGAGTTTATGCTCAAACTGCAATGGGCATAAAAGCGATCGCTCAAGCAGCAACCACCGTAATAGTTAGTACTCAACCTTTAAAGGCGAAAATGAGCCAGTACAATAGCAATATTGTAGTGATTCCTAACGTTATTCCTGAGTATGCCTGGTTTAGACCCATAGAGGCAAAGGCTTTAAACCAGGCAGAAGGTGAAGAAAATGTTGCTGAAGAAATTAAAATTCTCTATATGGGCAACCCTACCCACGGAGAAGATTTGGCTCTTGTCAAACCAGTATTTGAACAGCTAGCAAAAGAAGGATACCCTCATAAGCTATATGTCATCGGCGGTGAAACCCCAACACAAAAAAATGAATCAACCTGGTACAAGAGAATCGATATTCCTTCCCAATGCCGTCACTATCCTCAGTTTATAGACTGGTTTCGCAGTATTGCTAATAACTTTAGTTTAGCGATCGCACCTTTGGTAGAGACAGAGTTTAATCAGTGCAAAAGCCCGCTGAAGTTCCTCCAGTATTCTGCTGCTGCTTTACCTAGTATTTCTAGTAACTGTACTCCTTACAAAGAAGTAGTTGAATCTGGTGTCAATGGATTTTTGGTAGACAATAGTGAGGCTGCATGGCGTCAGGCGCTCATTAAATCTATTAATAATCATCAGGAGTTAGATAAAGTTGCAGCTAATGCTCAAAAATTAATTTTGGATCGATATCTAATGTCTCATTACGCTGAGACTTATATTAGTATTTTCCAAAAATCCTTGGCTGGCAGCTAATTCTCAGAAATCAGGTAATTCATGTTACCTGATTTTTTATCGGCAATATCAAAAATTTCTTGATGATTATATTTAGATCAAATTGTTCCTAAAAAACAAAATTAGGGTTTGAAGCTAATGATGTATACATCAAAATCGAGTTCTTAAAGTAAAATTCTGTAGGCTAATATTCTCTGTATCGGTTAAGCTAAGATGTTTATATTTTGCTTGGTAACTAAAAACTTATGACTGAAAAACAAAACTATTTATTTATTTGTGGATGCCCTCGCTCTGGAACTACTGCCTTAGTTAATTTGCTCAATCATCATCCGTCGATTGCGATCGGCATGGAAAGATACAAGCATTACGCTACTCCAGAAAACATTCATAAAATTAATCCTGATGCTTTTAGTTCGCAATATTTCTTCGATCTAAAAAAAGAACAAACCAATATAATGTGGGAGACATTTTATAAAAATTTGGTTTCCAAATACCAGCTACGGGATAATGTGTTTTTAGGAGATAAATATCCTCATTATTATAAGTTTTATGCTCAAATAAATGAACAATTTAATAATGTAAAATGGATTTTTATCATTAGAGATATTGTAGATGTAGCCTTATCTTATAATGTTAGAGCCGCTAACCCTCAAGATCAGTGGCCAGAAGATGCCGATTATAGAAAAGCAGTAATCCATTGGAATGACTCTTTATCTAGAACCTGGAAATATGTTAAGCATAGTCAGCAAGACAACTTGTTTGTCTGTGAATATGAAAGGCTTTTTGCTTATGATCGAGAACACTTTGAAGCATTAATCAATTTTCTAGAAATCGATAGTAATTTTGAGTTTGAGTCGCTCTATAGCCAATCGACTAAAAACTGGGAGCAAAGGCAAAGTCTTAAAGCCCAAATTGATAATCAGCAGCTAGAGTATATCAATGCTCATGCCAATACAAAGCTAAAAGATCACTTATTGCATAAGTTTGATTTAAGCAGAAAATAATTTCAGTTGTTCAAGAAAATAGTCGATCAATAAACACTTGTATTTATTTTGTCTATAGTCATGAATAATTTACGGCGTTGGTGATTTAGCCAACGAGTGCGGTCTTTGCAAGCGGAAATGCTTGGGTTTCCCAAGCTTATTCCACGCTTGCGGTGGGGGTTTCCCTCAATGAGCAACTCGTTCAAGACAGTAATGACATACAACAGCAAGACTTGCCCTTGCGCCCTTCGGCGACGCGGGCTTCCTTGCTCAAAATAATACTGTTAGTAGCTTTTAGCTTTTAAAAGTTGCATATTCTCAGTTGATAAGCAAAATATAGGTTTAGCATTACGGATTCACCAACGCCTATTTAATTTTAATTTTTACGCTGTTATATTTGCATTCTTCTATCTACCCAGCGTTTAGCGTTTCTGATGGCTAACTTAGTGGTCATCGCATAGGGTACAGCAACCGCACTACCAAGACTGTAATCAGCCCAAGCAGTAAAACAATCTTCTCCTTGCCACTGATCGCGAGCAATCTTAATCTCGAAATCTCGATAAACAAAAGCTAGAACTACATCAGGGTAATCTGGATCGATCATAAATAATTAAGCAAGTCAATAGGAGCAGATTGAACTATCTGGTAATTTTAACTTTATTGGCAAAATTATCAATCAAGAAATTGTTCTAAAACTTCTTTGGTAGCTATGCCTGTTTTTGCCCAGGTAAACTTTTGCGCTTGTTGAATACTTTTTTGGCTAACCAGCGATCGCATTTGCTCATCTTCGCCAATCTCAATCATCGCCGAGGTTATGGAATTAGTATCGTAAGGATCGATTAAAATTGCAGCATCTCCCGTAATCTCAGGTAGAGAAGACAAATTAGAAGTAATTACAGGAGTTCCACAAGCCATTGCTTCTAGGGCAGGAAGTCCAAACCCTTCCCAAAGTGTAGGAAAAACAAGCGCGATCGCACCACTGATAACAACGGGCAACTCCTGATAATCTAGGTAATCTAGCCAAATAATACGTTCTTCAATCTTTAATTCTTTTGCTTGTTGTTTAAGCCTGGGGGTAAAACGGAGGTCGGTTGAACCAGCGATCGCTAAATGATAGTCTGAATTGGCTATGTCTGCAAAAGCAGTTAACAAACCCTCCAGATTCTTGTAAGTATCCTGACGACCAAGATATAAAAAATAGGGCTGTTTAGAAGAGGTTGATACATCTCTGGGATAGAAATTAGCAGTGTCATATCCTAATAAAATTGGCGTAATCTTGTTAGCTTCAATGCCATAAAAATCAACGATATCTTTTGCTGTAGATTCAGAATTACAAATAATATGTTCGGCTTGTCTTAATACCAACGGGACAACATAGCGAAAGTAGTTGGTTAGAGGCGAAGCGGCGCGGGGAAAACGTAAAGGAATCAAATCATGGCACATAACCACGGAGCGACACTGGCTATACAGAGGTGCTTCGGGTATAGTCGAATAGATTAAATTTGCTTTTAAGGTTTTATAGATCTGAGGTAGCTGAAACTGAGTCCAAAGTAAACGCTTGAGATGTCCTTTGCTGCCTTGGGCAGGAGACATATTGTCAGGAATAGGATAACAGTCAAAACCAGCAAAATCTTGAGAAGACAAAAGAGTAGGATTCAAGCTGTCAAGACTATGAATAACATTTTTAGCATAGGTAGCAATTCCCGTAGGTCGATCAAATAGAACAGATAAGTTGATTAATAATGAATTGGACAAATTCTAATTGTGGATTCTAGAAGTAGTGTTTTTTATCTGGGAACGCCATTTAGCCTATTATAAATCAGTATCAAAAGACACAAAAAATAGATTTGGTCAAAAATTGGCAAAAAAACTTCGTTATTGGGAACTATATTAGTTGAGTCGTTTGGACATGAGGAGGTACAAAGTGTCATTAAGTTGGATCAAATCCCTAGCTTCAATATCGCTGGGTTTATTAATTTGGGAAGCTTCAGGATTATCAGCTAAAGCAGTTTCACCTCCCACTATAGATCGCACGGTCGAATGTGAATTATTGGTAGTTGGCGGAGGATTATCGGGAGTAGCAGCTAGTTATGAAGCTTTATTAGCAGGCAGAACAGTTTGTATGACAGAGATTACCGACTGGGTAGGAGGACAAATTTCCGCTCAGGGTACTTCGGCACTAGATGAAAGGACAACTCAACGTTCACGTCTTTTCTATCCCCGTGGTTATTTGGAATTGAGAAACAGAATCAAAAAGTTTTACGGCAAACTAAATCCTGGTGAGTGTTGGGTAAGTGAATCTTGCTTTTTGCCTAAAGATGCTAACAAAATAATGTGGGAACAGTTAAAAGATGCCGAAGCAAAAGGAAAAGGCACTTTAAAATGGTTTCCTGCTACTGTTATCAAAGATTTAAAAATTGAAGCCGTTAAAGGAGAAGGCACAGGCAAACAAATCACCAGCGCAATAGCAATTCAGCATAGTCCTAAGAATGAGTATCTGGGTCTGAATACTCTGCCTTTGTCTCGCACTATTGAAGATGCTTATACCTACAAAGATTCTAGTCTATTCAATAAAGAAACTATTCGTTTTGTCCCCGCCTCATCTTCGGCTAAAGCTGCCGATTGGTATGTTATAGAAGCTACCGAAACAGGAGAAATTATAGCATTGACAGATGTTCCCTACCGTTTGGGCATCGATCCTAGTTCTTCTTTTGAGCCTTCGTCTTCTAGTTCAAAAGGAGATCCATACTGTACTCAAGGTTTTACCTACACCTTTGCCATGGAAGCCACCAAAGATGAGCAAGAACATAAAAAGCCACCTTTTTATGGCGAACATCAAAATTATTACAGTTATGAACTAGAGAGATTAGCAGACTTCGATTTGGTCTTTACTTATCGTCGTATTTGGAGTCCTGAAACTGGAAAGTTAGAAAAATTTGGCGGTATTGAGTTTACCGCGCCTACCCCTGGAGATATTTCCATGCAGAATTGGACTTGGGGTAATGATTATCGTCCAGGTACGGCAAAAGACAATTTGGTTTATACCCGTCAGCAGTTAAAAACTCTAGGTCAACTTGCACCTGGAGGCTGGTTAGGAGGGTTGCGTGCTGCAACCTTAAATAAAGGAGAAGATCACGCCTTAGGTTATTTCTATTGGTTGGTAGAGGGAACAACGGATTCTCAGTTAGGGGATGATGTCAAAAAGCCTCATCCCAATAATCAATTACTAACTGGAATGGACTCGCCCATGGGTACAGAATATGGTTTATCCAAATACCCTTATATTCGTGAAGGTAGAAGAATTATCGGTCGAGTATATCCTGGCTACTCTCAAGGCTTTAGCGTCACAGAAATTGATATTTCACGGGCTGACTACAAAGATCAATATTATAAGCAAAATCTTGACTCACAAACTTATCGTCAACTGTGGACAAAAATAGACGGAGTAGAAGCGGTAAGTAACAAAAATCTGAACATTGAGAAAATTAAACAACGCACTCGTGCCAGTATCTATCCTGATTCTGTAGGAATTGGTCATTATGCGATCGATTTTCATCCCTGCATGAATCAAAGTCCTCCAGAAAAAGCAGGTAATACCGAAAGGGAAGGAGAGAGAAAAGGCGGAGGACAGGCTTATCCCTTCCAAATTCCTCTAAGAGCCATGATTCCTCAAAAAATTGACAACTTAATTGTCACAGGTAAAAGTATTGCCACTAGTCATATTGCTGCTGCTGCTTATCGCGTTCACTCTTTTGAATGGTCTTCTGGTGCTGCTGCGGGGATAACAGCCGATTTTGGCTTAGATGAAGAAATTATGCCTTACCAATTGGTAGACCAAGACTTTGTTAAAGAGAAAAAGTTACAAGTTTTGAAGAAAAAGCTAGATCAAAGTGGCAACCCGACGGCATTTCCTGATACTTCTATCTTTAATCAGGATTGGTCAGATTGGCAGTGATTTTTGAGGGATGAGGGATGAGGAAGATTATTGATTGTACAATGACGGAGTAATCTCTGAGCGTTGGTTAATCTTACTCTCGACCCTCATTTTAAAAGAGGATGGAGGAGCAATAGTTAAACCACGACGCACTGGTAACATAGGGCGATCGCTTGTTAGGTTTAATTTAAACCTTGATAAAATTGTCGCCGTTACTAATTTCATTTCTAGTAATGCTAAAGCAGAGCCTATGCAACGGCGATTTCCTCCACCAAAAGGAAGATATTCGTAATTGGAGTAGGCTTTATCTAAAAATCTTTGAGGATTAAATTGTTTGGAATTAGGATATAAATCTTCTCGGTGGTGTAGAGAATAAATAGAAATCATCAACCAAGTATTAGGTTCAAAATCATATTCCATGACAGACATTGGCTTAGTAAGCAGGCGAGCAAAAGTTCCCGCAGCAATCGGATAAATTCGCAGAGTTTCTGAAACTACTGCGTTTAAATAAGCTAAATTATTTATTTCTTGGTAATTTAAGCTGTTGCTCAAAGAATTTAATTCAAAACGCAATTTTTCTTGTACCTCTGGAAGATAATGAACCCAATAGAAAAGCCAAGCCAAAGCAGAAGCAGTTGTTTCATGTCCAGCAAACAATAAAGTTATTAATTCATCGTGTAATTCCTCATCTGTCATTCCTTCCTCATTTTCATCTTTTGCCAATAGCAACAAACTAAAAATGTCTTTAGTTTCTAGATTTTGTGAAGCTAATAATTCTCGTCTTTCTTTTATTTCTGCATAGATTAAAGTTCTAATTTCTTGTTGTAAAAGCACAAAACGACCCCAAGGACTAAATTTACCCCAATCTTTTTGTAACCAAGGAAAAAAGATCAAACTTGAATTTAGAGGAGTATTAAAAGTCTCTAAAAGTGTGGTTAACAACTTTCTTAGTCGGTCATATCTTTCTCCAGAATCAATTCCAAATACCACGCTTAGAATTACTCGCATCGTAATTTCTTGCGTTACAGATCGTACTTTAAAAGGCTTGTCTGTTTCTAAGCGATCGCAAACTTTATTAGTTATATTAACTATCTGCTCACTACATTTTTGTAGAGATTCTCCATGAAAAGGAGGCATCAACAAACGTCGGCGATTTCTATGTTTTTTACCATCTAATAACAGTAACGAATTATCCCCAACTAGAAAGCTCAACATTTTATTGCCCTTACCAACTTCAAACGTATCAGTCGAAGCGGTAAAAATCTCTTCAATAGCTTGAGGATTACTCGTCATGATCGTTGGCGGAGAATTTTTAAATGTTACCTGATAAAAATCCCCGTACTTCTGAGTGCGCTTCTCCATGAACTCTAGAGGTCGTAAAATAGCATTTATCTGGCGGATGCTTCTCAGCCAACCAGAAGTACTCTTAACCGTTGGTATTTGCTTCATTAGTGCGATCGCTTTTTTTAACTGCTTTTAGATTGATTCTAACGAAAATAGAAAAAGCAATTAGTTACAAGCATGGATTTTGAAAATCGCCAGCTACTTTATCGATCTTTTCGGCGATCGCTAATAGTTCCGTGTCCTGCCATCTTTTCCCTAAATTAAATCCGTTTTAGCAACTCATCATACTCATCTCGTACCATTGCAGCCATCTGATCCCACTGATCATCGGTCGTCGCTGCAAAACTAGTTTCCCATTTTTGTTCATCTTGCAGTTCAGCCAAAAACCGAGTCGCGATCGCATCTTGCTGATCGGGTGGTAGTTTTTCAATCTGAGCGATCGCCTGTCGAAGCAGTTCAGTCATAAATCAGGAGCAGTAAACATTGGAATCTGATACTCTTTTTGATTTTAGCCCATGCTCAAAGAATAATCTTATTTACAAATTTGGACGTTGAAAATTACCAACTATTTCATCGAGCTTTTCGGCGATCGCCAGTAATTCCATTTCTCGCCATCTTTTACCCACAATTTGCATCCCGATAGGTAATCCAGTTGTAGTTTGCCCAATCGGAATTACGACTACAGGATGTCCTGTAAGATTGAACAACATTGTGTAGCCGCCATTAGCGAGAAAATAGGGAACTTTGCGTCCTTCTATTTCAATCACTGCACCTTGAGGACGATGAGTAAATGCAGTTGTCATGGCAACGGGACATAGCCAAACATCCCATGGTTCTAGTGCTTTGTCCATTTGGGCAATAAAGCGATCGCGTTGGGTCAAAAGTTCAAAATATTGTTTGAGAGAAGGATTGAGTAATGAGGGTAAGAACTGACTCAAATTACTTAGATCTCGTAGTTCTTTATCTCCCTGAGTAGCTTCTCGAAACATAACAGGTAAAGTTTTTTTACTGGCATCGAAATCGACTGGTTGAGAGTAAACGAAATTTAGTGCCGTTAGTTGATTACAAACCTGAAATGCTTCTTGTAAGTTAAATGGGGGCGATGTCCAGCATTCCATATCTGCACATACTGGCTTAAGTTTGTTAACGGCTAAATTAATTGCTTTTTTTATCTCCGAAGTTGGGGGCATTTTCTCCCAACTATCTGACCATACTATGCGTATATCTTGTAAAGATTTATCCTCAACTGTATCTAAAGGGACAGGAAAAACATCTGGCTGTCGCAGATCTGCACCCACGGTTAAGGATAAACATAATTGTAAATCTTCAATCGAACGAGCAAAAGAACCAACGGTCATTAACTGACGAATACATTTAGTCATTCCTGGTGCTTCGGGAATATGTCCTGCTGTTGATATACGGCGATCTGTTGGCTTTAAAGCATACACACCACAAAAATGTGCTGGCTGACGAGTTGAACCAGAAGCATCATTACCCAAATCTAAAGCTGAAAAACCAGCAGCGATCGCTGCTGCACTACCTCCAGAACTACCTCCAGGAGTGTAATCTAAGTTCCAAGGATTATTGACCCGTCCAAAAAGGTCGTTAGTACTTTGATAATCACTTGCCATTTCTGCAAGGTTAGTTTTACCGATTATAATCGCTCCCGCTTGGCGAAGACGCGCTACAACCGTTGCATCTTGTTTAGGAATATGGTTTTTAAGAGGCTTATAACCTGCGGTAGTTAATAATCCTGCTGTTTCAAAGGTATCTTTGACTGTAACTGGTACACCGTGTAACGTTCCCCAGTTTTCACCTTTGGCTAATGCTTCATCAGCTTCATTAGCTTTTGTTTTTGCTCTTTCTGCATCTAGAGTCGCGATCGCATTTATCTTATCGTTATGCTTGGCTATTTGTTCTAAATAAGCATTTAAAACTTCTACTGTTGAAACTTCTTTATCCCGAATCATCTGCGCCAGTTGACTTGCCGTAGCAAACACTATCTCCATTATTGCTGCCGTATATTGTTACTTTAGTATTTTAAAGCTATAAGCTATAGGCTATAAGCCTTTGACGAACTTTAAGAAAAGTGAGTTATTCTGGTATCTTTCGCTCTCGATCTTATGGCTTCAGAAAAGTTTAGGTACCAGTTACGCCAAGAAGCAAAGCAATGGCAAGAGGAAGGTTTAATTAGTCCAGATGTATATGAGCAATTAGCGACCCGTTATCGTTTGGAAGAGTTAGATTCGGCTTCGCGCGATCGCTTTATTGTTATTGTCTTAGGCTTGGGTTTTATTCTTCTGGGTTTAGGAATTATTACTTTTGTGGCTGCCAACTGGCAAGCATGGTCTAGACCAATCAAGGTCTTATTGCTGCTGAGTTTATTTATCGGCACTAATTTTGCAGGGTTTCATTTATGGCGGTCGCCTGATGAGCGGAAATCGCGTCTAGGACAAGGATTGTTACTGCTTGGTGCTTTGAGTTTGGGGGCAAATCTGGGCTTAATGTCTCAGATGTTTCATCAGACTGGCTCAGTCTACACCCTGTATCTGATTTGGGGTTTGGGAGTGTGGAGTATGGCTTTTGGTTTGAGATTAACCTCATTGGGCTTAATGGCGGTTGTCTTGATGGCGATCGCCTACTGTTTAGAGATCTCCCAAGATACGATTTGGAACAGGGCAGATTTGGGATTAGTCATGCAGCAAATGTCCCTAATTATCGCCTTCCTGTTCATTCCTTTAGCTTATTATTGTCGCTCTCGTTGGATTTTTGGTTTAAGTTCAGTTTTAATTGTTTTAGCTTTAGGAATAAATTTGGCTCACTATTTAGATATTGCCGATTTATCTAATAAAAGCTTTCTTCCTGCCTTCTTATTTGTTCTCCCTCCAGGTTTACTCTGGAGTTATCGCGATAATTTACTATTTTCTCATTCAGACCCTAATTTAGATACTATTAATCGCAAGCTGGCGGTTTTTTATCTAGGCACTCTCTTTTATCTGTGTTCATTTAATTTCTGGGATGGCAATTTCGATGCCGCTCAATCTGGTAAATTCATCGATTTTGTTCCTTGGTCATCGTTAATTGCACCAGCTATCTTTACTATTTTCAGCATTTGGGCTTGGTGGCAATTAGGAGTTAGAAGGACTAGCAATTTACCTTGGAGACTCGATCGCAACTCCACTTATGTTGGTGTAACTTTAATATTTATATTTGGCTTGATTTGGTTTAATCTTGCCGTAAGTCCACTGGGTATAGCGGGAACAATAATCTTTAATTTGCTGCTGTTTTCACTAGCAATAATTTTAATCAGTCAGTCAGTGAAGGAAGGACGAAGATTTAACTTTTGGCTAGGAATAATTTTACTAATTCTGCAAATTTTCTCACGAATGTTTGAATATAACACCGATCTGATTTTAAAAGCGATCGCTCTTTTCATCTGCGGTATTGCTGCAATTTTAGCTGGGCTATGGTTTGAGCGTTATTTAAGTAATCTAAATTCCCAAAGTTAAACATATGACTACTTCTAGAACATCTAATTTTCCTTGGTGGCGATTTCTATTACCTTTCGGTTTGCAGTTGGGAATAATTTTGCTTGTCCCTGCCAAAAGTGCCTATACTTATAATTTTGGCAAACAAGCTGTGGTACAAACCATGCCTGTAGATCCCTATGATTTACTGCGGGGATATTCTCAGACTCTTAGTTATGACATATCTCGTACTTCAGATTTAAAACAGTTTCCTGGAGGTAACAATTTAGCCCCAGCCGAAATTTTTTATTTGATTCTCGAACCAAATATTGCAGAAGTAAAATTACCACCTTCTCCCTCAAAAATAATTAGAGTAACCAAAGAAATACCTCAAGATCTAAGTGCAAGTCAAGTTGCTATCAAGGGAAAAGTTGAGAAATACGGTCAAGTCAGCTATGGTTTAGAAACTTACTATATGCCAGAAAATCAGAGAAAAAAAATCAACCAAGAAATTAGAGATTTGCAGAGTGACTCTGAAGGTAAAAGACCATTTGTAGTCGAGATTAAAATTGATCGCTGGGGAAATTCCGTCCCTGTTAGTCTTTGGATAGGCAAGAAAAACTACAGATTTTAAGTATAAAGTAGCTTGAAATTACTCAAAATTCTAACCATTGCTTAACTCAGACAGTTGTTTGATTAATTTCCTAAATAATAGCGATCGCCCTATTACAAAACCCTAAAACTATAGGTTATAATAAACTAAGTATTGGAAGAAACAGGCTCTCTTTTCAACAAGCAAAGGACAATGAATATTTAGATCCAGCCATTGAGCATTAAATAACCTGCAAAACCTAAATAGTCACTTCAAAGACAGCAGATTATTTATTGCCAAGACAAATAATAGTAAGATACCTGTGACCATAAGGTTCGGCAATTACCTGCTCATTATAGTGATTTCTGGCTGTATCATAGCAGAGATATATCTTATCATTAATTAACAATTGGCATTATAATAAGCATCGTTGCTATCAGCAATTAGATTGGCTGCATAACGTTTCTTAGACGGTTGAAATCCAAACCTTAAATGGTTAGATCTCTAGCATAATCAATAACCTCATTAAATAGCACTTATAAAGATGATTACCCCCTGGGTAAACTCCGCAAATGTGAGGTTCGTAACAAACAAGTATATAGACAAAAATGAAAGACCTTACTCGATATCGGAACATAGGCATCTTCGCTCACGTAGATGCTGGTAAAACAACGACCACCGAAAGAATCCTTAAGCTTACTGGTAAAACCCACAAAATCGGTGAGGTGCATGAAGGAGAAGCAACAACTGACTTTATGGATCAAGAAAAAGAACGTGGCATTACGATTCAGTCTGCTGCCACAAGCTGTTTTTGGAAAGATCACCAGCTAAACATAATTGACACTCCTGGTCACGTTGACTTCACTATCGAGGTTTATCGCTCTCTCAAAGTTTTAGATGGCGGGATTGGTGTGTTCTGTGCTTCGGGTGGGGTTGAACCTCAGTCTGAAACTAACTGGCGTTATGCTAACGATTCAAAAGTATCTCGAATCATTTACGTCAATAAATTAGATCGTACTGGTGGTGACTTTTATAGTGTAGTTAAGCAGGTAAAAGAGATCCTAGCTGCTACTCCTTTGGTAATGGTGTTACCTATCGGCATCGAAAGTGACTTTAAAGGAGTGGTCGATCTACTAACTCGCAAAGCTTGGGTATGGGATGAATCTGGAGATCCAGATAATTATGAAATCCAAGATGTTCCGGCGGATATGGTTGACGATGTGGAAACCTATCGCGAACAGCTAGTAGAAATTGCCATTGAGCAAGATGACGAATTGATGGAGAAGTATTTAGAGGGGGAAGAAGTTTCTATTGATGAACTCAAAGCCTGCATTCGTAAGGGAACTCGCGATCTAGCTTTCTTCCCTACTTACTGTGGTTCTTCCTTTAAAAACAAAGGAGTACAGTTAGTCCTAGATGCGGTGGTGGACTATCTACCAAACCCCATGGAAGTTAAACCTCAACCAGAGGTTGACCTAGAAGGTAACGAAACAGGTGAATACGCTATTGTCGATCCCCAAGAACCTTTGCGGGCTTTGGCATTCAAAATTATGGATGATCGTTATGGCGCGCTAACTTTTACTCGGATTTATTCTGGGACATTAAATAAAGGCGAATCTGTCTTAAATACGGCTACAGGCAAAACTGAGCGTGTAGGACGGATGGTAGAGATGCACGCAAACTCTCGCGAAGAAATTGATACTGCTCAAGCAGGAGATATTATCGCCATTGTCGGCTTGAAAAGCATTCAAACTGGACATACTCTCTGCGATCCTAAAGATCCTGCAACTTTAGAACCAATGGTCTTCCCCGACCCAGTAATCTCTATCTCTGTAACTCCCAAAAACAAGGGTGCTTCAGAAAAGCTAGGAATGGCATTGGGTAAAATGGTTCAAGAAGACCCATCTTTCTATGTGGAAACTGACCAAGAAAGTGGCGAAGTGATCATTAAAGGGATGGGTGAACTTCACCTCGATATTAAGGTAGATATCCTTAAGCGTACTCACGGTGTAGAAGTAGAAGTAGGTAAGCCTCAAGTTGCCTATCGCGAATCTATCACTAAAATTGTTCAAGATAGCTATACCCATAAGAAACAGTCTGGTGGTTCTGGTCAGTTTGGTAAAATTGACTATACTATCGAGCCTGGTGAACCTGGTTCTGGCTTTGAGTTTGAGTCTAAAGTTACTGGTGGTAACGTCCCCAGAGAATTTTGGCCAGCAGTAGAAAAAGGCTTTGCTAGCAGCATCGAAAAAGGTGTCTTGGCTGGATTCCCCTGTGTAGATTTAAAAATCACCCTCAATGATGGTTCATTCCACCCTGTAGACTCTAGCGCGATCGCTTTTGAAATTGCAGCTAAATCTGGTTATCGTCAAACTTTACCCAAAGCTGGACCGCAAATTCTTGAGCCAATTATGAATGTAGATGTGTTTACTCCCGATGACCACATGGGAGATGTGATTGGCGATCTTAACCGTCGTCGAGGCATGATCAAATCTCAAAATTCTACTCCTATGGGTGTTCGCATCAAAGCAGACGTACCTTTGAGTGAAATGTTTGGCTACATTGGTGACTTGCGTACCATGACTTCTGGGCGTGGACAATTCTCCATGGAATTCAATCATTATGCACCTTGTCCTAAGAATGTTGCTGAGGAAGTTATTGCCGAGGCAAAAGAACGTCAAGCAGCTAAGTAGTTGAAAGTGAAGATTTAGAGTTGAAAGTATTTATGCTTTTAGCTTTAAGTCTTCAACTCTAGTCCCGTCTGGTATTTATCTGTAGTCATAATAGTATTTTAATAGTACTCAAATATGCGCAACAGTTATTACTAGAAAAATATTTTCAATATTTGCTGCTTTTGTTTGTTTTGGTTTAAATGTAGTGCCAACCACGCGATGAGTTCCCCACGCCATATATGCTGTATTTTGATGATGTAAAGCTGCTGCATTACATAAAGCTGATAGGTATTCACCTATTTCTTGGGATTTTTTATTATTTACGTGGAAAGTTGACACTATGGCAAAAACAGGAGAATAAAAAATTGGCTCAAGAACGAATGATATGTGAAAATGCTTTTTCTGGAGTCAAAAGATATAACGCAGTCTCAGATATTTATAGAAATCGCGTTTCTAAATTTGATGATAGCCTCATCTTAATTGCCTGTAGATTAGGAAATTTTTATTTAGAAGCAGCATAACAAACTTCCAAAATCAACAACTAGAATTTAAAGACATCGTCGGTTTGAGATATTTATTTCGCAACAAGTCTATTACGCCTAGTGTGAATTAGGAAAAAAGGAGGAAAAGACAGAAGATGAAAGTTATCAAGCTGTCCATCTAAATATCTTTCCTCATGAATAGCATAGACTTTGAAAGCCTATTAGTCATAGTTTTTGTCCTTGTAGATGA
>JBBSPC010000116.1:0-16634 GCA_038259125.1 Chroococcales cyanobacterium | reverse complement strand
TCGGGCAAGTCCAGAGGTATCTGAATTGAGTTATCCATTCTGGCAACCACAGTCGATTTTACCTGTTTATCATCCCAAAGTAGTCATAGTTTGACAACCACGCTATATCTGGTGTCTACCACGGCAATTCCGATAGAGCCGCTTGAATTTAAGGATGAGCAGCTTCAGAATTAGCTTGAATAAACCTTTGTAAAGTCTGAAAATACTGTTGACCTCCTACCTGATGCAGATTAGTATGTGTTGCTTGAGGAATAATTACTAACTGTTTCGGTTCAGGTGCAGCAGCAAATAGCTTTGATGCCATTTGAGCAGGAATAATTTCATCAGCACTACCATGAAATATCAATAAAGGAGTTTGTAGAGACTTTATTTTAGTAATCGAATCAAAGCGTTGAGTAACAATCCAATTTAAAGGAAAAAGTTGGAAAGCTCGATTAAATCCAGCAACGTCCTTAATAGAAGTAAAAGTTCCTTCGGTAATTAATCCTGCCATCTTAGGGTGTTTTGTTGCTAGATTTACGGCGATCGCGCCACCTAGTGAATAACCATAGACAAAGATATTTTGAGGCTTGATTTGGCGTTTTTTAGTTAAGTATTCCCAGGCTGCCTCAGCATCTTCGTATACCCTTGTTTCATTGGGAAATCTAGGACTACTTTTGCCATAGCCTCGATAGTCTATCAGTAAAACTGATAATCCTAACTGATTGAACGTTGTAGCTATGTCGATTAAATCTCCGTTATTGCTGGCATTACCGTGAAAATATAGTAAAACTGCGGCAGTTTTTTTGGTCTGAGGAATCCACCATCCATGGATTTTTTCTTGGTCTAGATCGATCCAAACATCTTGATAGTCTAGATTGTATTTTTCGGGGGTTGATTTAATTAAGTTATCAGGCTTAAATATTAATTTGGTTTGTCCAAAACGTAATATTAAACAGATAAAAATGTATAGAATTACACAAACTCCAGTAACAATAAAACCCAGTTTTTTTAGCATTAATAAATCTTTAAATTATAGCAATATATCTTTTGATTGACTGTGATCCCCGTAATCTGTGATAGCTTAATAATTCAATTGTCTAATATCTACAAAGTAAAGCAAATTTAACATTATTTTATAAATTAATAATTTTCTTGACCTATAATGAAAAGAAAGCGTAACTTTACAATATCTTTAAGTTATTTATTTAGCTTGATATTAACGGTGGCTTAATTTTTAAAACTCTTTAAGAAAATTTAGAATTCAAGAAGATTTCTGAATCTGCTTTTACAACAACTTTTTAAATATAAAATTCTTGGCGACTGCTTCACAGCAGTCCAGGAGAGTTACCTTGATTTAAGGTTATTGAATTCAAATCATTTTTTTAGCTCCTACAACTAGATTCAACCATAATATTTTCTCAAATTTTGCCAACAAAGAGATTTAATTTGCCATGACTATTTTTATATATTGGAGGTAACTAAAACCATGAAAACATATGCTTTATGTCCTTGCTGTTCCAATAAATTGATGCACCACATAAGTCGTCATCGAGACTACTGGTTTTGTCGTGGGTGTTGGCAAGAAATGCCCTTAATTAATATTGAGATAAGAGAAGAAGAAACTCCTAACTTTAATAATGAACGAAAAATAAACGTTAAAGCCATAGCTAATTTAGTCAAACCTACAAAAGTAAGTTTGACCATCAGTTAATCAAGCAAACTCAATTAAAGACTCAGTAAATTTAGACATAGTTTATGTCAGTGAATCTACTTAATAATGCTGTTCAATTGGATAAAGTGGAGCTTATGTAAAATTTTGATTTCTGCACAAAGTATAATGTGTAAAAGTATAGTTTATGTGTAGGACAATGCTTCTAGCTGATGAATAATTTATCTCAACTTCGAGACAAGATAAAAAAGAAAAGCAAAAAAGCTGCCCTAAAAGCTACAAACTTAATTCAAAATAGCTTTGGTCTTTCAGGAGGAAACATGACTCAACACGATCGCATAGTGTTCGATCTTAAGGGTTATCTTGTCATACCCGCTGTATTAGACGAGAATGAAGTCAAGGTAATCAAAGACTTGGTACTGCGCCAAAAAAACGATCCAGAGTCGCTGCCACCCCACGAACGCTATTTGCCGGGAGGAGCTTTTGCTAAACTAATTGACCATCCTGCGGTGATGAATGTGCTATTAGATGTAATCGATCCAGATATCAATAAGATCCGTTTGGAAAACGCTTTTTTGAGCTGCCGAGAAAAAGGGGAGGGAGAGTGGAATCCCCATGCAGGTGGACCTACTACCAACCCTAACTATGCCTATAATTTTCAGGATGGCAGAATTTATGCGGGTATGACGCGAGTAGTCTGGGAATTAAATGAGGTTTTAGAAGATAAAGGCGGGACTTGTTTTATCCCAGGCAGCCACAAAGCTAACTACAATATTCGCACTAATCCTATTACCACTATCGATGCCAGAGATTCAGGACTGTGGGAGAGTTATAGCTGTCCTCCTGGCTCATTAATAATTTTCTCAGAAGCAGTTAGACACTCAGGCGATATTTGGCAAAATCCTCATAACCCTCGTGCAGCAATTTTCTGTGCTTATAACCACATCAATGTACGCCATCATAAGCCAAATATTCCCCCAGAAGTTATTGCCAATTTAGCTTCTAAACATCAGCGTTTTTTCAGGGAAGTCTATCATCCTTTGTTTGATTAATTGTTGTTTTGATTTAGTTTTTTAGAGTCAAGAATATTTACAATAAAAGTGGCATTGGCTGTTAATCACAAAATTACTTTCTCACCTTATGCGCGATCGCTATATAGTAAATAGCAAGTCTACAATAATCAGGCAAATAATAACCCTGGTGTCTATTCTGGCAGCTTTTGGCACGAATATTTTAGCTAATGTCCATCCTGCCAATGGTTTAACTATTGGTCAAATTTCCAACAAGTTTTTTGACGATATTTTGATTACTCCTGCCAATTATGCTTTTGCTATTTGGGGCATCATTTATTTTGGTTTACTTAGCTTTGCTGTGTACCAAGCTCTCCCTGGACAAAGAAGCAATTTGTTGTTACAGCAAATTGGCTACAAGCTAGCAATTTCTTCCTTGGCTCAAGTTGCCTGGGTGTTTTGCTTTCTATATCGGCAATATGCTGCTTCTTTCTTGGCAATGTTAGGTATCTTACTGCCTTTGATTGCTGCTTATTGGTGTTTACCTTTCAAATCTACTACTAATCGTCATAGCCGCATAAACAAACAGGATAAATGGTTAATTCGTATTCCTATTAGTATCTATCTGTCTTGGATTAGCGTGGCAACAATAGTTAATGGAGCAACGGTTTTAAAATCTTGGCAGTGGAGTGGCTGGGGCATAAGCGCGGAGATCTGGACAATTATTATGCTGCTGCTGGCTGCTTTTATTACTCATTTAATTAGTATCCCCAGACTTGATTTCCCTTATGCTGGGGTATTTGTTTGGGCATTAATTGCGATCGCCATTAAGAATGCAGATAAACTTATTATCTCAGGTACAGCGATCGGCTTAAGTTTAGCTCTGACTATTCTAATCTTGTCTTTTAGCTTTTATGCTCCAAGCTATCGAAATATAGAGAATAGTTGATTTTTAAGTAATAAAGGTATTGCCTAAACTTTTATTGACTACTGATTAAAGTACTCCTAAAAGGCGATCGCGGATAAACGTCTGGTTCATTTTCTCGTAAAAACTCTAAAAAGTCTTCGAGTTTAGTTTTCAAATTTTACTTAACTTTGGTAGCTTTATTTGCGCCTCTTTCCAATTCGCGCATTTTCTTACCACGCCAAAGAAGTCTTACTGGCGTACCTGTAAAGCCTAGCTGATCGCGGAATTGACGATCAATATAACGACGATAATTATCGTTAAAACGCTTAGGATCGTTGACAAATAGAGCAATTGTGGGCGGTTGTGCGCTTACCTGTGTGCCGTAATAAATTCTGCCCTGTTTTCCCTGACGAGTGGTTGGGGGCGAGTGCCAGCTAACGGCTTCTTCTAAGACTTCGTTAATTACAGAAGTGCCGACGCGACGGCGATGTGCCTCGGCTGCGATATCTACCAAATCAAGTATTTTATTAACTCGTTGACCAGTCATAGCACTAACAAAAATCGTTTGCGCCCACTCCATAAAGTAGAGACGAGCCATGATTTCTTTCTTGTATTCGTTGATTGTGCCAGTGTCTTTTTCCACAGCATCCCATTTATTGATGACTAAGATAACTGCTCTACCTTCGTCAATAATGCGTCCTGCCAACTTCAAGTCTTGTTCGGTAACGCCATCAAGAACATCAATTACGAATAGCACCACGTCTGAGCGACGAATAGCTTTAAAAGCACGGTTAATGCCAAAGAATTCTGCACCATAGTCAACGTTCTTTTTGCGTCTAATACCTGCCGTATCAATCAAACGATAGGTTTGTTCTCCTCGTTGGACAATCATATCGATCGCATCACGAGTTGTACCAGAAATAGGACTAACGATCGAACGTTGTTCTCCTGTTAGGGAGTTTAGCAAACTAGATTTACCCACGTTAGGACGACCGATAATTGCCACTTTAATCTCGTTATCTTCTACTAATTCATCTGGTGGAGGTAAATGGGTCACCAGTTCATCTAATAGTTCTCCTGTACCGCTACCGTGAATAGCAGAAATGGCATAAGGTTCACCTAAGCCCAACTCCCAAAACTCCGCAGCCTGCGCCAAACCTTGTTCGACAGACTCACATTTATTAACGGCTAACAAAACGGGAACAGATTGACGACGTAACCATTCAGCAATTTCGCGATCGCCTTCTGTAATACCAAATTGACCATCGACCACAAAAATTGCAGCAGAGGCATCAACCAAGGCAGCCATTGCCTGTTGGCGAATCATGGGCAGAAACTCTGTATCATCATCAAATACAAGTCCCCCCGTATCTACTATTTGAAAATCGCGATCGCGCCAAAAAGAAGGGCGGTAGGTGCGATCGCGGGTGATTCCTGGTTCGTCATGGACGATCGCCTGCTGATCTCCAGCCAAACGATTAACGAAGGTAGATTTCCCAACGTTGGGTCTACCAATAACAGCTACAATAGGTAATTTCATATTCTGTTGAGACGCTACACATTGCGCCTGTAAATTTGATAAGTAATGAAGAGATTAGTTTACTTTTACATAAGTTAATACTCAATCAATAATAGTTTATTTTCGTTATCAGAAGTAACAATTGTTTTAAATGTCAAACTTTTTGATGTAAGTTTCTTTTAAGGCGATCGCAATATTACCTTAAAACTAGCCTATGATAAAGAAAGAAGAACTTCCCTAAAATTTATAGGGATTATTGAAAAAATTATGTTTTTAATAGCTATAAGACTTATTGCCCTATTAGCAATTTCTTACTTGTTTGGTCTGCTAGTAGCTTTGCTTTTTTCGCTCTTTAATGGGGATAACGGTGGTGATGACTTTCGACGAGATGACCCCGATGCGCCTCAACCACCCGAACCAGGAAAAACCTTGAAGCAAAAAGGTAAGAAGCGATTGGTAGAGGTTGATGAATTTTATTATCTTGAAGAATTTGACTTGACTAAGAAATAATACTCGATTTAGGATTTAGCTAAATTTGGAGATAGCATTTTCGTAGCCTGGGCAAGCGAAGAATAAAAATTAAAAAGCTATTTTCAGAACTGAATTTGCTAACTTTACGAGGTATTTGATAATCATTACATCGTTGCAAAAAGCTGTTCCCAGTTAGTAATAGCAGGTCTTTCTCCTTCGTTGGCAATCGAAAAAGCTTTATTGATTGTAATGTCATAAAACAATGACTCTACACAAGTATTAGCTACGTCAACCCGACTTGCTTCATCGTTAAGATCGTCGCCGAGTTTAATTTCTACAGCTTTTTTACCATCGGTTTTAGCACGTAACAAAGTATTTAGATCGTAAGAAGTATACGGACCATCAATCAATCTTCCAGGACGGACAATAGTGTAAGGTAAGCCAGAAGCAATTATGGCTTTTTCTCCCATAAGTTTGGCATCTAATACTCCAAAAGCATTGAGAATATTATAAGGAAGCTCATCTTTTCGCAATACGCCACAGGAAGAAACAAAAACAAACCGCTTTAAATCTTGGGGCGCAGCAGCTAAAAGATTTTTAACACCTTCTCCATCTACAGCTTCGGGACTATTAGCAGGCTGAAATAAATTGGCAAAGTCCCATTTCAAAGATGGAAAAGCAGTTGTTCCCGTACAGCAAATAATATAATTAATGCCGTTAGTAGCTTCAGCAAGAGTATTGGGGTAACGAATATCTCCCTCAACTATTTCTACTCTACCTTCAAACATAGATTCGGCTTTAGATCTAGTTCTAGTTAAAGCTCGAACACTAAGATTTTTGGCTAATAGTTTGGCAACCACTAATTGTCCTACTCCACCACTAGCACCAGCAACTAAAATTTTGTCTGAATTAGAAATCATATTATTTTTAATTTAAGGCTTACAGATCATTTTAGAAGCTTCTGATGATCATAGAGAGAAAGAAACAACATCAAATTGTATTTTAATTTGCTTTATAGGTTTACTGAATTAAGTAAGTCCAGTTAATTAAAAACCTCTCCTGTTTCTTGTAAAGAATGAAGGCGGTGATAGATACCTCCCTGGTTTAGTAATTCTGAGTGATTGCCAACTTCAATTATTTTCCCTGCATCTAACACTACAATTTTGTCAGCTTCGCGAATAGTGCTGAGACGGTGAGCAATAATTAGGGTGGTACGAGTACCTAAAATAGACTTCATAGCTAGCTGGATCGAGCGTTCTGACTCATAGTCTAAACTAGATGTTGCCTCATCAAAAATGAGAAGATCGGGATCGACAACCAATGCCCGTGCAATGCCTAAACGTTGTTTTTGTCCGCCAGAAAGCCTAACGCCTCTTTCTCCGACTACAGTTGAATATCCTTGGGGTAATTCATCAATAAATTCATCAACTCTGGCGATGCGACAGGCTTGTTTGACTTTTTCTCGGTCTGCTTGAGGATTACCGTAGATCAGGTTATCCCAAACCGTACCATTAAATATATCTACATCCTGATGGACGATCGCCAGTCGGCGACGATAGTGTGCCACATCTAGGGTGCGAATATTTTTCCCATCGATTAGAATTGACCCTTGATTGGGTTCAAAATAGCGAAATAGCAATTTAACTAAAGTAGACTTTCCCGAACCAGAACGGCCAACCAAAGCAACAGTCTGATAGGGTTTTATGTGCAGGTTAATATCTTGCAAAATCAGTCGCTCGCGATCGTATCCAAAGCTAAGATGATCAAGTTCTAATTCACCCTGGAATTTATAGGGATTATTCCTTACATCTTCTTTTACTAGACTAGCAGCGTCCAGACCAGATTTTAGCTTCATAAAGTCGTGAAAAAGTCTCATCGAAGCATAGCGACGGGCAAAGATTTCGGCTAGTTGGCTAATTGGTTCTAATTCGGCATAAGCCATGCTAGAAACCGTCAACGTGGTAACAAAATGTCCCAGGGTAATATTACCCCTAACGGTAGAAATTAAGGTAAATAACAGAACTGAAAAGACACAGGTTTGAATTACAGTTCGTGACCAAGTGATTAAATTTACATAGCCTCGATGGATGCGATAGTTGACGTATTTAAATTCTCTTTCAAATCGCTGTTGTTGCTTAGAATATTCTTGAGCTTCGGTGGCAAAAGATTTGACGGTTTTGATATTGGTAATAATTTCTGAAGTACGACTTTCGGTATTTTCCTGATGCTTTGCCAACAATTCTTCTTTACCAATTAAAACCTGTAGATGTTTTAAGCTATACCCCAAAATCACAATAAAAGAAAGCAAAAAAGCGATCGCAATTCCTGGTGCAATAAACAAGATCATCACAAAAATACCCAAGATACGCGCCAGCTTAGGAAGCAACTGCCCCGCAATTTCAGGATATGTCCAGGTATGATTTTCAATGCCTCTAGCTATTCTGCCCGCAATGCGCCCTGGATTATTCTCATCATAGTAACCCAAGGGTAAGGTTAGAATCTTGCCGACCACTTTACTAAAGTGATCCCGTCTAGCTTCTAAGGCGATCGCCCAATGATACCATACCCCAATCCAAGGCTGAATTGGCGATCGCACTACCGTAACTATAAAAATTATGCCTAGCAATACACCCAAAGATAACCATTGAGAGTCAGGGAAGTTACCAACTTTTTGAACTACTTCAATTAAATTGGCTAAAGGTCGATCCAATGGCTGATTAGACAAGACATTGAGAATTTGCCCAATACCATAAGGAACAATTAAATCAATAATTTCAAATAGGCTAGAGGCAGCAATACTAAAAATTGCGATCGCTCTATATTTACGAAAATAGCCAACAAGATCGCGCCAAGAAGACATTCTTCTAAAGGATGAGGGGTGAGGGATGAAGGATAAGCAGTAAAAGATAAAAGCTAGTCAGCACACTGACGGAAAAACTGCTTAGATATATACAGGCAGTTAAGTCAGTTAATAAACCAATTCCATAAATTAAATATCTAAATGTCTCCTAATTCCACTATAGCTATTCCTAACCTGCATCGCTTAGTTCTTAATAATGGTATCACGCTGATAATTGTTGAAAATCAAGCAGCCGATATCATTTCAGGTCGCTTTTTTCTCAAAAATGCTGGCACAATTGTCGAAAACCCAGAGCAAGCAGGAGTCTCTCAATTGGTTTCGGCGGTAATTACCAAGGGGACAAAAAACTTATCTGCTTTAGAAATTGCCGACCAAATCGAGTCTATTGGTGCGGGGTTGGGGGCAGATACCTCTACTGACTATTTTTCCCTGAGTTTAAAAACCGTATCGGCAGATTTTCCGCCTATGCTCAAGCTTTTAGGTGAGATCATGCGATCGCCTACTTTTCCTGAATCAGAGGTAGAATTAGAGCGCAAGTTAACTTTACAGGGGATTCGTTCGCAAAAAGAACAGCCATTTAATGTGGCATTCGATCAGCTGCGTCAACAGATGTATCCGAACCATCCCTATGGCGTTTCAGTTTTGGGGACAGAAACTAGCGTGGCTAACTTATCTCGCGCAGATCTACAGCAATATCATCAAACCTATTTTCGTCCCGATAATTTAGTTATCAGTCTGTCTGGACGGATAACCAAAGAACAAGCATTAGATCTCATTGCTAAAGTCTTTGGTGATTGGCAAAAACCCGATCGGCCTTGTCCTCCTGTCCAGATAACTTCTCCTATCCCCAATCCTTCTCAAGCAGAAATTATTCAAGATACCCAGCAGTCTATCGTCATGTTGGGCTATTTAGGTACAGAGGTAAATCTGCAAGATTATCCCGTGTTAAAGCTTATTAGTACTTATTTGGGTAATGGATTATCTAGCCGTCTATTTGTAGAATTGCGAGAAAAACGCGGGTTAGCTTATGACGTTTCGGCATTTTTCCCCACTCGTTTAGATACAGCACCATTTATTACCTATATGGGGACAGCATCCACTAATACCGAGATAGCTATTGAAGGCTTGAGTACGGAAGTAGAACGATTAACTAAAGAAACCTTAACAGAGCAAGAGTTACAGGGAGCAAAAAACAAGCTTTTAGGGCAGTATGCTTTGGGAAAGCAAACAAACGGCGAAATTGCTCAAACATTCGGCTGGTATGAAACTTTAGGACTGGGAATTGAATTTGACCAGACTTTTCAAGCTACTATTCCTCCTATTACTCCTGAGAGGGTGAAGGAGGTGGCAAAACGTTACTTAAGTCAACCCTATATTTCTTTGGTGAAGCCTGAAGCTTAGGATAATCATGCTCTAATAGAGTATTTTCTATTTATGTCTATGTTTCCTAGAGACTCATAACTATAATCCGAGGTGACAATCATTAAACTGTTACACATTCAAGCGTCTTTTTAAGATAGATAAGCAAAAATACAAAGAGTGTGAGGAGTGAACTATCTAAGAAGCTTGTTTTTGGGATCGAAACACGGACAGAACCCCAAAAGCAAGCTTCTCTTTTTAATTTTGTTCAACTAGCAGCCAGGCAATCAGATTTAAGGCTATTTAAAATTGGGTGCTGCTGAATCAGAGTATGACTTTTATTGGCTACAAAGGTACTCAGAAAAATAAAGTCTATCAAAAGCTAAAAGCTAAGAGCTACGAACAGTATTATTTTCGGTTTCACACCTTCAATTAGCAACGCCTAAAATTGTTCATGTAAAGAAGTAACAAGAATTATCCCCAAAGCAACACAATTGTTTAAGTCAAATACGTTTTTGTATTTCACTCTTATGATTCACGCTATATTCCAAGTAGAACCTATGCACCTATTAAAACAGCAGTATGTAGGCTTTTTGAAGATTTAGCGCATTGAACTATAGCAATATGACTTGGGTAAAAAACTTTTGGAAATTCTCTCGCCCTCACACTATTATCGGTACTAGTCTTAGTGTACTGGCGTTGTACTTTATTTCGTTAGCCACTACGGGTAATTCTGTAACAATAACTAATTTAGAACAGATGTTGGCAGTTTGGTTAGCCTGTCTATGTGGCAACGTATATATTGTTGGTTTAAATCAACTTTACGATGTAGAAATAGATCTGATTAATAAACCAAATTTGCCCTTGGCTTCTGGGGCTTTTACGATTCAACAGGGAAAGCTAATCGTCGCGATTACGGGGATTTTGGCTTTACTAACTGCTAGCTTATCGGGGATGTGGTTGTTTGCCACTGTAGCTACTAGTTTAATTATTGGTACAGCTTATTCATCACCGCCAATACGTTTAAAGCAGTTTCCTTTTTGGGCAGCTTTTTGTATACTCACTGTACGGGGAGTGATTGTCAATATCGGTCTGTTTTTACATTACGGAGATAAGTTAAACGGTAGAGAAGTTCTAAATCCCTATGTATGGACGTTGACTTTATTTATCTTACTATTTACAGTGGCGATCGCCATTTTCAAAGATGTCCCTGATTTAGAAGGTGATAAACAGTTCAACATTAATACCTTCACTTTAGTTATAGGCAAGCTAGCCGTTTTTAACCTTTCCCGTGGAGTAATTAGCGTTTGTTATTTGGGCATGATTGGGGCGGGTTTATTTTGGTTGACTTCTTTGAATGTTCGCTTTTTTATTGCTAGTCATTTAGTCTTATTAGGATTACTGTGGTGGCGTAGTCGTGACGTAGATTTATCAGAAAAAAGTGCGATCGCAGATTTCTATCAGTTTATTTGGAAACTCTTCTTTTTAGAGTATTTATTATTTCCCATCGCCTGTTTCATCTAGGTGTAAATCAACTATTTTTTGGATCAGGCTAGAAATATAATCTGCCTGATTCATAATCATCAAATGCCCGCCTTTTTTGACGCTAAAATCTTCGTGGACAAATCTATAGGGAAAAATGCGATCGCCTTCACCATGAATATGATAAACATTTTTGGGAATCAATTCATTTTTCCAGGTAACAATTTGCTCTATTGCCCATTTCATAAACTTGGCATTAGTGTCAAACAAAATTGCGTTAAACAACTTTCGTTCATCAATAGTTCTGAGGCTAAAAAACCAGCTGGCTACAAATTGACCAATCCAAAGTATTAGTTTTGCAGGTAATAGGCGATGAATTGGTAGCCAACGAAATATCTTAAAATAAAAAGGTACTTCCTCTTTATTTTTCGTACTAGAAATTAAAATAACCTTTTCTGCATCAATTTGTTTGGCTATTTCTACAGCAATTATGCCTCCAAATGATAAGCCGATTAAAATTGGTCTGTCTGACTTAATTTGAGCAGTCAAGCGTTGAGCATAATCAGCAATACTTTCTTTTTTTTGTGGTTCTAACCAATAAATATGAATAGGCTGATAACCTTGAAACTTTAGCTTTTGAAAAACCCTTTTATCTGCCCCCAAACCACTAATACAATAGATATTTTTAAGAGCATTTTCTAGTTTTTCCGTCAGTGTTGGTTGAGAATTATCTTGGGAAATAGAAGATTCAATGCTTGATTCTGACATTCTAATTTTAAGGTGACAGTTTTAAGTATAATGCTCAAAAAAGTTTTTAACTGGCTTTTAAATTATTACTAGCTATTCTTTTTCAATTAGAGAAGATTATTATCACAATTTTATTTCAAATAACATGATTGAGTTGTGCTTTACACCACATAATAAATTACTACAAACCCCACACAGTGGTTATCATGGTCATCAAATCAATTCTCAATACTTTGAAGGCTGGTATTTTCGTCTGACTCTGCCTGAAGTCAAACAAACCTTTGCCTTGATGTATTCCATCGAAGATCCTCTAGGAAACCAGCAAAATAGCGGTGGCGCAGTGCAAATATTGGGCATAGACGAAGCTTATCTCTGGCGTACTTTTCCTAATGTAGAGCAATTTTTTGCAGATAAAAATAACTTGAGCTTTGGACATTGGGGAAAAACAAATTTAACCATAGAACCACGGCTTTTAACTACTACAGAATTTAATAACTTAATCGCGGAAGGATATCAGGTAACGGCTACCTCAAACCAGGGCAGCATTTACGATCCTGTAAGAAATGAATATTGTCGTTGGGAATATCAAACCAAACCTATTTATGGCTGGGGAAACTCACAACAACTTCAGCAATCAACTGCTGGCTTGTTATCTTACCTGCCTATATTTGAACCAGGATGGCAAATTACTATGGCGCATGGTTTGGCAACAGGTTGGGTAGAATGGCAGGGCAAACGATATCAATTTACTGATGCACCAGCCTACAGCGAAAAAAACTGGGGTAGCTCTTTTCCTCAAAAGTGGTTTTGGCTTAACTGCAATAGCTTTAATAATCAGCCAGACTTGGCTTTAACTGCGGGAGGCGGAATTAGACAGGTACTATGGTGGCAAGAAGAAGTCGCCCTCGTTGGCATCCACTATCAAAGAAAATTTTATGAATTTGCTCCCTGGAATTCTCAAGTTAGTTGGCAGATAGAGCCTTGGGGTAAATGGCAAATGCAGGCAATATCTTCTCAATTCACAGTAACACTTACAGGAGAAACAGATTTACCTGGTATTTATGTCCGCACTCCCACGGCTCAAGGTTTGGTTTTCAACTGTCGTGATACAACTCAAGGGAAGTTAAATTTGGAATTGCGTGACTCTAATGGCAAGGTAATTATTGAAGCAGATACTAATCTAGCTGGTTTAGAGGTTGGTGGCGCACCTTGGGATAAAGCTTGGATATTTTAGGTATTAGAGTTATTTGAATCAATTTGATTAATTTTTTCATGGGCTAATAAGTAGCAAACTATACAGCAATCATCATCATGAGGCATACTTTAGGAAAATGTTCTAGTTTTCAGATAGTTGATTAGTTTACAATTTTCCAAGAAAAACCCATCCCCAACAAGTAAAAAAAGCGTGTCAGGAATGGATTGGTAATTAATTAAAAAATAAATTGTTCCAAAAAGCCATTTAAGCAGCTTCTAATAAACCACTATGTCTTAATAATGGTTCGGTTTGTGGCTCTCTGCCACGGAATGACTGGAATACTTCCATAGGGTGCAAACTACCGCCAAGAGAAAGTACAGTATCTTTGAATTTCTTACCCACAGACTTAACTGCTTGTTCGTTCTCTAAGCCAGCCTCTTCAAAAGCTGCAAAAGCATCGGCACTGAGTACTTCTGCCCACTTGTAGCTGTAATATCCTGCTGCGTATCCTCCAGCAAAAATATGCCCAAAAGCACAGAGGAAGTTATCTTCAGGAATAGGTTGCAAGACGCTAGTGGTTTTCGCCAAGCGATCGCGCACATCATTAGGAGTTTCTTCTCCTCCTGGTTGATAATTAGAATGGAGTTCCATATCTAACAGTCCAAAATGTAGCTGACGCAGCATAGCAGAACCACTCATGTAGTTCTTTGCCGCAACTAGCTTTTGATAATATTCTTCAGGTAAAGTTTCACCTGTTTCGTAGTGTTTTGCCATGCCGAAAAGAGTAGGGCGATCATAACACCAGTTTTCCATAAACTGACTTGGTAATTCTACCGCATCCCATTCCACATTGTTAATACCCGATGCACCTACATAGTCGATAGTAGTCAACATATGTTGTAAACCGTGACCAAACTCATGGAACAAGGTAGTTACTTCTCCAAAAGTCATTAGGCTAGGCTTGTCATCTACGGGAGGAGTTTGGTTACAGGTAAGATAAGCTACAGGAAGACGAGTGATCTTTTGACCTTCAACGGTCATTTTCGCTCTACCGATGCAGTCGTTCATCCATGCACCACCGCGTTTTTCGGCGGGACGAGAATAAGGATCGAGGTAGAAAAAAGCGATCGCATCTCCACTTTCATCAGCAATTTGAAAATACCTTACATCTTCGTGCCATACAGGGGCTTGTCCATCAGCAGCAGTAATCGTTACGCCAAAGATACGGTTAGCTAAATCAAACAAGCCGTCTAAGACTCTAGGTAACGAGAAGTAAGGACGTAATTCCTCTTCATTAAAGTCAAACTTGGCTTCACGTTGTTTTTCTGCCCAATAACTTACATCCCAATGCTTGAGATCATTTTGTCCTGCAAAAGCTTTTAACTCTTCAAATTCTTTGACCGCTGCATCATAGCTTGCACCGCGTAAATCATCCTGTAGCTTTTGTACCGCTTCTACATCTGGTGCCATTTTGCGTGCCAAACTCAACTCAGCAAAGTTATCAAAACCGAGAATATTTGCTTTCTCCTTTCTTAATTCCAAAATGCGATCAATATTACCGCGATTATCCAATTCACCATTAGAAGCGCGAGAAACCGAGGCTTTGTATAGCTTTTCTCGCAATTCCCTATTGGTGGCATATTTCATATAGGGAATATAGCTAGGATAGTCTAAAGTCACGACCCAAGGACCATTCTCAGGAGTCGCTGCTTCATCTCCTTCAGCTTTAGCCGTTTGCGCCATCAAGCCCAAAGCACTAGGAGGCAAACCTTCTACATCTTTTTTATCGGTTAGCTTCAGTTTAAAAGCCTTTGTCGCATCGAGAACGTTATTAGAAAACTTAGTGGAAAGTTCGGCTGACTCTAGCTGAATCTGATTAAATTTGTCTTTAGCTTCACCTTCTAAACCAACACCAGATAATTCAAAATCGCGAATGGAAGATTCAACAATACGTTGTTGTGCAGGTTCTAACTTGTCCCACTCCGCGCCTTCTTTGATTCCTTTAAATGCTTCGTACAAAGGCTTACTCTGACTTAGTTTATTATAAAACTTGACTATTTCTGGCTGCATAGTCTCATAGGCTTCGCGCAACTCAGGACTATTCTTAACGCTCATTAAATGTCCCACAATTCCCCAACTCCAGCCTAATCGCTCTTCTAATTCTGTCAGAGGTTCGACTAAACCAGACCAAGTAGGAGTTACATTCTCCTCTAGCTTACTAACTTCTACCGTTAGTTCTTCTAGTAACTGAGTCATTGCAGGAACAACCTGTTCTGTTTTTATTTCGTTGAAAGGTGGTAGTCCCTTACCAATTAATAAAGGATTTTTGGTAATAGTTACGTCTGTCATGTAAATAAATGCTTGCAAATCAATAGTTATATCTATTTACCGTAGCCTTTTATCTGTATATATTGCAGTAGCAAAAAGGTTGGGATTACCGAAATTTTGTTGATTTGTTGATTGGGTGTAACTGTAAAGTGGGTAAAAAATCACTCCGAACACACAACACTTTATCTAATTAAGCAATTTGCCCCACCATCATCGAAATTAAATTATCGGTGGGCATTACCAAGATAATATTTTTACATTCCAATTATTTCGCGATACTCACCTACCTTTGAATAAGCTTTTGCCGCAAATTATTGGTACAAACAATTAAAAACCAAAACCAGTTTTAATTCTTATTTGCTACAACTATAATTTAAATCAATAAAGTAAAACAAAACTTATCTTAAAAAAGAACCATGATACAGGAAATAATGGGTTATATAATCATATTGTTTGTTGCCTTTAGCTGTTTATTTCCTCCTTTTCAAATTCTTTTTTTTGCTTTCATTTTTTTGTTACCTCAAATAATTTCTAATTTCAAGTACCTATTTATTTATATCCTCGTTACGGGAATTTTGCTTTATTTTTGGAATTATGAAATGCACAATGCTTACATACAACATTTAGAGAAACAGTTAGACGATTTTGCAGATTTGAGTCTAGCAATTGCTCAGATATTTACTTTCTTTCTCAACTTATCAATAATAATTGGTGTGATAGTCATATTTGTACAGCTTTCTGTTCAACAACACAAAAGATATATAGCAATCAGGAATGATTTATGAGAAATAACCATACATTGATAGCTTAGGAAAACTGAATAAATCTTGACTAATCGTCCACTCAAATAACCACTTGACTATTTTGAAGTTTTTACAAATATTCCAGTACTTTCTTAACATCTCTTTTCCTTGTAACCACACATCTTCTATTGGATTTTGTTCTGGGGCATTAGAAGCTAATTTAATACGCCTAGTGTGAATTAGGAAAAAAGGAGGAAAAGACAGAAGATGAAAGTTATCAAGCTGTCCATCTAAATATCTTTCCTCATGAATAGCATAGACTTTGAAAGCCTATTAGTCATAGTTTTTGTCCTTGTAGATGA
>JBBSPC010000115.1:0-16702 GCA_038259125.1 Chroococcales cyanobacterium | reverse complement strand
GCCATTAACAGCCTCACCACCAATCGAACCATATTTAAAGTGGTCTTCAATGTCTGCATACTTAACCGTACCGTTGCCAAATAATAATGGTGACACCAAGTAGAGTGAAACTGCGATCGCCATAGCCCCAATAATCGCTAAAATTTTCCACCAAATTTGCTTGAATTTCGATTCATGACTTTCTGTAGTCACTGCTCATTCCTCAATAGTTAATAATTAACTCCTAACTCCCGTAGGGGTGAACAGCCCCGTTCGCCCCTACTGCATCGGTGGCATATAGGGCTTAGGAGGCGGATCGAACACGGTCATCACTTCACGAGTTCTTGCCGATTCTGCTTCTCTGTCTGCCTTTTCGCTTTCCTCCCTAGTTAAATTTTTAATCGAGCGTTGATAAAAACGGTCTAAGTTATAGCAACCTAAAGGTAGTTCTAAATATGCACCCAAGCATTCATTACAATAGGTACAAGGCTTCTCGGCAATATCTTTACCCGACTCGAATTGATGCACCAGATCGTTATTGGCTACCAAAGTACGAGCCATGCTTACCCCATCCGTATAACCACCTGCGATCGCAGCATTAATGTACGATGCCTGTTGAAATCCACCAGTAGTAATAATCGGAATTTCTCGCAGATGCTGTTTAATTTCTTTCGCATCCTTGAGTACCGTACCTTGGTGTTTATCTAAAAGCTGTTTAAATTCTTTCGTAGACAGATGTTCTTGAAAGAGGTCATCCAAAAATTTATCTTCAATCTCTAACCCCTGTATTGGCTGTTCATAGCGATCGCCAATTTTTTTGGGTAGTCGCTGCCAAAGTAGTTGAAAAATTGGCCAGAGGAATGGATACCGAAACAAAATCAAGTTACGAAAGCTGTTTTTACCACCGCTTGAGGTCATTGTGTCGTAGGTATAGCGCAGCATCTTAATCGGAAAAGGGCCAGAGGGCAATAAAGGGTGAGGAAATGTGCTACCACGAGAAATATGGAGGGCATCAATTCCATCTTCTTCAAGCCACTGACAAATCTGGATCGCTTCTGAGAAGGTATTCCCCGACTTCTGCCAAGGCGGGATAATATTATTAAACTCTCGAACGCTAATTTTGGCTTGCAGGTGAAAATTATCTCCTACTACTTGGCGAATTGCTCCTACAATTTCCTGTAAAAAGCGATAGCGATTTTTGAGATCGCCACCATATTCATCTGTGCGCCGATTGATCGCCGAACTTAGAAACTGATTGATTAGATATCCATGTGAACTATGCAGTTCAATGCCATCTAAACCTGCTTCTTTAGCTCTTGCTGCTGCTTTGGCAAAGTCTCGAACGATCTCTTTTACTTTAGTAGTTGGCATTTTGATAGCAGGCAAACCATTAACTTGATCTGCCTCATCTGTCGAACTTGGTGCTGGTTTGGGTTGGATACCATTAGCCAAGGTCAAAGTGTTTTCAATGCCCTCTATATCTCTTTGACGACCAGAATGACTAAGCTGAATAATATATTTGCACCCATATCGGCGTACTGTTTCCCCTACAGTCTGCCAAAACGGAATCCTGGCGTCACAGTCTATGGTGACTACATTAGGGGTAATTCGACCTTCAATTGAGACAGGTGCATAAGAGGAAATAATCGCTCCAACTCCTCCCTTGGCAAATTTATTTTCCCAATTTACCCTAGCTTGTGTTCCAGAGCCATTGTAATTATCCCAACGTCCAGTAACACTAGAGCGAAAAACACGATTTTTTATAGTTAAATGACGGAATTTCAATGGTTCAAGTATCATATTTTTGCCTTTTTTGAAACATTGGTCGATGTAACTTGTAAACTAAATTACTTTGTTTATTTTGAGGTTATTAAAATTTTGTTTTAAACATTTAATTTAAGCTTATACTTATAGCTATAAATCCAAGATTTTGTCTTATTAAAAATAAACTTTTTTTAATGTTTCTTCATGAAAGAAGCGGAGATGCGTACTAAAAAGCTGCTTTTACAACAGTTCTATCGGCTTTGCAGTCAGATTAGTTAGTTTTTGATTTAGTTAGTTGTGACGATTAAACAATAAGAAATTGCGTTTCTAGCAAAGATTAATTAACCAAAAAAGCAGGTCTAACTTTTTTTATCAAGCAAGGGATTAAATACGAAAATCAAGGCAAAACTTGGAGTTTAGTTCTAGAAAAATAAAACTTTTTTTGACGAAAATAATAAATTTGTATTATCAAAAGGAGAAGTAGATGAAAAAGCTGCATTTAGGCATTATTGTCTTAGTGATGGCGATCGCAGTATTGGTGCAGGGTTGTTCTCCCTATAAATCTCAATCCACATCTGTAGAACGTCTGAGAGAACTAACTGCTGAAGCTGAAACTAGAAGAAACCCAGTCGATCTGGTTGCCAATAAGCCCAAGCCAGAGGTCACTCAACCCTTTAATTACCCTAACCAAACCGTCGAAGACAACTCTAAATACGATCGCGACTATCTAGGATATCTACCCTCAGAAAGATACGGCAATCTAACTGAGGCAGAAAAACGCGGTCTGCAAACTTGGTATTTTTGGACTGGCGGGAATGAAAACTTTTTTCGCGACTTAGCCCAACGCACTCATGGAGAAGCAGACTTTTTAAGTCTCTTAGATGCCCGTCCTCCTCAAGATAATCTGGATCAAACTCCTCACTATCAACGCAACGAACGGTTTAAAAAAATTGGTGTAATCAACGATCCTGGCTGCACTGCTGCCACCGAACCTGATGAATATGGTTTGTGGCTCGATAAGTGCGATAAAGATCCTAATGCTGCTGGTGTTATGGGAGCGCGGAAATTTGCTAACCCCGATTTTGACCCAGATAAGTGGGATGTCGCTCAATATTACGCTTTAGGAGATACCAAAGCCAACATCGAACCGCCTTATAAAGTCGGGATCTCTTGTGGAGTGTGCCACCTTGCCTATAATCCTCTCAAACCGCCTCAAAACCTAGAAAGTCCGCAGTGGGAAAATATTGTATCGGCATTGGGCAATCAATATCTCAAAGAAGGACAACTATTTGGCAGTACGATTCCCGATGAAGACTTTCGTAAACAAGTTATCAATAATCAACCTCCTGGAACTTCGGATACATCTCGCATTGCCACAGATCATATTGATAACCCCAATGCTATTAACGCCATCTTTAATTTGGCAGATCGACCCAGATATGAAGAGGTGATGAATGATGGTAGTACAGCCAAAGTTCCTCACATCCTTAAAGATGGTGCGGATTCTGTTGGTGTGGCTCTAGCTTCCGAGCGGGTATATATTAATATTGGCTCTTGTTCCGATTACTGGCTGACTCTCCATGACCCCTTGTTGGGCAGAAAAGATCAAAAACCTTTCGATATTGACACTGCTCGAAAAGAATGTGAATTTTGGCCAAAAACCGAAGCGCGGATGGCAGATGCCGAAGCCTTCTTAACTACTCTGCAACCGATGTATCTAGCAGATGCCCCAGGTGGCAAAGCTTATTTAACTGAGAATCAAGAGGTGCTAACTAAAGGGAAAAAAGTCTTTGCTAATACTTGTGCTAGTTGCCATTCGAGCAAACAGCCTCCTAAAGAATTTGCTGTTAACCCCGAACAAGCAAAACAATGGTATCGAGAATCAGTTTTGAGTTCGGATTTTCTCGACCATAACTTCTTATCTGACGACAAACGTAAACCCGTAACGGAGATTGGTACTAATGCTGCTCGTGCTTTAGCCACTAATGCCAAACAAGGTCATGTCTGGTCACAGTTTTCTTCTAAAACCTACAAAGAACTACCATCCCCAGGAAACTTAACCCTAGAGAATCCTTTTGATGAAAATAAACCCCTAGAATTAGAGATTCCCGCAGGTGGAAACGGTTACTATCGCACACCTTCTTTGATTAGTCTTTGGTCGAGCGCACCATTTTTGCACAATAACTCTCTAGGTGAATACAATGGAGATCCTTCCGTAGCTGGACGCATGGCAGCCTTTGATGATGCGACAGAAAAACTATTATGGCCCGAAAAACGCCAGCCAAAGATATTCCGCACCGACAGAGACAGTCATTTAGAAATGGGGACATTAAAAGCAGATGTTCCTAAAGGTACACCAATTAAGCTACTGGCGAACTTGGATCCTCGCGAGACACCCAGAATTTTACAGAAAAAGCTAAATTCTCCCCTTGGTTCTAAAGTTTTAGGTTCTTTGGTCAGATTTGTTCCCGATGATGTGCTGACTCCTCTGCTGCTGAAATACAATCAAGTCCCTGATTTTATTGAAAATCATGGACACGAATTTGGCGCGGATTTAGCCGATGAAGACAAACAAGCCTTAATCGAGTTTCTAAAAACCTTCTAGTTAATGCAGGTGGGCATTGCTCACCTGAAAATTATGAATTATGAAAACAACAGCCCCCTCGCCAACCGCCTTAATTACTGGTGCTTCTAGTGGTATTGGTTACGAATTAAGCAAACTATTTGCTGGCGATCGCTATAATCTAGTCTTAGTCGCCAGAAGCGAATCTAAGCTCCAGCAAATTGCCTCAGAATTAACCGAACAATTTGGAGTCAGAGTTAAGGTTGTTGCCAAGGATTTATCTTCACCAACATCCCCCAAAGAAATCTGGCAAGAATTACAAATCGAATCAATAACCGTAGACGTTTTGGTTAATAACGCTGGTTTTGCTACTTATGGCTTGTTTACAGAAGCAGAACTTGAGCCAGAATTAAACATGATGCAGTTAAACATGGTGACACTGACTCATCTAACCAAATTATTTCTCCCAGAGATGCTGGCACGTCAAACAGGAAAAATTTTAAACGTTGCCTCTACAGCGGCTTTTCAACCAGGCCCATTAATGGCTGTCTACTATGCTACTAAAGCCTATGTTCTCTCTTTTTCAGAGGCTCTTGCTAATGAATTACAGGGGACAGGCGTAAGCGTAAGTGCGCTTTGTCCAGGCCCTACGGCATCTGGATTTCAAGCTAAAGCTAACATGGAAAACTCCAAGCTAGTTAAAAATAAGCAAATTATGGATGCAAATAAAGTCGCTTCTATTGGCTATCATGGCTTAATGAATAATCAAACTGTAGTTATCCCTGGTTATCAAAATAAGTTGCTAGCTTTAGTTATTAGATTTATTCCTCGTAACTTAGTTACTAAAATAGTTAGAAATATGCAAGAAAAAGCTGAAAGATAACAGCGTTCTAGTACAGAAGTCAAAAGTCTAAAAATTAGACTCTGCTCCCTTTGCTTTTCTGCTTGTTTCAACCCATCAATTATAGTCATTCCAAATAGAAACCATACGAAAAAAGAAAACTGCGAGAAAGGACTTGTCCGCATCTAGTGCTTCAAACTCTCCTGAACTCTGACCTCTGACTTCTGAGTTAATACCAGTCAATCATGAGAAAATTAATTGGAATGACTATAATTATAGAGATGGCGATCGCTCTCCCACCGCCCTAATTACTGATGCTTCTAGTGGTATTGGTTACGAATTAAGCAAATTATTTGCTCGCGGTGATTAGAATCATCTCTAATCCTCCAGGTTGGCTACAGAAAGGAGGTAATCAGACAAAACCTTAAAACAAGTTTATTACCAAATTAATCTGCTTTATTAAAAATCTCGCTAGGATAAAAGCAGATATAAGGCTCTAAGGCAGAGGAAAAGCAATGAAATCCATTAAACCTTGGCAGGTAGCAATTTTAATCTTGCCGATCGCAACTATCGTAATTTTTCTATTAGTTGCAGCAGGTTCACAAATTCATAATTGGGGTATTAATTGGATTTGGGGTGTCGTGGTCTTAGTATTTGCTCTCTGGCGATGGTTACTAGTAAAGTGGACAAAGCCTCCTTTAGCTGAGATTCAAGAGGCGATAGACGAAATTAATCAGGAGTTATCACAAGAGCCAGAGTTAGAAGCAGCAGGAAGTAAAGAAAAGCAATTACAAGCTTCTTTAGAACAAATTATTGCTAAAACCAGAGCCGATGAACCAGTTTGGGAAGATTGGCAGACTTTTTGGCAACGGTGTCAGGAGTTGTTAGCTGCGATCGCTCATATATATAATCCCAGCGTTAAACGCCCTCTGCTTAATATTTATATTCCTCAGGCTTACGGCTTGATCCGTGGGACGGTAGACGACACGGATCGCATGATGCAAAAGCTATCTCCTGTTTTAAACCGAGTATCTATCGGGCAGGCTTATGAAGCTTATGAAGTGTATCGTCGGCTAGAGCCATCAGTACGAAAATTAGGTCAGGTATTTGATTGGTCACAATGGTTAATTAATCCCGCAGTAGCACTTGCCAAAGGAGCCACCAAAAAATTTAGTAATCAGGCAAATCAGGAACTATTGCTCAATCTAGGTCAATTAATGCGAGAAACGGCATTAAAGAATTTGGCACAACAGGCGATCGCTCTTTATGGCGACGAAACTATTACTATTCCTGAAGTCGCACCTAATTATGCCTTACCCAAAACCGAAACCCAAACTCTCAAACAAATATTAGAATCAGCCCAATCACCCCAAGAAGTAAATCGAAAGCCTGTCAATATTATTTTAGTTGGGCGTACTGGGGGAGGGAAAAGCAGCTTAATTAATACTCTTTTTCAAGCCGACAAAGCGGAAGTAGATGTTTTGCCCAGTACCGATAAAATTCAAAACTATCGTTGGCAAAGTCCTAGCGGAGAAGTTTTAAATTTGTTAGATACTCCTGGTTATGAACAGGTAAATCGTCCTGAATTGCGGGAACAAGTTTTAGATTATGCAGCTACAGCAGACTTACTATTACTGGTAACTCCTGCTCTCGATCCTGCTCTACAAATGGATCTTGACTTCCTAGAAACTTTGAAAAAAGATCTTCCTGATTTAAGTGCCGTGGGAATAGTTACCCAAGTCGATCGCCTGCGCCCAATTCGCGAGTGGAATCCACCTTATAACTGGCAAGAAGGTACCAAGCCTAAAGAAAAATCTATCCGCGAAGCAACTATTTATCGTGCTGAATTACTAGGAAATATCTGCGATTTAATTTTGCCAATAGTTACAGAAGATCGGACAAACAATCGTTCTGCTTGGGGTGCAGAAGCCTTGTCTTTGGAGTTGATTCAGGCGATCGCACCAGCTAAACAGCTTCGTTTAGCAAGATTTTTGCGGGATTTGGAAGCTCGCAGTCAAGCAGCAGCCAAAATCATCGATCGCTATACTCGTCAAATGGCAACCAGTCAGGGTTTAACTGCCTTTCTTAAAAGTCCTGTACTGCAATTTATTTCCACTATGACTACAGGAAATGCTACTCTCGCCTATGTTTTAGCAGAGCAAATTCCTGTAGAAGAGTTACCCGCAGTCATTGGTAAACTACAAATGGCTTATGACCTATATATGTTGCTCAACGATGAACCCAATCTCAGCAACTTCGATTTACGTTCTTTATGGTCTTTGTTATTAGACGACAATAAAGCAAAAAATCTTAACACCTGGGCTTTTGGTCACGCTTTGGTAGAATATTGGGCTAAAAATCTTAATTCTGCCCAATTGCGCGATCGCTATCAATTCTATCTGCAACAAAAACCAGCTTAAATAACTGATGTTACGCACTCATCGATCTGTAAGACTTGGGGACTTAGGGACTTGGGGACGAATTTACTACGGCGTGGAACATGGCGAGGAAACCTCGCCGTTTCCGCCTCACCTGCGTAGTTGCTCCCAGTCTCCCGCGCTCGTCGTCACCCCGTCACAGCAGTTAGATTAAACGCGTAACATCAGTTAAATAATAATTGTGCTTAACTTTATCATGGAACTTTAATCACATAAGTAGCAGGTCTTACGAATTTTAATTCACCCTATGATATTTCAACGAAACATATATAATCTTCCCAAAGGAACGCGATCAACTGGTTCACAGATTGCCAACTTGCCATCAACTTTTACTTGAAAAGTATCGGGATTGACCTCAATATCAGGACAAATATTATTATGGATTAGGTCAGATTTAGATAACGAACGAGTGCCACCTACAGGTAAGGCTGGTTTTCGCAATCCCAGTTTGTCAGGTAAACCTTTATCTAGGGCAGCTTGAGTCATAAAGCTAAAAGAGGTGGCTTGGGGTGCAATTCCAAAACTACTCCACTGTGGTCGATAAATAATTGGTTCGCAGGTCATTAATGAAGCATTAGACTCTCCCATGGGCGACCAAGCAATAAAGCCACCCTTGATAATCAATTCTGGCTTAATGCCAAAGTATCCAGGCTGCCATAGCACGATGTCTGCTATTTTTCCTGGTTCTAATGAGCCAACATAACGATCGATGCCATAAGTGCGAGCGGGGTTAATTGTGTATTTAGCAAGGTAACGTAGAGCGCGTTGATTGTCGTTGAGATCGCTGTCTTCTGGTAATATTCCTCGCTGGTCTTTCATCTTAGAAGCTAGTTGCCAGGTACGACAGATAGTTTCAGCAATGCGTCCCATTCCCTGACTATCTGAACCCATCATCGAGATTGCCCCCAGATCGTGCAAAATATCTTCAGCAGCAATGGTTTCGGCACGAATACGAGAGTCGGCAAAGGCGATATCTTCGGGGACTCTAGGATTGAGATGATGACAGACCATCACCATATCTAAATGTTCGTCAAAAGTATTTACCGTATAGGGATTAGTAGGGTTGGTAGAAGAGGGTAAACAGTGAGGATAGGAAGCTACCTTGATAATATCTGGTGCATGACCACCACCAGCACCTTCCGTATGATACATATGAATTGTCCTACCCGCGATCGCAGCTAGAGTGTCCTCGACAAAACCCGATTCATTAAGGGTATCGGTATGTAGCTGTACCTGAAAATCGTATTCATCCGCTACACTCAGGCAAGTATCGATAGCAGCGGGCATTGCCCCCCAATCTTCGTGAATTTTTAAACCAATCGCCCCGCCTTCAATTTGTTCGACTAAACTTGCAGGTAAGCTAGAGCTACCCTTGCCCAAAAAACCAAAATTAATCGGGAAGGCTTCTGTGGCTTGCAGCATCACTCCTAAATTCCGCGCCCCACCCGAACAAATACCCACGGTAACAGGGCCTAAACCACCACCAATCATGGTAGTAATACCACTAGAAAGAGCCTCGGCGCACAACCCCGCACTATCAAAGTGAACGTGACCATCAATCCCTCCAGCCGTAGCAATTAAGCCTTCTGCCGAGCGCACATCTGTATTGGCACTGACAATTAAATTGGGTGTCACCCCGTCCATAATATCTGGATTTCCAGCTTTACCAATGCCAACAATCTTGCCGTCTTTGATACCCAGATCGGTTTTGATAATACCTAATACCGCATCCATGACAATGACGTTAGTAAGAACTAAATCCAATGCCCCTTCTGCTGCTGTCACCCCTGGTGCTAAACCTAAACCGTCCCGCAACGTTTTACCGCCACCAAAAACACATTCATCTCCGTAGACTCCCGTATCTGCTTCAATTTCGATAATTATTGAAGTATCTCCCAGACGCAAGCGATCGCCTTTTGTCGGGCCAAATAGTTCTCCATAGCGATCGCGGTTGATTCTCATGTTTTGGTCTATAGTTAATGGTTAGTCGTAAAGGCGATCGGTCATCGAAGAAAACCCAATTCCTGCACTTTAGCGATCGCAGCAGCTTCAATTTCAGAATTATCTAATGCACCGTTGGTTAAATTATTAAGTCCGATAACTCGTCTGTTTCCTTCCAGGGCAACTAGGATAATTTCTTTGGTATCTCCAGGTTCAAAACGTACTGCCGTCCCAGAAGGAATATCTAAACGAAACCCAAAAGCAGCAGGGCGGTCAAATGCTAATGCTCGATTGACTTCAAAGAAATGAAAATGAGAACCTACCTGTATCGGGCGATCGCCTGTGTTATCGACGGTCATAGTTTTCTTCTCTCTACCTGCATTGATCTCAATCTCATCCTCTGCAAAAAATATTTCACCTGGAATCATAATTTTTGTACTGGCGGGCTGTTCGCCCCTATCTTACCTACTACCTTTAAGGCTATCTAATCGGATTGTGAATACTAATTAGCTTTGTGCCATCGAGAAAATGTGCCTCTACTTGAATCAAGGGAATCAATGCTGCTACTCCTGGTAAGACATCATCCATTGTCAGTAATTTTGCACCTTCACTCATTAATTGAGCTACGGTTTTATCTTCTCTTGCCCCTTCCACCATGACATCGGTAATATAGGCGATCGCTTCTGGGACGTTTAGTTTTAATCCTTTGGCTTTACGACGACGAGCAATTTCCGCAGCAGTAAAGATTATTAAACGCTCCATTTCCTTTGGTGTCAAATACACAAATACACCTCCAAGTTTTTAGTTCCTGACAACATTTTGCAAAATCACTATAGAGTTGAGCATCACGAACAAAAATTAAGTCAAGACAATTAATTGATCGTCCCGACTCAATTTTATTTAACAGAAGAAAGTGATTTACCATTTCTTGTAGGGTAAGAATTTACCACACATAATTATCTGAACGCGATCGCCCTTGGGATCTTCAACTTTTTCGACTTCAATGGAAAAGTCGATCGCACTCATAATACCATCACCAAATTTTTCGTGAATCACGGCTTTAACTGGCATACCATATACCTGCATAATTTCGTAAAAACGATAAATTAGAGGATCTGTCGGAATTAGAGGGTCAAGCGAACCTTTTAGGGGTGCAACTGTTAAAGGTTCAGCCATTGATTCAGGCAAGCCCAAAGTTGTAACTATTTTAGTAGCTTCTTCCATATCTGCACTAGCTTGACGATAGATAACCGAAGCGATCCAGGTTTCATCTCGTCCGACTGCCTTTTCTAAATCCTCAAAGGTAATTCCTTTTTCTTTTTTAGCTGCTAATAGTTTTTCGGTGATTTCGGGAAATACTTTCATAATTTAATTCCTCCTCCGCCATAAATTTCCAGCGATCCACAGTCATGTAAACACCACCACACATCATACAAATCAAATCTAATTTGCTCAGATTTCCTCGTTGGGAGCCAGCACATTACCCCACTTATCTGTAGCTTTTGTGCTTGAGGAAATTACCATATCTGTAATTGAGATTTTGCTGTTAAGTCATTAAAGCGTTTTTTAAATTTTAAGTTTGTAGTTATTTTTACGTAATCTACATTACATTTGGTAATTACAGCAAAAAAAGAGCGATTAAGCGATTTTTTAAACTATCTGCGCCTAATTGCTTATTTGCAAATTATAAAAATACTAAACAATGCAAGTATTGACTCATGACTCATAAGCCTGCCAACTTACATCATAAGTTATGAATTTCTCTTGGCGATCGCTATTTTCAAGTTGAAGCTGAAAAAAATCGCTTAACAATGCCGAGGTCATGTCAATATCGTTTAACTACTTTGAGATTAGTCAAGTTATAGTTCTTTAGCAATAAATATCACTCTTATGTCACTTTGCGACAATTAAATTACTCAAGACCGCGCTGCATCGCTAATTCACCCTGGTCAATAGAAGAACTAAGAAAGAAAAGATTAACTCTAACCCTCCAAGCATTGAAAGAGCAAAAAATTACAGTAGTCATTGACGAAACAGGAGATAGAAAAAAGCGGTGCGACCCACAGCTTGCAAGGCAAGCAAAGTCCTGCTCCGCAGGATGATGGCACGAATCGCGCTTTGCCCCCATGTACGCGCGAGTTTGTTCATTGATAATTAATTGTTCATTAATAATTGTTTATTGTTTAATACTCGATAGTGGAGAAAAATTTCTTCATTAACCTGCTTAGCTTTTAGCAGTTTTAGCTTTTTTCCTTGAGACTGCAAAAACCCAACTCCCCCAACGGGAGAAGGAGAACTGTTCCCCCCAAAAATTACGGGACAAACAGTTAACCAAAGCTCATCGATTAAATCTACGGCGAAAAGAGATGCTACTAATTCTCCTCCACCGAGGATGGCTAGTTTTTTTAACCCTAATCCCTCTAGCTGTACCAAAGTTGATGCCCAATTAATGGTCGAGTTGTTTTCTTTAGTACCGTGAATAATCAAAATACGTTCAAATTCTTTTTTACCTTGCCATAATTCTGCGCCACTAGGTACAGTTAATAACCATCGTGGTATTGACTGCTGAAAAAAACGCCAGTCAGGATCGAATTTTGCTGATGCTGAAACAACAATTTGTACTGGCTGTAATGATTGCGATCGCTCTATTCGTCCCTGGATTAACTTAAAATTGGATACGGACATGGTTGTACCGTAAGCTCTTAAAGTATCAGCACCAAATAATACTCCATCTACTAAAGAAACCTGTTTTTCTAGGTGTATTTTATCGTTGACAGAACCAAAACGAGCAGGAGATCTTTGATAGTCAGCAATTTTACCATCGGCAGTCATTGCTAAAATAGCTGTAATTTGCGGTCTATTGTTCATTAAAAATAAATTTACCGTGTCGTTTAGTTAAAGTCTTTTTAAAACTATGCTTACTTCATTCATTTTTTACCTATAAGCAGGGCAAATGATATTTGAATAGATATTATTAAAATACAATAATAGAGATATAGTTTAAGCGTGAGCCTAAACCTTTTCCTATGGCACTTGGTCAATCTTCCTTTCGACGTATATTACTCTCGCGCATTCTTTTAGTTAGCGTTCCAGTCTTGCTAGTAGGAGTGTATGTTACCTATCAAAAAGCTAGAGCGGCTTTTTTAGAAACAGCTAGACAAAACTTGACCGAAAGTGCCGTCAGAAAAGGAGAAATTATTAAACAATCAACCAAAGCTCTCCGCAATAACTTGGCTACTGCAAGTGATGCAGCAATCAAAAGTTCAAATACATTTGACCCTGAAATATATATTGCGCAGTTAAAAGAAGTATTACCCGCAGATATCTTGTGCGCTCAAATTACAGATCTTAATACTAATAAAATAGTCGCCAGCAATTGCAAAGAAGCAGTAGAACTGGAGAATACTACTTGGCAAAAGAAAAAACAACAGCTTTTAACCCCTCCTGCGCAAATAAACGTCAAGTTATTACTTCCCTCAACTTCTTTGGTGCAAGATTCAGAAGACGCTGATGAAAATCCACTACGACGACAGCTAAAACTCTGGTTAACGGCTCCAGTTTACGATCAAAATGGCAACCTTCGTTATGCTCTTAGCGTCAAGTCGGCTATTTTAGATCAAGAAATTATTGAACCAGGCTCTTTAGAGGGTTATCCCGTCGTCATCGATGAAGATGGCACTATTTTGGCTCATCCTTTTGAGCAGCGGGTAGGAAGGAATATCAAGCAAATGCCTGATTTTCCCAGATTAAATGACCTGATGAAAAATGCGATCGCCAACAAGCCTGATTTTCTCCATCTATTTTATTTGGAAACAGATGGTGTGGAGTTAGTAGCAGGATATAGCTCAATTCCTTCTCCTGTAACCGCTAGCAGTAAAGAAAAGTGGATCATTTTGGCGGTTAGTCCGATTGATGCAGCTTTAGAACCCCTAAAAGATATTCGCCAAGCTTTAGTAGGCATGACTTTAGGGTTGATTGCAGCCTGCTCCTTAGCTACTTTATATGTTTCGCGGGAATTGGCTCGTCCTCTAGAGCGGATTAGAGACTATTCTCTTAAAGAAGATCATTTTCAGTCTACTAGCGATCGCCTTCCAGAAAATTTTCAAATCCGCGAGTTTAATCAGCTTTCTCTAGCTCTAAATGATATGGTTGGTCGCTTACGAGCCTGGGGAGAAGAAATTGTTTCGGCTTGGCAAGAAGCTCAAGCTGCTAATAAACTCAAGAGCGAATTTCTAGCAACTACCTCCCATGAATTGCGAACCCCCCTCAACGGGATTATTAACTGTATTCGCATTGTGCGAGATGGCTACTGTGATAGTAAAGAAGAAGAGCGAGAATTTTTGCAGCAGGCGGATGATGCTGCGATCCATTTATTAGGAATTATTAATGATGTGCTAGATATTTCTAAAATTGAGGCGGGTAAACTTTCTGTGGTGATTGAAAAAGCTGACCTGCAAAAGATATTGAATGAAGTAATTGATTTGCATTTAGTCTCAATTCAGCATAAAAATCTGACCTTAGATCAACCAAGTTGGTCAGAGAATATCTATGTTTTAGCAGATCCAGCCAAGCTTAAGCAGGTATTAATTAATGTGGTCAGCAACGCCGTCAAATTTACCGAACATGGCACTATTGCTATTAAAGTCGAGATTATTGAAGAAATTATTAGTGAGGCAGAGGATCAATATCTGTTAGCTTCTGGAGACTATTATGATCCCTCACAGAAATTTGAGCCAAGGCTGTTTCCAACCAAACAACCTAATTTGCCGATCGCGCCAGATTATCACAGCACTAGCTCTAGCTATGGTGAATTAGAACCCTCCCAGCAAGTTCTACTGACTATAGAAGATTCGGGAATTGGGATTGAGAAAAGCCAGCAGGATAAATTATTTAATCCATTTGTCATGGCAGATGGCTCAACTACTCGCAAGTTTGGTGGTACTGGCTTGGGTTTAGCCATCTCTCGCAATTTGATCGAATTGATGCAGGGTCATATATCCTTATACAGTAAAGGGGAAGGACAAGGGACAACGGTACAAATTTCTTTGCCTTTAGCTGAAGCTGCTGCCAAGTTGAAATTATTACCCCAATCTGGCGATTAGTTGCATGGGTACTAACTTCTAATGCTTTTGGCTTCTTGCTGTGGGTAAAATTAGCATCCCATCGCCGAAGGAATAAAAACGGTAATTTAGGGCGATCGCCTGCTGATATAGATCCAGTAAACGTTCCCTACCAATTAAAGCACTTACCAGCATCAACAAGCTAGAGCCTGGTAAATGAAAATTAGTAATCAAACCATCTATTATCTGCCATTGATAACCTGGATAGATAAATAAATCAGTCTTGCCTCGAAAAGGCTGTAAAACATTTCCCGACTCGGCAGCTATTTTTGCTGCTCCTTCTAATGCTCTTGTTGCGGTTGTTCCCACCGCAAATACCCTCCCACCTCTGGCTTTTGTCGCTAAAACTTTGTCAACCGTAGCTTGGCTAACCTCAATCCATTCTTGGTGCATGGAGTGCTGAAGAATATTTTCCGACTCTACAGGGCGAAAAGTACCAATTCCTACGTGGAGGGTAATAGAAGTTTGGTCAATACCCTGCTGCTGTAATCTAGACAGTAGTTCGGTCGTAAAATGTAGTCCGGCGGTGGGAGCAGCGATCGCTCCTAGCTGTTGAGCATATACTGTTTGGTAGCGATCGCGATTGGCTTCTTGATTGGTAATATAGGGCGGTAAGGGTAGCTCTCCGTATTCTTCTAAAAAATGCCATAATGATTTGCTTTCAGGCAGCTCAAATTGCAAAATTCTTCCCCCTGTTGCTTCGTCGCTGGCAATTACAGTCGCTTTTAGCTGAAAACCTTCTATTGCCTGAGTATTATTCTGTGGCTCAAAAATAAATTCTGCCCCAGAAGTAAAGCGTTTACCTGGCTTGACTAAAGCCAACCAGCAGTTATTCAATCTTTCTTCGATTAGTAAAATCTCAACTTTAGAGCCACTAGTTTTATGACCGTGTAGACGAGCAGGAATTACACGGGTGTTGTTGAGAACCAATAAATCCCCTGATTTAAGCCAATGGGGCAAATCGTGAAAAACTCCATGAATACAAGATGTAGGTGAATCTACTATCAGTAAACGAGAACTGTCTCTGGGAATTGCGGGCGTTTGCGCAATCAGCTTTTGAGGTAGATGATAATTATAATTAGACAGTAAAAAATCCTGATTCATTTTCATTTATTAGTTCATTTCAAGCGATCCCTATTAGGTAATATCCCCCATAAGAAATTTAAAAGATCGGGTGCTTTTCCCCTAGCGCAACTGACCTATTCATTGTCAGACTATAAGTAAGCCTCAGTGAAAATGGTGTTTATGGATTATCTTTATTTTCTGGCAAATGCCAGCGTGACTCTCAGAACGATTGATTATCTCCTCAATATGGAGCATACATCAAACGCTTGTTTAACTGTAATTCATCAAATAGACGGTTGGATTGTCAAAATTCGTTTCCCCCAAGCTCTTAAACCTAGACTGCATGGAAACTTTAAAGCTTTCATGTCCGAACTGGGTATTGCTTATAAACCGGAGATGCGACTAAAAATGGTGTTTTGGAGCTTAGAAACAGGTCAGTCTCCTGTAGAAGTAATGCGTCGCTACCAAGTGGCAGTGGTTTCTCACGGCAAACCCGATACTAAAGATATCGAGGCATTCCGCCAGCAGTTTACCAAGGGATTGGGTTACTGCCCAGAAACTTTAGCTTAGTTAAAGAAATAGACAGCTAAAAGCAGCTACTCCCACATTTAACATATAACATAATGCCTTCGGGCATAAGTTGCCCAGTCTTTATTATTTACCAGGGCGTGTCATCAATTAGAAAAAAGTACTTTTTTCGCTATTTTAACGACCTACTGCGTCGAAAAATAACCTCCGTAGCTCTGCTATGCAGAACATTTTTCTTCTTGTATCTCGCTAAAATATCTTCAAAAGCATTCTTCCCTCCAAATGATGACACGCCCTGGTAAAGACTGGGCAACTAGCAAGGAGATAAAAAAAGATCCTAATCTACTGTAGTTTAAACTAAGGAACAGTCTGGAAGAAAAAAACAAGAAAGAATGAAGGATGAATAGGGAGAAAATGAAAATAGCTTAAGAATTCAAACCCTCCCTATGATGAAATATGACCG
>JBBSPC010000114.1:0-16739 GCA_038259125.1 Chroococcales cyanobacterium | reverse complement strand
CAACGAAAGAATAAGGTTTTTAAGGATCGCGATCGCTATATTTGTTCAATTAGCCCTTTCAAAACGTCTAATCTTTGTCAAGGTAGACTAGCTCTAACGTTTTTGTGGTAAAGCTTTGAATCTCCTTTGTCGCCCCCTCAGCATCGGGAACAAAATAATCGTCATCCTCTCCCTCTCCCGTAGCAATAACTTCAATTTCCTGATCGGGAGTTTTTTCTGTAGTTACTCTTTCAGGAGTAATGCTCAACACTAAATTTTGCTGATTGGGGACGATTTCCGCCGATGGCGTGTTATTTTTTCCCCTAACGGTCAAACGAATATTGCTTTCATGTACTTGAGTCGCGATAATAGCCTTAATTCCTGGTGCGGGGTTATCCACTCGAAAATTATTCCCCGCCGATAGATTTAACCTGGCATCTAATAGATCGATAACCAGGTTATTACCTTCAGGCAAAATCAGAGGTACCAATCTTTGTCCTGTGAGAGTTTGCAAAACTATTTCTAATCCCTTATTGGTTTGCTGGACTTTTATTCCTGTAACCTTAACCACTGGAGTATTATCCTGGGCTAGTAAATCTTTGGCAGACATGGAATAAAATTTTGTCTGTCTATTTTTAGCTGTAATATCTGTCAAAATCTCAGTTTCTGCCAACACTGGTTGCATAACTGAGAAACAAACAATTGTTCCCAAGCAGCCAACGAAAAAACTAAGATTGTTCAAATTTTTCTTCATTCCCTTACATTAATTTTTCTATTCGGATAAAGTGCGATCGCGCAAGCCAAACTATGACCGCCTATAAATTTAGCGATCTGCTTTGCAGTCAGAGATTACTCCGCCACGTCCGACATAAATGCCTTTTCGGGCGGTCAACATTCTGGGGTTTCCCCACGAGCGCGATTCACAGAGCCTAACGGCTCAGACGCGACTAGCGTCGCTTGGCTGCAAAGCAGCCTGTAGCGGACGCAGGTTCCACGAATCTCGCGCTCAGAATTACGCCCTCAGAAACCGCGGACTCCTAAACGAACGGAGCCTTCTTGTGTATGGAGAACGGGAGAAAGGGCTTGCCCGCATCTGACCCCCGCAACGGCTTCTTGAAGCGATGGCTCATGGGGGAAAGCCAAGGCGCGTTTTGAGTAGGAAGCTACCCACTCAAAAGCCGCCGTCCCAAGACTGCCTCGCTTCGCTTTTCGCGCTGCTCTGACCGTTGGTCAATTAGGCAAATTAAATCAAGCTTTACTGATAATTATTTACAGTAAATAAATAAAAATATGCTAGTAAAGAGAGACAATTGCCACGCAAAATCTCTTTGTCTTCACCGACAAAGGTTACGTAATGACTTAAATTAAATAACTTGTTCGTAATTTGGCTTTAAATTATCATCTTATAATTTCGGATAAACTTGCAAGAATAATATACAACTTAATGAAAATAATAAGCAATAGTTTTGAATAAATTACTCGCTTATTCATGCTGAAATTTACTATAGCTGAAGGATTAAGGGGGTTTAAGGATAAGGGATAAAAGAGATGCAAAGAAAAGCTATAGACTTGAAGCTCATAACCAACTGGTCAACAGAGTAGTTTCTTGATTTATTATTGTTAATTGCCTAATTACCTAGTAAGTCATGGCGATCGCTCTATAAAATAAGGATTTTTCTTAATAAATCTAAATAAATACTTTACTTAGTTATTGATAATTATTTTTAATAGTTTGTTTTAAGAGCAAACACTAAATCTTAACAATCGGCAATCGGCTATTTTTTGAGAAATAAAGATGGTACTATCTGGAATATCAAAACTAAATAAAAATAATTCTCAATAATGTGATCGCTGATAGAAGTAATTTTGGTTACTAACTAAGAGTAATCAGATTGGTATCAATTGCTAGACGTATTAAATGATTGGGTTGAAGGACTATTTTTTATCATGGATACTGTAAATACTGTCAGAGTCAAGAATCAACTTGAAGAGATATTGCAAGATTTAGGAATTCCTAGAGAGTCAATTCATGCTAATGCCCTAATTCATCGAGATTTACAGTTAGATTCCACAGAAATAGTCGAAATTTCTCTGGCTTTAAAACAGAAATTGGGAATTAAGGTAAAGCTAGAAAGCCTTCAGGATAAGACTTTAGCTGAAGTTACTACTTTAATCGCATCTGCTATGACAAAGCAAGTTGATAATTAAGACAAAATTTAGGTTTACTTATTGCAAATAATTATATATAGTGAAAAAAATTGATGAACAAGATTATGTCCGCGAACTTACCCCTAAAACGCAAATTCAAGCAGTGGGCGTTGATATTGCATCCATATCCAAAATTGCCAGATTAATTAATGGTTGCGATCGCGAACAAAACTATTGCCAATCGACTATTAACAACTATACTGCTTATGCTTTATGCTTTGGCATCAAAGAAGCTGTCGGCAAGGCTTTAAATATGGGATTAGTAGGAATTGATTGGTGTGAAATAGAAGCCGACTTAACCCAAGAACAAATATTAGTTTGTTTATCTGAAAAAGCCAAGATTCAGGCGCAAAGACTAAATATCAAACAATGGTTAGTTGATTGGTGGAAATGGCAAGATTGCGTGTTGGTGAACGTTTTAGCTTTCTCTGAGGAACAGTTAAATGAGTAAAATCGACGAAATATCAGATGTTTTTAACCTGGCAGCCTATCTGCTGGAGGGAAATTTAGAGCGAGGGAATGGGGATAAAATAGCTCTATGCGATCGCCATAAGACCTATACTTATTCGCAGTTAAATAGTCTAGTCCGACGCAGTGCTAGCTTGTTAGAGAAACTCGGTGTCGAAAGAGAAAATCGAGTTGGGATATTATTGCCCAATCGTGTAGAATTTATCGCCGTATTTTTAGGAGCGATCTGGCTTGGTGCTGTTCCCGTACCGATTAATCCTACTTGTTCTCTAGCAGAAATTAATTATATTCTTCAAGACTCGCGCCTTAAGGTTTTGTTGACTAGCCAAGCCTGGGCAGAAAAATTGGAGACAGGCAGACGGGGGAACAAGGAGATGGGTTCTCTTTTATCAGATTGTTTACGCCACGTCTTACTCGTTGATGGCGAACAGCCCTTCTTATCTTTAGTTGAAGATTATGCAGAATTTAATATCTGTGCGCCAACATCTGCCGATGAAGCAGCTTTTTGGTTGTATACTTCTGGGAGTACGGGCAAACCAAAAGGGGTCATCCACGCCCATCGTAGTGCTTTAGTTTGTATCGAACGATATGCTAAAGCCGTCTTAGGTTTGCATGAAAAAGATATTGTTTATTCCGTTGCCAGTATTGCTTTTGCCTATGGTTTGGGTAACAGTCTTTATTTTCCCCTGGCAGTTAGCGCAACTTCGGTCTTATTCGATGCTAATAGTGCTTTCGATATTATTGAAGATATTCAATACTATCGTCCGACGGTTTTCTTTGCCATACCTAGCGTTTACGCCAGAATTTTGGAAATTCAAGAGATTGCAACTTTAGATTCGTCATCTTTGCGTTTGTGCGTCTGTGCAGCCGAACAACTACCCAAGAGTATTTGGCAGCAATGGCAAGATAAATATGGTTTAGAGATTTGTGAGGGAATTGGCACGACCGAGTTTTTGCACATATTTCTTTCTAACCGTTTAGAAGAATCGCGAGCGGGTAGTTCTGGTCGTCCTATACTTGGCTATGAAGTGCAGATTGTGAACGAACATGGTCTTCCCTGTGGAGATGAGGAAATTGGCGAATTACAGGTAAGTGGCGAAAGCCTAATGTTGGGCTATTGGAATCAACTACAAAAGACGCGCCAAGCTATCTACGGCAATACCATGCGGACTGGAGATAAGTATAAACGCGATCGCGATGGTTGGTTCTGGTTTATGGGACGGGGAGACGATTTATTTAAAGTTAACGGTCAATGGATCTCGCCTTTAAAAATAGAAGCGGTTTATTGAAGCAATTCAAAAGGCGCGTTTGCACAAAGCGATTATTGCTCGTTCCCTTAAGTTTTTTGGAGAATTAGATATTTTAGGAACTTACGTTCTCGCTGGAAAAACTAACAATTCTGCACGGTCTTATTGTTTCAATTTAAAAGATATAGGTGCGGTAGGTTTTAGTCCCGAAACTTTGATGGAAGTGGATCGAGAAGGTTTTGTCGTCACCAACCCCTTAGCAGGAATTAGACCTCGCGGTGTCAGTATCGAAGAAGATATTAAATTTAACAACGAACTGTTTACTGATGCCAAAGAAGTCAAAGAACACGCCCTTTCTGTGTGGCTAGCACAAGATGAAATTGCTGCTGTTTGCGTACCAGAAACGGTGCAGATTTTAAACTTTATGGAAGTCAAACAATATCGTTGCGTACAACATTTATCATCGCGAGTTTGCGGTCAACTAAAAGAAAATAATACTCTTTGGGATGCTTTAAAAGTGTTGTTTCCAGGAATTACGGTATCGGGAATTAATAAAGAAAAAGCTTTGACATGGATCGATCGCTTGGAATCAGAACCAAGGAGTATTTATGCTGGCGGAATAGGTTGGGTAAACAGTCAAGGTGAAGCAGATATGGCGATCGCAATTCGTTCTGTTTTTCAGTATGGCGATTCCATTCAGTTAAATGCAGGGGCGGGAATTGTCGCCGAATCAGTTCCTGAAAAGGAGTATATCGAGTCGGTTAACAAGATGAATACCATGCTGAATAATTTGGTGTTGAAATGAATTTTATCTGTGAATTGAGTATTAAAGGATATTGACCATGTATGCAAAGGCATCTCAAAGTTTCGGGACTCTAAATCGTAGTTTGCAAATAATAGAAATTCCATCTTTTGAACAGCTTTTAGAACGAGAAGGTAAGAATTTTATTCAGCAACACTATACAGATTTGGAACTTAGCGTTAAAGATACTGGGGAAAGGCGTATTCATTATTTAGCAGGGCGTTGGGCTGCGAAAAAAGTAATTACCAATATTTTAAGAAATGAATGCTTTCTTTCTTATCTCGATATTGAAATTATCCGATTATCTACGGGTCAACCTTCAGTAACATTATTCGGACAATACCAAGAAACAGCAACCAAACTAGGGATTAAAAAGTGGTTATTAAGTATTAGTCATGTCGCTAACCATGCCGTAGCTAGTGTAGTTGCAATAGTCTGAAAACTTCAAACACTGTTTCTTAAAAGTAATAAGGGACTCGATATATTTATTCGATCTTTTCTCCTGATTACTATTTTTTTCCAAGCAATTTAATCCTCTTTACATAACTCATGTCCACACACACTACACCAATAGGTATTCGTTCCTTAGCCGTTAGCTTTCCTAAAGTTATTCGCGTCAATGATTATTGGCAGCAAAAATATCCCCAAATGGTGCATTCTCAATTCAGAAGAAACAGAATAACTCCCTCAGCTGTATCCAATACGAAAGTTAACGGTTTCAATCTTTGGTCGCAGGAGGTTGCACCCTATTTATCAGATCCCTTTCGCGGCAGTGTAGAACGGCGAGTATTGAGTGAGGATGAATCTTCTTTAGCAGTTCAATGTCAAGCAGCAAAAGAGGCGTTGGCAGCAGCAAAACTAGATGTACAAGAAGTAGATGTGGTAATTGTTAGTTCCCTCTTTGCAGATAACCTGGGGATGGATAACATTACGAACTTAGCTAGAAAATTAGGCTTAAACTGTCCCGTTTGGAATTTAGAATCGACTTGTTCTAGTGCTTTGGTAGCACTGCAAAACGCTCGCGCTTTAACTCAAACGGGAGAATATAACAATGCTTTGGTAATTGTCTCTCACTTTGGCTCAAATACGGTGCGAGAAACGGATACCCTAGCTTGGTCGATGGGAGATGCTGCGGGGGCTTTCGTAGTCAGTCAACTGCGATCGAATCAGGGAGTTTTAGCCAGTAAAGTAGTGTCTACGGCTAATACCTATGGTGCTTATCATCATCAACTAGAAATTGATGAGCTAGGTAAACCGCGAATTGTCACGCAAACGGGAGAAAATGCCAGCAGTTTGGCAGAAACAGCCGTAGATTGCGTTCGTAATTGCTGTCACGAGGCTGCGCTTAAGGCAGGGATAGGTTTAGGGGAAATCGATTTTTTCGTATTCAATACGCCTACGGCTTGGTATGCAAATGTCTGCGTGAAGGCTTTAGAGATAGAACCAGAACGGACGATAAATCTTTATCCTTACTACGGTAACATTGGTGTTGTGTTTCCTCTCGCCAATCTCTATCATGCAGTTACAGAAGGGAAAATAAAAGAAAATAGTCTGGTTCTGATTTACACCAATGGCGCATCCGCTACCGCAGCAGCCACGATTATGCGCTGGGGAGATACCGCTATAGGAAAAGCACCAGCACCACCTCTTAATAATCTCGATAGTAGGGTTAAGTTACAAAAGTTAGAAACAGTAAATGATTTGGAGAAAGGTCTATCTAGAGCCAAACTTTTAGCGGTTAACCCCGAAAAAAGAGAGGAAATAATTATAAATTACTTAACTACATGGCTGGCTAATACCTTACAACTTTTACCCAATGAAATCGATCCTTCTCAACCGCTAACCATGTGGCTGGACTCATTAATGGCATTTTCCCTCAGAAGTCGCATTGAAACAGATTTAGCCATCAGAATTGCGATCGCCGATTTTTTTGGTGACAACAATTTGAATACTTTAACTCAACTAATACTAGACAAATTAACTTTAAGCACTTTAGTAACTTCCAAGTCAGCTAATAACAACGAAGAATCGGCACGAGAAAGCTTAAGCTTGTAAGCCACGTAAGTCACACAAATTTTGTTGAAATTTACATAACAGACACCTTACGTCTACGCAACTATGAATTTACATTTACTTCTCAACACCCTTAGCGATCGCGGTATAAAACTAGCTGCTGATGGCGATTCTTTAGCGGTAGATGCCCCAAAGGGACTCTTAACATCCGAATTAAAAAACTCTTTAATTGAGCATAAAGCAGGAATTTTAGACTTATTGCGTCAAAATAATGCATATACTGCTGCTTTACCCACCATTATTTCCGAAACAGATAAACGCTACGAACCGTTTCCCCTAACGGATATGCAGCACGCTTTTTGGGTAGGGCGCAGTGGTGTATTTGAGTTAGGTAATGTGGCAAATCACGGTTACTACGAAATTGAAGGTAAAAACTTAGACTTAGCCAGATTAGATCGAGGACTGCAAACATTAATCGATCGCCATGATATGTTGAGGGCGATTGTCTTACCCGATGGACAACAGCAGGTTTTAGCCACAGTTACTCCCTATCAAATTGTGGTTTTAGATTTACGAGGTAAAGAAAAAGGGGAAATTGAGTCGGAATTAGCAGCAATACGCGATCGCCTGTCCCACAAAGTTTTACCAACAGATCGTTTTCCTTTATTTGAATTCCGCATCACCCTCTTAGATGAATCACGGTTTCGCCTACACGTTAGCTATGATCTACAAATATTTGACGCTTGGAGTCTGTTTCGATTGTTTGATGAATGGTTTCAACTCTATGAAAATCCTCAAATTCGACTTGAACCCCTAGAAATTTCCTTTCGAGATTACGTCCTAACCGAACAAAAGATTCAGCAAACAGAACTATACAAGCGATCGCGGGATTATTGGTTGAGTCGTCTCGATAGCTTACCCCCCGCCCCCGACTTGCCTTTAGCCAAGCGTCCTAGCGAACTGAAACAGCATCTCTGTAAACGTTATGCAGGAAGATTAGAAAGCACTCAATGGCAGCAACTCAAACAACGAGCAACCCAGGCTGGATTAACTCCTTCGGGAGTTTTATTGGCTGCTTTTACCGAAATTTTGACAGTTTGGAGCAAAAACTCCAAATTTACGATAAGTCTTGCTTTATTTAATCGTTTGCCTCTTCATTCCCAAGTCAACGACCTTTTGGGAGACTTCATATCTGCCACCCTCTTTGAAGTAGACAATTCTCATCTCGAACCGTTTAGCCAACGAGCTTTTCGCTTACAACAACAACTGTGGCAGGATTTAGAACATCGTTATTTTAGTGGCGTGCGGGTAACGCGAGAACTAGCCCGTCAACATGGTGCTACCCCCAGTGCCATACCGATTGTCTTTACCAGCACCCTTGGATTAGATACCCTGGGACAACAAACCTCAACTTTCAGTCATTTTGGCGAATTAGTTTATGGCATTTCTCAAGCTTCTCAAGCCTGGATGGACGTACAGGTCTGGGAGGAAAAAGGAGATTTAACTTTTAATTGGGATGTAGTGGAAGAACTCTTTCCCCCAGGAATGATTCAGGATATGTTTGAGGCTTATTGCCAATTGCTTGAGGTTTTAGTTACCTCCGATAGCTGGCAAGAAACTAACCGACAATTACTCCCCGCGAGTCAAATCAAACAGCGATCGCGCATCAACAATACGACTACACCTGTTTCCGAGGAAATGCTACACACTTTATTTACCGCACGGGTTTTACTTAAAACGAATAAAACTGCCATAATTTCCTCTCAGGGCAACCTAACCTATCAAGAACTATACGCGCGATCAAATCAAGTAGCTCATAAACTGCGTTCCCTGGGAATATCTCCTAACCAACTAGTAGCAGTGATGATGGACAAAGGATGGGAGCAAATCGTGGCAGTATTGGGAATTTTAACTGCTGGTGCTGCTTATGTCCCGATCAATCCCAATCTACCTCCAGAACGCAGAGATTATTTACTACAAAATAGTCAAGTCAGTGTGGTTTTAACTCAATCTTGGCTGAAAGAGAAACTCACTAATTATCAAGCATTGTATTTGGAAGATCTGACCGATGAAAGCAAAGAACCGTTAGAACCAATCCAAACCGCCGACGATTTAGCGTATTTAATCTATACCTCTGGTTCTACGGGTGTTCCCAAAGGAGTGATGATAAATCATCGCGGTGCGGTTAATACCATTCTCGATATCAATCGACGTTTTAATATTACCCCAAGAGATCGTGTCTTAGCTCTTTCCTCCCTCAGTTTTGACCTTTCTGTTTACGACATTTTTGGTACTTTAGCTGCTGGCGGAACGATTATAATTGCCGATCAAAATAAAGACAGAGATCCTGCACATTGGGCTAAAGCGATCGCACAACACCAAGTCACCATTTGGAACTCAGTACCAGCCTTAATGCAGATGATGGTGGACTATGCAGCCGAAAACAACATAGTTTTAAATAGTCTCCGTTTCGTCTTACTCAGTGGCGACTGGCTACCCCTCACCTTACCCGAACAAATTCAAACATTAGCCAAAGATGCGCGAGTAATTAGTTTGGGAGGGGCAACGGAAGCCTCGATCTGGTCGATCCTCTATCCCATCGAAAAGGTCGATCCAGCCTGGAAAAGTATTCCCTACGGTCGTCCGATGGTTAACCAGCAATTCCACGTACTTGATCGCTTTCTCGAACCCTGTCCCGTTTGGGTTGCAGGAGAACTGTATATTGGTGGCATTGGTTTAGCGATGGGTTACTGGCAAAACGAAACCAAAACCGCAGCTAGCTTTATCGTTCATCCCCTTATTGGTGAGAGACTGTATCGCACGGGAGATTTAGGGCGTTATTTAACCGATGGCAATATCGAATTTCTCGGACGAGAAGACTTTCAGGTCAAAATTGGTGGATATCGCATCGAATTAGGGGAAATCAAATCGGTTTTAAGCCAAAATTCCGCAGTAGATAAAGCCTTAGTGGTGGTAACAGGAAATAAACCCAAGGAAAAACGTCTCGTTGCTTATGCAGTGGTTAACGAGGAAATATCTGGTAACAATTTGCGCGCTTTCCTCAAAGAAAAACTTCCAGATTATATGATTCCTTCGGCATTTATGTACCTAGAAAAATTACCCCTCTCCGCCAACGGAAAAATTGATCGCCGTGGGCTTCCTAACCCAGAAATATTACTCCAAGAATTTGTCATTACCTACGCACCACCGCAAAGTGCGATCGAGCAAACTATTGTCACTATTTGGCAAACAGTACTGGACTTACAACAAGTCGGAATCGACCATAATTTCTTTGAAATCGGAGGTAATTCCTTATTAATCACCCAAGTTTATAGCAAGCTCAAAAAGGCATTGCGCCTAGACAATATATCCATCGTCGATCTGTTTAAATATCCCACCATTCGTTCCCTAGCCCAATACCTGAACCAAACCCAGGAAAAAACACTAGCACCAGAAAACCTAGAGTTAATCCAACAGATCTCCGCAGGAAAAAACCGCCTTAAACAAAGACTACAAAAATCGAAATCGTAAATTAAATAGTACCCAATCCACCACTTCTCCTTTCTGCGTGAAAAAAAATCTAAATCTAATAAAACCTCAACAAAAATGACCCAAGAAACAACAGGCTTAGAAATAGCCATAATCGGACTATCGGGACGCTTTCCCAAAAGCAAAAATATCGAAACTTTCTGGCAAAACCTAATCGATGGCAAAGAATTAACTTCAACATTGCCAGACACCAAAACCGCAGGTGGCATTCTAGAAGATGTCGAACTATTCGACGCTTCCTTCTTTGGTTTCAACCCTAGAGAAGCAGAAGCAATGGATCCCCAACATCGCTTATTTTTAGAGTGTGCCTGGTCAGCCTTAGAAAATGCGGGTTATGACTCCGAACGAGAAACCAGACCGATTGGAGTGTATGCAGGAGTGGGCATCAGCACCTACTTACTCTACAACCTCAGTCAAGAAGTAATTAAATCCAGGGGGTTTGTACCCACCCTAGTAGGAGTTGATAAAGACTATCTCCCCACCCGTGTATCCTACAAACTAAACCTCACTGGACCTAGCGTTAGTGTCGGTACGGCTTGTTCTAGCTCTTTAGTAGCAGTTCATTCGGCGGTTCGCCCACACACAACAAAAAACATCACCTTTTAGTTCTTTCGGCAAAAACCAGTTCGGCATTAGAAACTGCTACGAGGAATTTAGTTAATTATTTAAAACAACATCCAGAAACCAACCTGGCAGATATGGCATATACCCTACAGGTTGGTCGTCGGGTATTTAATCATCGTCGGCTAGTTGTAGCTAAAGATATTGAAGATACGATCGCAGCCTTGGACTCACCAGAAAGAGTTTTAACTCAAGATCGAGAAACTAAAAACCGCCCCGTAGTGTTTATGTTCACGGGTCAAGGTTCGCAATACGTCAACATGGCGCGGGAACTATATGAAGCTGAATCTGTATTCCAGCAGGAGTGCGATCGCTGTTGCGAATTACTCCAACCCTATTTAGGATTAGATTTGCGGTCGCTTTTATACCCCAAAGCAGATCTAGAACAGGCAGCACAGCAGTTACAACAGACGGCAATTGCTCAACCTGCTATCTTTGTCATTGAATACGCCTTAGCTAAATTATGGATGTCTTGGGGGATAAAACCCGTAGCTGCGATAGGTCATAGCATTGGGGAATATGTCGCCGCAACTATAGCAGGAGTATTTTCTCTTGAAGACGCTTTGGCTTTAGTAACCGCGCGGGGTCAATTAATGCAGCAACTACCATCAGGAAGTATGTTAGCAATTCCCTTATCGTCAGCCGAAATACAGCCTTTATTAAATGAAAACCTCTCTTTAGCCGTAATTAATGGGATATCTAACTGCGTAGTTTCGGGAGCAAATGAAGCGATCACAACACTACAGGACTGTTTAGTTACTGAGGGTATAGATTGCCGTCGTCTTCATACTTCCCACGCTTTCCATTCTGCAATGATCGAACCGATTTTAGAACCATTTCGCGATCGCGTTTCTCAAGTTAAGCTCAATCCGCCCCAAATTCCTTATATTTCTAACGTTACGGGGACTTGGATTACTGCTGAAGATGCCACTAATCCCGATTACTGGACGACTCATCTACGACAAACGGTACGCTTTGCCGAAGGCTTACAGGAGTTATTTAAACAGCCAGACAAATTTGTCTGGACTTCCCATTTTATCAATATGGATGGTTGGTCGGTTGCCTTAGTTTTGAGTGAATTCATGCAGCTATACGCAGCATTTTGTCAGAATCGAAAGACAACTTTAACATCAGGTAGTGCGTTTAAAAACTATATTACTTGGTTGCAAAAACAGGATTTTGATGAAGCAGAAACTTTTTGGCGAGAGAAGCTTAAAGGATTAAAAGCACCTACTCCTTTAACTAATTTGTATCTCAACCAAAGTTTCAATAAAGAACAAAAATACGACCAACAAAGACGCTTTTTATCTGAAACAACTACAACAGCCCTAAAATCTTTAGCACGCCAGCATCAATTAACCTTAAATACCTTAATTCAAGCGACTTGGGCTTTGCTTCTCAGTCGCTACACGGGACAAAAAAAGTAGTCTATGGCTATACTACCGCAGGTCGTCCAGTAGACCTAAACGGCGTAGAATTGATGGTGGGAATGACTATTAACAGTTTACCCGTCTGGGTGGAAGTAGACGAACAGCAGCAGTTACTAACCTGGAGTCAGCAACTACAAAAGCAATTGGTAGAAATGCGCCAGTACGAATACAGTCCATTGGTGGAGATTCAAGGCTGGACGGAATTACCACGAGATATGCCTTTGTTTGAAAGTTTAGTGGTATTTGAAAGAGTACCAATCTAGATTTACATACTTCTGCCAAAGAAAGATTTTTAACTAAGTTTTATGAAACAATTTTAAAACCGAAAAATTTAGATTACTGCCTTCAATTTTGTGGTCCGACGGGAACCAATGCAGTGGAAGCAGCTTTGAAGTTAGCCAGAAAAACAACCAAAAGAACGGGCATATTTTCCTTTATGGGAGCATTTCACGGTATGACCTCTGGTAGTTTAGCGGTTACGGGAAATACTGCCATTCGCGAAGGAATTTGGGGAACATCAAACAACGTCACTTTTATGCCTTATCCCTATGGATTTATGACAAATTTTGACACAATTGACTACATAGATTCAGTACTTAATGATGTTAATTCGGGGATCGAAAAACCAGCAGCAATTATCTTGGAAACGGTGCAAGCTGAAGGGGGAATTATTGTTACTTCCATTGAGTGGATGCAAAGACTGAGAGCTTTATGCGATCGCCACGATATTTTGTTAATTTGTGATGATATTCAAGTTGGTTGTGGACGAACTGGTTCTTTCTTTTCTTTTGAGCGAGCTAATATTATTCCCGATTTAGTAGTGTTATCAAAATCGATTAGTGGCTATGGATTTCCTATGTCATTATTGTTAATCAAACCAGAGATAGAACGAGTAATTACAGGGAGCGATCGCGCTTATACAATCTATACTTCTGGTTCGACAGGATTGCCCAAAGGTGCGATCGTTAGACATGATGGTGCAATTAATCATATATACGCTCAGTTTGATGCTTTGGAGTTACAGCCAGGGTTCAGTTTTCTCCAAAGTGCGCCAGCGTCTTCAGATATTTCAGTTTGGCAATTCCTTGCACCCATTTTCTTCGGTGGTAAAACGGTTATTGTCGATAAGGAAACTATTTGTAACCCCGAACGATTGTTTAAGCTGATTAAAAAAGAAAGACTAACTCTTGTCGAACTCGTTCCCGTAGTTCTTAGCAGTTTACTCGATTACATCTCTAAATTATCACCCCAGAAAAGATCGTTACCTAATCTTCAGTGCATGATAATTACGGGAGAATATGTAGCGGTGGAATTAGTCAATCGTTGGCTGAATCTGTATCCTGAGATTAAAGTTGCCAATGCTTATGGACCAACAGAAGCTGCTGATGATATCACTCAATATATCATTACCGAACCTTTACCAGCTAATCTGCGTAACGTTCCCATCGGCAAGCCTTTAGCTAACACCAACATTTATATTGTCGATTCCCAGATGCAGTTACAGCCCATTGACGTACCAGGAGAAATCTGCGTATCGGGGATCTGCGTGGGAGATGGTTATTGGCAGAATGAGGCGAAAACCACTGAAAGTTTTGTTGACAATCCTTTTGTAGGAGCGATTCGCGAATCGCCCCTACTGTATAAAACGGGCGATCTAGGCAGATGGTTGCCTGATGGCAATATTGAATTTTTAGGACGGATCGACCATCAGGTAAAAATTCGCGGTTTTCGGCTCGAATTAGGAGAAATTGAATCAATATTGAGTCAACATCCTGCGGTAATCTCCTCTGTCGCGATCGCACGGGAAGATATACCAGGAGACAAGCGTTTAGTTGCTTATATCGTTTCCGATCAAGACAATCTTACTGACGAACTACCTGATATACTACGGAATTTTCTGAAAACAAAACTACCAGAATACTCAATTCCCTCAACTTTTATCCTCTTGGATGCTTTACCCCTTACTCCCAGTGGCAAAGTAGATCGACGAGGATTACCCGCACTAGAAATAGGACGAGGAAACCAAGAACAGTCTAATATACTTCCCCGCACCCCAGTAGAAGAGGTAATTGCAGGGGTCTGGAGTAAAGTGTTAAAAACAGACTGCGTAAGTGTTGATGATAACTTTTTCGAGCGAGGAGGGCATTCCTTACTAGCTACTCAGCTTATTTCTCGGCTGCGTCAGATTTTCCAGATCGAGTTACCCCTACGCTATGTATTTGAGTTTCCCACAGTGGCGGAATTGGCTCAAGCGGTAGAAGAAATGAAGCACTTCCAACAAGCTTTAGCCACTCTACCTATAGTACCCGTTCCCAGAGATGGTAACTTGCCCCTTTCTTTTGCTCAACAAGGATTGTGGTTTATCCATCAGTTAAATCCCGAACTTCCTATTTATAATAGTCCTGCTGCGGTTCGGCTGACTGGTTCGTTAAATATTCCTGCTTTTAAAACAATAGTTCGGACAGTTTTGACAAAAGCTTGCAAAGCTTAATTTATCGTTGATTATTTCAGTCGAAAGTAAGGCTAAAATACCTATTTTTCGGTATCTATTAAATTTTGTCCGAACCATTGTTAAAAGAAGTCTCAACGAAATTCTGCAAAGACATGAAGCATTACGCACTAGGTTTACTCTCGTAGAAGGTAAACCAGTACAGGTTATTATCCCAGACTTAATTTTAGAAATCCCCGTAGTGAATTTAGAAGATGTACCAGAGACAGAAAAAGAACAAGAAGTTCTCAGGCTAGCAGATCGAGAAGCTAAATTACCCTTTGACCTAGCACAGCCACCACTACTAAGAGTAACTTTACTCAAACTTAGTGTCACAGACCATGTAGCCTTATTTACAATGCACCACATCGCTACTGATGGTTGGTCGATCGCAATTTTAATTCAAGAATTATCTACCCTTTACGAGACTTTTTCTGCCAAACTAACAACCCCGTCGCCCTTGCCAGAACTGTCAATTCAGTATGGGGATTTTGCCCACTGGCAACGTCAATGGTTACAGGGAGAAATATTAGCAGATCGGCTGGACTACTGGAAGCGACAACTGGCCGGTATTCCTAGCAAACTAAATCTAGAGAAATTAGCGGTAAATCTCCCTGCAAATAACCAAACTAGGGAATGTGCCATCCACTCTTTCTTATTACCTCTCGATCTATCGGCAAAAATTAAAGCCTTAAGTAGCCAAGAAGGTGTCACCCTGTTTATGACTTTGTTGGCGAGTTTTCAAACCCTTCTGTATCGCTATACGAGTCAAGAAGATATTGTGATAGGAACAGATGTCGCCAATCGCGATCGCCCCGAACTCGAAGCAATTATGGGTTTCTTTGTCAATCTTTTGGTGTTACGGGGAGATTTAGCGGGTAATCCTACTTTTCGAGAACTGCTAGAACAAGTGCGAGAAGTAACTTTAGCAGCTTACGATCGCGCCGATTTACCTTTTGCCAAATTAGTCGAGGCTTTGCGCCCAGATCGTTCCCACAGCATTACACCTTTATTTCAAGTCTTGTTCGTCCTGCAAAACGTTCCTATGCCAGCCTTTAAGCTATCGGATTTGAAAGTCGAAGTGATGGAACTAAATACGGGTTTGGCAAGATTTGACCTGGCTTTATTTATGGAAGAAAGCGAAGCAGGCATAAAAGGGATTTGGAAATATCGCAGCGATTTATTTACATCAAAGGAGATCGCCCGCATTACGGATAATTTGCAAACCTTATTGTGCAGCATTACTGATAATCCCGATACCGCAATTGATGGTTTGGAAATGCTTAGTGAATCTCAGAAACAACAACAAGTCTCTGCTAAAAAAGCCAAATTCAATAAATTTAAACGAATTAAGCCCAAAGCGGTAAACATTGCCTCACAGGAATTAATTACAACCAGTTATCTTCAACCAGAACAACGCCTGCCTCTAATAATTCAACCCAATGACAATGACATCGACTTAGCAGACTGGGCAAGTAATCATAGAGAATACTTAGAAACCAACTTACTCCAACATGGTGCAATTCTCTTTCGCAATTTTAAAACCGACACCGTTGCGAAATTTGAAAAAGTAGTCAGTGCTATTTGTCCCCAACTCTTTGCCAACTACGGCGACTTACCCAGAGAAGGGAAAAGCGAGAAAGTCTATAAATCTACACCTTATCCTAGCGATCGCGCCATCCTCTTCCATAACGAAAGTTCTCACCTACACCAACATCCCCTCAAAATCTGGTTTGGCTGCGTTCAACCAGCCCAACAGGGAGGAGAAACTCCGATTGTAGATTGTCATCGAGTCGGTAGTGTAATAAAAAAGTGTATTAGGTAAAATAAACAAAGTAAGAAAAGTTTGAGGTTCAAGTATCATCATGACGGTTTGGATAGCAGTAAAATGTCCCTATTGCCAATCGACAGATGTAGTCAAAAATGGTAAATCT
>JBBSPC010000113.1:0-16892 GCA_038259125.1 Chroococcales cyanobacterium | reverse complement strand
CGTGAGACTTTTACCTATGTTGCCCAACAGTTAAACAGCTATAGATTGGCATATATACATTTATTAGATGGTTTAGCTTTTGGGTTTCATGAGTTAGGTGAACCAATGACCCTGGCAGAATTTAGAAAGGTATACGATGGAGTGTTAATAGGCAACTGTGGCTATGATCGCACGGATGCCGAACAAGCGATCGCTTCTGGCGAGGCTGACTTGATTGCCTTTGGTAGACCATATATTAGCAATCCCGATTTGGTTGCTCGTTTTGCTAACAACTGGGAACTCAATCCTGATGCAGATATGGCTATCTGGTATTCGTTTAATGCCGAAGGTTATATCGATTTTCCCACATATCAAGACTCTTAATTGTTTCCAGTTAATAACTCAGAAACAATTAAGAGTCTGGCGCAGGGATAAGATAGTAGCGACGGCAAGACTTGCTGAAAAACTGCAAAATATGTCGTCCTAATTTATGGTTCTATTGCTATCAATAATTTACAGTAGAGTTTTCATTCGATTGTGTAGTGGGCTGTTCTTTGAGAATTTGTGCTTTTAACCATTCGATTTCAAAGCGGAGATTGGCTAGATGACGTTGTAGTGCGATCGCTTGATAGGGGTCTTCGGTATCTTGCTCAACAAGCTGTGATTCGCGATTTTCAAGCCGTAATTTACAGGTCATTAAACGAGACTGCATCAGCTTAATTCGCTCCTTTGGTTCTAGCTGACTAAAGAAAAAGAATTTGATGATAAAACGAGAACGACTGTTAACCCAGCTTTCATGGGGATGCGCCAGCATTGCTTGCCGCCAGCGATCGCGTCCTGACTTAGTTATTTGATATACCTTACGATTTGAGTCACCATCTACCAATTCTTGAGTTTTGATATATCCCTGTTTTTCCAGTCGCTTAAGCAGTGGATATATAGCACCGTAATTGACGCTGATACAGCCACTCATAAATCTTTCCAACTGTTGTTTTAAAAGATATCCGTGTAAAGGTTTTTTGAGTAATAGACCAAGCGCAGCTAATTCCAACATTTTTTGTTACCGTCAATACAAACAATTTTAAATATAAGATTGATATAATTGTCAAGAATATCACTTTGATATAGTTTGATTCAATGGCAACGAAATTGAATCACTGATGTCTGCTTCAGTTTCGTAAAAATTATGTCTCTCAGATTTTCCGCAACTAAATACACTTATCAATTGCCATATTGGTCGATCTTGATACCTGGAATACTACTATTAACAGCAGGTTGTGGTTTATTACCCCCTGGAGATGCCCAAACTGAATCTTCTAGTCCTCAAGAAAAATCTGTATCTGTCGATATGGCAGTAGCTCGTCAAGGCTCATTAGAAAAAGATACCGAGTATGTGGGTACGACTTTTCCAGTACGAGAAGTTTCCTTGCGATCGCGTATTGAAGGACAAATATTGGATATGACAGCAGACGTAGGCGATCGAGTCGAGCAAGGTCAAGTATTAGCACGAATCGATGATTCCATCTCAGCATCTGCGGTAATAGAAGCCCAAGCCGAGGTTGCAGCCCTACAATCGGAAGTAGCCAGTTTAGAAGCAAATGTAAACGATGCCCGCGCCCAAGTTGAACAAGCGCAGCTAGAACTAAAACAGGCACAGTCTGATGCTGCTAGAACAAGCCAGCTTTTTCGTGCTGGTGCAGTTTCCGAGCAACAAGCAGAATTAGATAGAACGGCGGTAGGTACCGCAGAACAAGCATTACGCTCTGTCCAACAGCAAGTAGCCAATCGCTCATCTGCCGTAGTAGCTGCTCAACGTCGTGTGGCGGCACAAGAGGCATTAGTTGCCCAGGAGCAAAAAAGGCAGTCATTTAGCGTGTTGACTTCTCCTGTAACTGGTTCAGTGTTGGAAAGAGTTTTAGAACCAGGAGATTTAGCGCAAGTAGGTGATGAAGTCTTGCAGTTAGGAGACTTTAGCCAGATTAAGGTGCAGGTACAGATTTCTGAATTAGAATTAGCAGAGATTCGGGCTGGACAGACGGCGCAGGTACAGTTAGATGCCTTTCCCAAACGATCATTTAAGGGAAAAGTGACGCAGATTTCTTTGGCTGCCGATGCTACTGCTCGTCTGATACCTGTAGAAGTGACTATCCCCAACAGCGATCGCCGTATTGGCAGGGGGTTACTGGCGCGGGTTAATTTTGGTCAACAGAGCAATAAAAGGGTAGTTGTTCCCGAAACAGCAGTTCAAGTAGCCTCAGAAAAGACAAAAGAAAATAATTCCCAGTCAGACACGGCAACCATATTTATCCTCAAGGGAGAGGGAGAAAAAGCTATAGTTACAGCCCGCGAGGTAAAACTAGGCGATCGCGCTAATTCACGGGTAGAAATTCTCTCTGGACTAGAACCAGGAGAAGAATTTGTCGTCCGCAGCAGTGGCAATTTACAGGATGGCGATTCGGTTCGTCTTAGCTTTATTTCCGAATCATAAAATTCCAGTAAGTGCGAACGGCCGTTCGCCCCTCCACGATGAAAACTTCTCCTCCCTCTAATTTCAGTATCAGTGCTGTTGCCATTCGCCAACACATCGGGACTCTGATGTTAACTCTAGCGGTAATTGTGATTGGCGTATTTTTTATCTTTAATCTTCAAGTAGACCTACTACCCTCTATTACTTACCCACGCATTGGCTTAAGAGTCAACGTACCTGGGGTTTCTCCCGAAGTCGCAGTAGATGAAGTAACTCGACCTTTAGAAGAAGGACTAGCTGCCACCGAAGGAGTGGTACAGGTTTTTTCGCAAACTCGCGAAGGACAGGTAAGTATAGACCTTTACTTTCAACCTGGAGGGAATATCGATCGCGCTTTAAACGATGCTACTGCTGCTTTTAATCGGGCGCGATCTAACCTACCAGATACAGTTGAAGAACCAAGGCTATTTAAAGTCGATCCGTCTCAATTACCTGTTTACGAACTAGCATTGACATCTAAATCTTTAGATCCTTTACAATTGCGCGTGTTTGCCGATGAAGAACTAGCCAGGGAATTAGGAGTCGTTGAGGGTGTAGCGGTGGTTGATGTCTCAGGAGGTGTAGAGGAAGAAGTAAGGGTTTTAATCGATCTCAGTCGCCTTCAGGCTTTGGGTGTGGGGTTAAATGATGTTCTCACCGAACTAGAAGAAACTAATCAGGATATTTCTGGTGGGCGAATTCTAGGAGAGCTTAACGAACCTTTGACTCGTGTAGTGGGAAGGTTTCAAGATGCCCAGGAAATTCTCGATCTCTCTTTTGAAGTAGGATCGACAGCAGCAGAGACGGAAAATAATTCAGTAGTACCTCGCCGCGTATATCTGCGGGATTTTGCCCAGGTAATCGACGGTCAAGTCGATCAGCGAGTTTTTGTGTTTCTCAACGAGCAACCTGCGGTGAAACTCAGCATTCAAAAGCAGCCTGAAGCCAATACGATTGAGGTCGTAGAGGGGATTAAACAGCGAATTGAAGAGTTAAGACAAGCAGGGATAGTTCCCGAAGATCTGGAATTGGTTGCCACCCTAGATGAATCGGTATTTATTCGCAATGCTATTAGCAACGTCGCAGGTGCTGGTTTGATTGGTGCGGGACTAGCTGCGATCGCAGTTTTGCTGTTCCTTGGTTCTCTGCGTCAAACGGCGATCGTCGTCTCGGCAATTCCTCTAGCAGCACTTACGGCAATTATTTTAATGAAGCTGTTTGGCTTGTCTCTCAATGTGTTTAGCTTGGGCGGATTAGCAGTAGGAGTAGGGATTGTGGTTGATAACTCCATTGTCATGCTGGAGAATATCGCCGAAGCTGCGGGGATGACCCCAGGTAAAGATGCCAAGACGCGACTCAATTCCCAACAGTTGATCGAGCAGTCAATCTCTAGCAGTCAAGAGGTTGAATCGGCTTTGGTTGCTTCTACCAGTACTAATTTAGTTTCCGTTCTGCCTTTTTTGCTCATTGGTGGTTTTATTTCCCTGCTGTTTAATGAATTGGTACTTACCGTTAGTTTTGCAGTGGCTGCCTCAATTTTGGTAGCAATAACAGTAGTACCGATGCTTGCTTCTCGTTGGCTGGGAATCCGTAAATCGAGTAAAATTGGACGTTTTTGGTTACTACAAGCATTTAATCGTCAATTTGAGGCTGCTACCAGACGCTACAGCATAATACTTAAACAAGTTTTGCGACGGCGGTTGCTGGTAATTGGCTTAACTTTTTTACTGCTGGGTGGCAGTAGTTTTTTAATTATCGGTCGAGTTCCTCAAGAGATTTTGCCTCGGATCGATACGGGACAGGCGAGATTGTTTGCCCAATTTCCCCCAGGAACTCCCCTAGAGACAAATCGCCAAGTTATGGCGAAGGTGGATCGGATTTTACTAGCGCAGCCAGAAACAGAGTATGTGTTCACTACATCTGGGGGCTTTTTGTTTGGTAGCAATACCAGCGAAAACCCCTTACGCGGTTCTAGCACCATTACTCTAAAACCAGATACAGATGTTGAAGCTTATGTCTCACGGGTATCAGCCGAGTTTGACAAGCTCAACTTAGTTGATGTTCGCTTGCGGGTTAGTCCTGGTGAAGTGCGGGGCTTAATTTTAAATAACTCTCCAGTTCGGGGTGATGTCGACATTATCCTCCAAGGAGACAATACCCAAGTTCTTGAAGGGGCAGGACAGCAGGTATTAAATACCTTAGAACAACGAGCAACCTTATCTAGCTTTCGTCCCGATGCCGATCCCCGACAGCCTGAAATTCAAATACGGCTAGATAGAGAACGCGCTGCCGATCTCAACTTAAATGTTCAAGACATTGGTAACACTTTAGAAACGGCGATCGCTGGTTCAGTACCTACTCAACTGCAACGAGGAGAACGTCTTGTAGACGTGCGAGTCGAGCTTGAGGAAGATGCTATTCGTCGCCCTTCTCAACTAGCGCAAATTCCCTTATTTATCGAAGATAGTGACCGTTTAGTTCGCTTAGGAGATGTTGCCCGCATTGAATCAGGACAAGCCCCTGGAGAAATTCAGCGCATCAATCAACGACAGGTATATTTAATTACAGGTAGCCTGAATGAAAATGCAGATTTAGGAACAGCTTTAACCGAACTAGAGCAAATTTTTCAAGAGATTGACTTACCAGAAGGGGTTAGTCGTCTGCCGAGTGCTGCTGCTCAAAGCAATCAAGAAATTCAGTCTGCTTTCGCTGTTTTAGGTGGACTGGCGGCATTTTTAGTATTTGTAGTAATGGCAGTACAGTATAATTCCCTGGTCGATCCCCTGGTAATTATGTTTACTCTGCCTCTGGCATTGGCGGGAGGAATTTGGGGACTGTTTATCACCCAAACGGCAATCGGCATAACTGTAATTGTGGGTGCAGTTTTGCTAGTCGGCATTGTGGTCAACAACGCGATTATTCTAGTAGAGTTAGCCAATCAAATTCGAGAACGAGAACAATGCGATCGCGCCACGGCAATTTTAAAAGCTGCACCCCAAAGATTGCGTCCTATTCTTATGACTACTATCACCACTGTAGTCGGGATGTTTCCCTTGGCATTGGGCTTAGGACAGGGGGGAGAGTTTTTGCAACCATTAGGTATTGTTGTCTTTTCAGGATTGGCATTAGCAACTCTATTGACTTTGTTTATTATTCCCTGTTTTTATATACTGCTACACGATTTGGTGGGCAGAATTTCGGGTAAAAAGCGATACAGCACCTTGTAGGGGTCTGTCCCATTGTAGCGACCTCGTAAGGCGGTGTAAGGCTGACTAACTGATCTCGTAAAAATAGATAAAGAACTATAATTTAAGTACCTGATATTATGGAATCTGTTAATTACTCAGAATTTCGTCAGAATCTTGCTAACTATCTCAATAAAGTTGAAGACGATCGCATTCCCATCGTGGTATCGAGATCCAACGGCAGAAAAGTAGTGGTAATGAGCTTTGATGATTATCAGACTAATGAAGCCACTCTACATTTGATGTCTAGTAAAGAAAATATTAGAGTTTTAGATGAGGCGATCGCTGAATTGCAAGAAGGTGGTGGAGTTGAAGTAGAAATTGAAATCGGGGGATGCTGAACTTGTTTCAGCTGGATACTATAATCTCATCTCGTCACCCCGTCACCCCGTCACCCCGTCACAGCACTTAGATTAAATGCGTAACGTCAGTTATTAATAGGTACGGCTTTAGTATTCCAAATATCTTTGCAATATTCTTGGATAGAGCGATCGCTAGAAAACTTACCCATCCGCGCTACATTAAGAATAGACATCCTTGTCCAATTTTCTCGATCTTGATATGTCTGGCTAACTATATCTTGGCATTCGATATAGGATTGATAGTCGGCTAACAACAGGAAGGGATCTTGATTTAGCAGGTTATCTATTAGAGGTTGAAATAGTTCATTATTTCCTTGAGAGAAATTTCCCGCAGCTAGAGAATCTATCACCGCTTTTAGTTCGCTATTGTTTTCGTAATATTCGCGAGGATTATACTCCTCTGCCTTTAGTTCTTTTACCTCATCGCTTTTTAAACCAAACAAGAAAAAATTATCTTCGCCTACTTCTTGTCGTATCTCAACATTTGCGCCATCAAGAGTGCCGATGATCAACCCACCGTTAAGGGCAAACTTCATATTACCCGTACCCGAAGCTTCTTTCCCCGCCACGGAAATCTGTTCGGACAAGTCAGCAGCAGGATATACGTGATGTGCTAATTTGACGTTGTAGTCAGGAAGGAAAACGACTTTTAGGCGATCGCCTATATCTGCATCATTATTAACTACTTCCCCCACAGAGTTGATTAATTTAATAATCAACTTCGCCGTATAGTATCCTGGTGCAGCTTTCCCCCCAAAGAAGAAAGTGCGGGGAACTATATCTAAATCGGGGTTTTGTTTGAGGCGGTTGTAGAGGGTAATGATATATAAAACGTTGAGATGTTGACGCTTGTATTCATGGATGCGTTTTACCTGGATATCAAATAGCGATTCAGGATTAACCGTAACGCCTAAATTCTTAGAAGTATAATCGGTTAAATCTTGTTTTACTGCTTGTTTTGTATCTCGCCACTGTTGTTTAAATTCAGTGTTATCGATCAAAGTTTCGAGTTGCTGTAATTGTGCTAAATCTTTGATCCAGCCATTCCCTATCTTTTCCGTAATCAAGCTACTCAATCTAGGATTGCTTAATACTATCCAGCGACGGGGAGTAATACCATTAGTTTTGCTGTTAAACTTTTCGGGAAACAGTTCATAAAAATCTTTGAGAACATTTTGCTTAAGTAATTGAGTGTGTAACTCAGCAACGCCATTGATAGCATGAGAACCAACACAGGCTAGATGCGCCATAAGGACGTATTTTTCACCACTTTCATTGATTAAAGATAGGCTTGCTAACTTTTGATTATCGTCAGGATATTTTTGCTTGACGCGATCGAGAAATCTGCGATTAATTTCATAAATGATTTCTAAATGTCTGGGAAGCAGAAAACCAAATAAACTTAAAGACCACTTTTCTAATGCTTCGGGCAACAAAGTATGGTTGGTATAGCCCAAAGTATTTTGCGTAATCTGCCAAGCTTTATCCCAAGCGATACTATGTTCATCTATCAACAAACGCATCAGTTCGGCAACGGCGATCGCAGGATGGGTATCATTAAGCTGTGCTGCAAACTTTTCGTGGAAGTTATCTAAGCTCTCAGATTCGGCTAGATGGATGCGAATCATGTCCTGTAATGAACAGGAAACAAAGAAATACTGTTGCTGGAGGCGTAGTTTCTTGCCTTTACTTAATTCGTCATTAGGATAGAGAACTTTAGTTAGGTTTTCCGATGCCACTTTGCTATCTACCGCCCCGTAATAATCTCCCTGATTAAACTTGGAAAAGTCAAAAGATTTACAGGCTTCTGCTTTCCACAACCGCATCGTATTTACCGTGTTTACCTGATAACCAGAGATAGGCGTATCACAGGGGATTCCCTGTAGAACATATCCAGGTATCCAGCGCACCTGATAATTACCCGCTTCATCAGTGTAGGGTTCGGTGTGTCCTTCAAACTTAACCTCTACCGCAGCTTCAGGACGAATAATTTCCCAAGGATTACCGTTTTGCAACCATTTGTCGCTAATTTCTACCTGCCAACCGTCTCTTATTTCCTGGTCAAAAATACCGTATTCATAGCGGATACCGTAACCAATGGCAGGGACTTCTAAAGTAGCCAAAGAATCCATATAGCAAGCAGCTAAACGACCTAAACCACCGTTGCCCAAACCTGGTTCTGACTCTTGTTCAACCAGTTCATTAAAGTTCAATTGCAATTCTTCTACCGCCTGCACTACGGGTTCATAAATACCCAAATTAATGAGATTGTTGCTTAAATGAGGCCCGACTAAATACTCAGCAGAGAAATAGCAAACTGTTTTAATGCCTGGCTCTAAATAAGTTTGCGCCCTAGCTAACCAGCCTGGCATCAAGCGATCGCGCACCGTATAAGCCAAAGCCAAATAATAATCATTTAGGCTTGCCGTTTTTGGCGATTTTCCCTGAAGATAAAATAGATTGTCGGCGATCGCTTTTTTAATCGTCGCCGTATCTAAACCAGTGCGATCGTCTTCGACTATAACTTGCTTCAATCTGTCCTGAGATAAGGTCATTGCTTGCTCCTAAAAAGTTCTTTTATCGATTTATTTAAAAGGCATCAACGGCAAGAATGGGAGGAACAAAGTAAGTAACAAGCAGTATTATTACTTTTCCTCATCCTTTATTGCTTATCCTTCATCCTTTTAAATTGTCCATTCCCAGTTAGAAATTTCAGGCTTATCCATGCCGTGTTCCTTGGCATAAGCAAGATTATCGATAATTTGGTCTTTCATTCTTTCTCTAACGTGGGCAGCACGAGAACCCAAACTAGGAACGCGGTCTATGACATCAATAACTAAATCAAAGCGATCTATTTGATTAATAATGGCAAGCTGGAGTGGGGTATTAATATTCCCTTGTTCTATATAACCCCGAACGTGAATACGGTCTTGGTTGGTACGGCGGTAAGCTAGCTTGTGAATCAACCAAGGGTAGCCGTGAAAGTTAAAGATTACGGGTTTTTCAGTAGTAAATAATGTATCAAACTCTTTATTTGACAAACCGTGAGGATGTTCCTCTTGCGACTGCATCTTATACAGATCCACTACATTAATAAACCTGACCTTAAGTTCGGGAAATTCCTCGCGCAAAATTGCCGTTGCTGCTAATGATTCCATTGTCGGAATATCGCCACAGCAAGCCATAATTACATCAGGCTCATCTGCCTGTGTGCCACAGTCATCGTTACTTGCCCAGTCCCAGATCCCAATGCCTTTGGTACAGTGCTTGACTGCTTGATCCATAGTTAGATATTGCAGGTGATTCTGTTTATCAGCAATAATTACGTTGACGTAATCCTTACTCTTCAAACAATGGTCGGCAACGGATAACAAACAGTTAGCGTCGGGTGGAAAATAGATGCGAGTAACATCAGCACTTTTATTGGTCACTACGTCAATAAAGCCTGGATCTTGGTGGGAAAAACCATTATGATCCTGTCGCCAAACTACCGAAGAAAGCAGAATATTCAGAGAGGAAACGGGCGCGCGCCAGGAAACTTCTTTTTTGCAGATATCTAACCATTTAGCGTGCTGGTTAAACATCGAGCTAATTATATGAATAAAAGCCTCATAGCTAGCGAAGAAACCATGTCTACCAGTCAACAAATATCCTTCTAACCAACCTTCTAAGGTATGTTCGCTTAACATCTCCATCACTCTGCCGTCAGGAGATAACATACTGCCGTCTTCATCTTCAGGTAGATAATCGGCTAGCCAGGTTTTCTTACTAACATCGTAAATGTCCGCCAAACGATTGGATGCAGTTTCATCAGGACCAAAGACGCGGAAGTTAGTCATATTATTCCGCATTACTTCCCGCAAAAATTTACCCAGCACCCTAGTATTTTCTGCCTTAACTCCTCCTGGCTGGTCTACCGTCACCCCAAACTCTGTAAAGTCGGGCATTAATAGATCTTTACGCACTAAACCGCCGTTGGCAACTGGATTAGCACTCATACGGCGATCGCCTTTTGGTGCTAACTCTTGAAGTTCAGGTATTAAAGTTCCTTGTTCGTCAAATAATTCTTCTGGTCTATAGCTTTTCATCCACTGTTCTAGCAGTTGCAGATGTTCGGGATTTTCGTGCATTCCCTCTAGAGGCACTTGGTGCGCCCGCCAAAAGCCCTCTACTTTTTTACCATCTACTCTATCTGGTGCTGTCCAGCCTTTGGGAGTCCGCAGAATTATCATTGGCCAACGAGGACGAAAAGCTTTGTTTTGACTGCGGGCTTCTGATTGAATTTCGCGAATTTTGGTAATACATTCCTCCATCGTTCCTGCCATCTTTTGGTGCATTGTCTTAGGATCAGAACCTTCCACCACATAGGGAATATAGCCATAACCCCGAAAGAGATATTCCAGTTCTTCAGAGCTAATACGCGCCAAAATTGTCGGATTAGCAATTTTATAGCCGTTTAAGTTTAAAATCGGCAATACCGCACCATCCCGCACAGGATTGAGAAACTTATTGGAATGCCATGCTGTTGCTAAAGGACCAGTCTCTGCTTCTCCATCACCGACAACACAAGCAGCAATCAGATCGGGGTTATCGTAAACCATGCCATAAGCATGGGAGATGCTGTAGCCTAGTTCTCCGCCTTCGTGAATCGAGCCAGGCGTTTCTGGGGTACAGTGACTACCAATATAGCCAGGGAAGGAAAACTGCCTGAAAAACTTATGCATTCCTGCTTCGTCTTGGCTTTTGTCAGGATATACTTCGGAATATCTACCCTCCAAATAAACTGGCCCTAATACTCCAGGCGCACCGTGTCCAGGGCCTGCGACAAAAATACTGTTGAGATCGTATTTTTTAATTAGTCGATTGAGATGAATATAGGTAAAACTAAGGGCAGGAGATGCACCCCAATGTCCTAATAAACGCTGTTTAATATGTTCGGCTTTTAAAGGCTCTTTGAGTAAAGGATTATCTCGCAAATAGATCATGCCAATTGCCAAATAGTTACAGGCGCGCCAGTAGGCATCTATTTTTCTTAGTTCTTCAGAGGTTAAAGTCGCTTGTTCAATTTGTTGAGCATTAGTGGGAGTTGAAACCATTTTTTATCTCTACTAAAGGACGTTATACATTTAATATAAACAATAATTTATTGATGAAAAAGTAAAATAATAATCAGAATTTTACTGCCTTGCCCTCAACAAAATATAAATTTTTTTAGCCTTTTATTGCTTATAATTTCTCTACCAAAAGTTATAAATTAATTAAAAGTTTTCTAGCACAACTAGAACAGGTGTATGTCTTGTCTTTGGCTGAACTCAAATAAGACAAGACTTTCAGGAACTTTAAATTATGATTTTGCGATCGCAATCAAGCGAATAAATACAGGCGATCGCTATCAAAATTTACCTTTGATTATAATCCTAAAGCCTGAAGGTTAATCAACAGTTAAGCTTAGGTTTATTTAAGCGACTTAAATTTTTTAATTCAGTATTATCCGTAACTTAAACTGCTGATAATTATTAATTACTAACTTAACCAAAATGTCCACTAACATACTTCTGAGTTGATTCCTCTTGAGGATTATCAAAAATATTCTCTGTGCGGTCATATTCAACTAAATAACCAAAGCGATTGCCTGATTCTCCTGCTTCAGCATTAAAAAACGCCGTCATGTCGGCAACCCTAGTAGCTTGCTGCATATTATGAGTCACAATGATAATCGTATATTCTTCTTTTAAATTATGAATCAAATCCTCTACTTTACTAGTAGATACAGGATCGAGAGAAGAACAAGGCTCATCCATTAGCACCACATCGGGCTTAAGAGCAACTGCACGAGCAATACATAAACGCTGCTGCTGTCCCCCAGATAAAGATAAACCACTTTGCTTGAGCTTATCTTTGACTTCCTCCCAAATAGCTACCTGTCTCAAAGACTTTTCTACTAAATCGTCCATATCCCCTTCATGACCATTAATCCGCGCACCGTAGGCGATATTTTCATAGATCGATTTGGGAAATGGATTGGGTTTTTGAAACACCATGCCGATTCGTCGGCGCACTTCTACAGGATCGATATTGTCAGAATAGAGATTTTTATCGCGGTAGATTACTTTACCTTTTACTTTGCAACCATCAATTAAATCATTGAGACGATTGAAACAGCGTATAAGGGTACTTTTCCCACAGCCTGAAGGACCAATCAAAGCTGTAATCTGATTTTTAGGAATTTCCATATACACACCCCGCAATGCAGCAAAGTCATCATAAGAAACAGTGATATCCTCGGCTTTTAAAATCGTTTCTGTTTGATTAGATTGAGATTGAGATTGTTTTTCTTCTTGAATAGGCATGATTTTTATTAGTTATTAGTTATTAGTTATCAGTTTTTCAATAAACACTCTTGCGGGTTGCCCAACGAGAGAGAATACTGGCAATTAGAATCATCAATATCAAAATCAATGATGCTGCCCAAGCAAGCTCTTTCTGGCTTTGGTAAGGAACAGTAGCGAAATTGTAGATTAGAACTGACAAAGAGGGAATTGGTTCAAATAATCCACTAGGCCAAAACTGGGTAAATAAGGCAGTGAAGATTAAAGGCGCAGTTTCTCCTGCTGCACGAGCGATCGCCAGGGTTGTTCCTGTTACAATGGCAGGTAAGGCTGAGGGCAAAACTATTTTGAGTACCGTGTGAAAATTAGAAGCACCAACACCCACCGATGCCCAACGAACTTCTTGAGGAACTATTTGTAAAGCCTCGTCACTGGTACGGACAATAATCGGCAACATCAGTATCGCTAGCGCAAAACCACCAGCAAAAGCCGAAAAAGTATTAGTCCGTAGAACAATCGCGCCATAAGCAAAGATGCCGACGATAATAGAAGGCACACCACTTAAAACATTAGTAGCAAAACGAATCCAGCGAGCAACCCTTCTCGGTGCAAATTCTGATAGATAAACTGCTGCCAACACCCCAATCGGAATACTAATGGCAGCAGCAATACCAACTAAGATCAGCGTACCGACAATTGCATTAGCAATACCACCACCTTCTTGAAGGGCAGTAGGAGGCAATTCGGTAAACAAATTCAAGTTCAAACGTCCTGCACCTTTGTAGATTACATAGGCAATTACTAATCCTAACGGCAATAAAGCCAAACCTAGTAGAGAAAAAGCCAGAATAGTTAGCAATCTGCCAATAATGGTGCGAGGACGACTGCTAGAAGCTTCTAATGCATCTAAGCTGTTTTTTTGATTATGTGATGAAGATGACATGATTGAGTAGGGAGTAGGGAGTTAGAAATTTTAGAGCTGATAGCTAATAGCTTTTTAATACTTTTTCACCTTCTGAATAATCAACTCTGCCAAAATATTGACGACTAAAGTAATGGCAAACAAAACTAGCCCTGCATACATTAAAGATTGTCTTTGCAAACCACTGGCTTCGGGAAATTGGTTTGCCATCAAGGATGCAATAGTGTTGGCAGGAGCAAGTATAGAAAAATTAAGATCATTGCTGTTGCCAATGACTAGAGTTGCTGCCATTGTTTCACCTAAAGCTCTACCTAAAGCCAGCATTGTCCCGCCGATAATTCCCGAAAAAGCAGCGGGAATTAGGATGCTGAAGATAGTTTGCCAGCGGGTTGAGCCTACTGCATAAGAACCAGAACGGAGATTGTTGGGTAAGGAAGCCAAAGAATCACGAGCGATCGCTGTAACTAGGGGCAAAATCATAATCGATAGAATTATTCCCGCAGGAAACATACCTGGTCCAATGTAATTGGTTGAAAATAAGGGAAACCAGCCCAAATTATTGTGCAACCAAGAACCTATAGGCTTTAAAAAGGGAATTAGCACATATATGCCCCATAATCCGTAGACTACGCTCGGAATCGCTGCCAGTAGCTCAACTAAAAAAACTAAAATACGACGGGCTGATCTGGGAATAAAGTTTTCACTTAAGACAATGGCGCAGGCTACGCCAACGGGAAAAGCAATCAGTAAAGCAATCAGAGAGCTAACTACCGTACCGTAAATCATCGGCAAAATCGCATATTGTTTTTCGGGAGGATTCCAAGAACTGCCAGTTACAAATGATAAGCCAAATTCTTTGATGGCGGGAACAGCTTCAAGCCCTACCTGAATGGCAATCCAAACTAAAACTCCAGCGATCGCAAAAGCAAAGGCAGCCGTTAGCCAAATAAAACCGCGATCGATACCTTTTTCTGTAGAAGAACGTTTTTTATTGTCTGTTTTTGAATTAACAGCAGTAGAAGTCATGATTTTTTAAACGGGTTTTTAATTTGCATTTTTAATAGGCAATTATCAATTGTTATCAAAATTAAAAACCTATAGTTAGACAATAATTAATGATTTTCAAATCTAAAAATTATTATCCTTCTTTACGTCCAAATATAATTGAGAGTATTAAAAAGATTTTCTATCCTTAGATAGATATGTTTTATAAAAAATAACATTAGCAAAATTATTCTTTTCTTAATTTTCTATTAATCAAAATATGCTGTCGAACTGGATTATCATTATTCAATGACTAGCTTTTTTAGTATTAAATCAATTATTTATTGAATATCAAGCCGAAAAAATCACCCAATCTTGTCAAAACTCGCAGTTTTAAAGATAGTCTGTTGCGAAACTAGAGATTAGTGAAAGTCACAGATTAATTCTAGTTAACTATTATAGATAGCTTTATAAAAATTTTCATCGAGAGACTAGGGTAATCGCTCCTATTTTTTTAGATATAAGTATTAAAAATTAAGTTGTTTATCTGTTGCATTCAATATATTTATTGCCAGTTTTTGATGCTGTCGTGAATTGCAGTTGCTAAGTATGCCATCACAAATTCCCCCTTCAGTGAACACCGACAATGACACCACCGATTAGTTTTCCCAAAACGGAGGAAAAATCAAAAGCAGCGCAAATTTCCCCACCCAGTATATAAGGTTTTGGTATTGCGATCGCGGTTGCGGAGCAAGTCGTAGACTCAGCTAGCCATAGACATCGCGTTTATATATAGAAGATTTTGGTATTGTGATCGCCTTTATATATGTAGAAGATTGGGAAAAGGCTACTCTATTTCAATAATTTAATGTGATTACTTTTTGCGATAAATCTCTCTGCGAAGACCAACTTTGACAATTTATATTATCAGCACAGACGATTGAATATTATAAACAATGCGATAATTACCTACACGAATACGATATGTATGTTCACTACCAATCAGTTTTTTACTATCTAAAGAGTAAGGATTGTCTGTCAAGTTTTCTACAGCTTGTAAAATTCTGGGTATTGTTTGCTTGTCTAGCTTTTTTAGCTCTTTATTAGCCGACTGCTTCCACCTAACTTTATATGAAGCCATCTTGCTTGAACTCAGCAATTAGATCTTCATGGCTTGTTGTTAGTTCATCTCGCTTTTCCGCCACAATTGCTAAATCTTCTATGTCTTCGAGCAATTCTTCAAATTGGGCGATAGATAAAATGACGGCAGTTTTTTCTCCTGCTTCGTTAATGATGTAATTTAGAGTCAAATCTTGGATATTAACCATATTTATAAGTAGGTGGGTGTAATTAAATATAAGATAGAAAAGCTGAGAAATGAGTAAAAAATGCCTGCACCATTAAGAGTAAAATTGAGTCGGCTGGAAAAAGAAACATTAGGGGAATTACAGAAGGCAAACTTAGTACCTTATCGAACTCGAAATCGGGCGCAGATGCTAAAGTTAAATGCTCAAGGTAGAAATGTCCCAGAAATAGCCCAAATATTTAATTGTAACGAACATACAGTCAGAGCAACAATTCAACGTTGGCAAGAGAACGGTTTAGCGGGATTATGGTCGGCTCGTGGAAGAGGAGCGAAACCGAAGTGGAAAGCAGCAGATATCGAATACATAGAAACTTGCTTGAATGAAGAGGAACGAACCTATAACAGCATTCAACTAGCACGAAAACTTAAGCAGGAAAGAGCTGTAGATTTAAGCAGCGATCGCCTAAGACGAATACTAAAAAAAAAGATATCGCTGGAAAAGAACAAAACAAAGCAACAGAAAAAAACAGAATAAACAACTCAAGGAAATTAAAAAAGCCGATCTAGCCATGCTTGAAATGGCAGCAGTAGAAGGATATATCGAACTAAAATATTTAGATGAGGCGGGGTTTTGTTTGTGGAGTCCAACAAGTTACAGTTACAGTCAAATTGGTCAACAAAAATGTTTTGAGCAAAGTCCAAAACGATATGGCTCAAGAATAAGCATTTTAGGTCTATGGCAAGAGAAAAAAAATTTTGAATATGCTCTTGCTCAAAGTGGTTTCAAAGGTCAAAGCTATCTCAAAGTAATGGATTGGGTGGCTGATAAAGCATCAGAATTATTCAAACAAACAGGAAAATTAACGGTCATTGTCCAAGATAATAGTCCGATCCATAAAAGTAAAGAAGTCCGTGCCTCTTGGAAACGCTGGTCAGAACAAGGATTGTTACTGTTTTTCTTACCTGCTTATTGTTCTGATATGAATAAAATTGAAACACAATGGCATCAACTTAAAACCCATGAGATTGCAGGGCAGATTTTTGACAATGAATACGATTTAGCGATGACGGTGATACAAGGGATGAAAAACCGAAGTGAAATGGGTAATTATCACTTAGATTGGACTTTGGACAAAAAGAGTCAAGAGTTCGCGATTATTGTTCGAGAACCTAGTCTAATTAGACTAAGAAGAAAGGGGGACAGAAATGAGAAGATTGATCGCAGTTTCTCCAAACTGATTTCAACAGACTCATAACCT
>JBBSPC010000112.1:0-17046 GCA_038259125.1 Chroococcales cyanobacterium | reverse complement strand
TTTGTTTTCTAACTCCAACTCCTTCAAGGTTTGATCTTCATCGAGAGTTAGCGTTATTTTTAAGACGGCACGGTACTGTTCAATTACCATCTCAAATTTATCAGATTCTATCTTACTTTTATTTAGGTGGAGCTACTTAAAGGATTATAGATTTTTGAAGTTACTGTTTACATAGCTACTATTTATTACATTCTTCTCCCATCTGTATATTTTGTTGGCTTTAAATGATAATTAATAAATAGAAATAGTAATCAGTCGTTTAGTCAAGCCCACTGTTCATATTATTTAACCTGAAATGAATCGTTTTCTAACTACCAGCAGTATTTTAGGATGTTTGTTCTTTAGTTATGTCAATCCTGTCAAAGCTCAAGTTAAGAGTGATAACAGCGTTGGCACAGAAGTTAACCAAACCGATAATGTCTCAGAGATTACGGGAGGAAGTACTAAAGGTGAAAATTTATTTCATAGCTTTCAAGAATTTTCTCTCACTTCGACAGATACGGCTCTTTTTAATAATGCTGTCAATATTAAAAATATTATTAGTCGAGTTACAGGTGGTACTGTTTCAGATATTGATGGCTTAATCAAAGCTAATGGAGATTCTAACCTAATTTTAATTAATCCTAATGGCATTAATTTTGGAGCCAATGCCCGTTTAGATATTGGTGGCTCTTTTTTGGGTAGCACTGCTAACAGTATAATTTTTGAGGACGGCACAGTATTTAGCGCGAACGATTCCCAGTCACCTTTACTAACGGTAAGTGTACCCATCGGTTTACAGTTGGGGCAAAATTCAGGGGCAATTAACGTCCAGGGAACAGGAAATAATCTCAGCTTGGAAAATCCGATCTTCTTCCCGTTTAATCGAGGAGAAGTAGCAGGATTGAAACTACAATCGGGAAAAACTCTGGGCTTGGTTGGAGGAGATATTACCTTTACAGGAGGGGTTGTAGCTTCCGAGAGAAGAATTGAATTAGGTAGTGTTGCCGAGGGTATAGTTAATCTTGATTTTGGAACACAAAATTTCTCCCTAAGCTATGAAAATATATCGGCTTTTAAGGATATCAATCTAACCCAGCAGGCTTTGGTAGATGCTAGTGGAATAAATAGTGGCTCAATTCACATACAGGGTAACGCAATCAACGTCAAGGATGGTTCTGCTGTATTGATTCAAAATCAAGGTGAGGAAGAATCAGGCAGCTTGACGGTTGATGCAGCTAAATCTTTATCTATCAATGGCACTAGTACTAATGACATAGTTTTTAGCGGTTTATATACCGAAGCATTGGCTGGTGGGAAAGGGGGAGCAATTTCTATTAATACCCCTAAGCTAGAGGTTGTAGAGGGAGCAAGTATTACAGCAGCTGCCTACAGTTCAGCAGCATCAGGTAACCTGATCCTCAATATTGCTGATGATTTTCAAGTAGTCGGATTTGCCCAGATAAATCCAAATAAATTTAGTACAGTTTCGGCTCAAGCTTATGGTACAGGAAATGCAGGTTCAATAGACGTAGCAACTAAGAATTTTACAGCTTTGGGTGGAGGAAATATAGCCTCTGTAACGGGGGCAGCGGGTACTGGCTCTGGAGGAAACATCAATATTAATGCCGCAGATTCAATCAAACTGATTGGTATTAATCCTATTGCCTTTGCTCCTAGCCAAATAACCGCAGGTAGTGGCGGAGCAGGAAATGCAGGCAATGTTTCGTTAGAAACGAAAAATTTAACAGTTCAAGATGGTGGCAGAGTAGATGCGTCCGCCACGGCTTCGGGTAATGCAGGAAATTTAACTATTAATGCTTCAGATTCTATTCTGGTGACGGGAACAGTGCCAAATTCTTTGAATCCTAGTTTAATTATTGCCTCGGCGAATATTCTTGACCCTGAACTACGACAGTTTCTTGGTTTACCAGATCGACCTAGCGGTAATTCTGGTAGTGTAACTATTAATACTCCTCAGTTACAGATTATGGATGGTGGACAGGTAACTGTACGCAATGATGGGACGGGAGATGCTGGCAATTTAGCCGTTAAAGCCAATTCAATCAACTTAAGCAATGGTGGAAGTATTTCCGCAGCAATTGAGGAGGGAAGAGGAGGCACAATTAATCTAGAAATAGCTGACTCTCTAAACCTCACTAGTGGTAGTCAAATACAAAGTGATAACTTTGGTGCTGGAGATGGGGGCGAAATCAAAATTGCTGCTAAATCTTTAAATATAAGCGATCGCGCCTACATTACAACTACTAGCTTTAGTGCTGGAGATGGGGGAGATATTTCTTTAAATATTGCCGAATCTCTTAATATTAAAGGTCAAGGATTTGAGCAGTTTCAACAAGCCTTTCAAGCATCTGCTTTAAATGGTTCACTAAAACCAGACGCTAGAGGTACAGGTATATTTATTGGTACAGCTGCCATGGGCAATGGGGGCAATCTTCAGATTGATGCTAATTCTCTAAGCCTTACGGATGGAGGAATTATCTTTGCTCCTATTTTTACGGACGGCAATGGGGGCAATATTACTGTTAATGCCACTGACCTAGAAATAGCTGGTTCGGCATTACAAACTGGGGCATTGGTAAATAGTTCCAGTCTTGCTTCAGTGGGAGATATTGCCGTAGATACAGAACGGTTGACAATTCGCGATGGAGGAACGATTGTCAATGCTACTTTTGGTGACGCGACTGGAGGCGACATCGATATTAAAGCAGCCGAATTTATTGACTTGAAAAATACTCCAGACAACGCCCTAATATTTACCGGAATTTATGCCAATACCAGTATTGGCAATGGTAAGGGAGGCGATATGATGATTGAAACTGGTAATTTATCAATTGACGATGCTTTTCTGACCAGCAATACAGGAGCATTTGTACGTGGAGGTTTAACCCTTGGGGGTGATGGTGATAGTGGTAATATCTTGATACAGGTGGATGACACAATTAAAATTACTGGTATTTTGATCGATCCCAGATTTGCCAGCGGCATTTTTACTAGTTCTTTTAGTAGAGGAAAAGCAGGCAATATTGAGATTTATACCAGCAATTTGTCGCTTGGCAAAGGTTCAGAAATAGCTGCCACAACAGTAAGTTCAGGAGATGGAGGTAACTTGACAATTAACGCTAGAGATTCGATTGAACTAACTGGTGCTACTAGCGTCAACAATATGCAAAGAGGCGGTTTGCGCGCAGCTTCAGGAAGAGCAGCTTTCCCTGAACTAGAAGCAAATGGTGATTCAGGCGATATTAATCTTACTGCTAAAGAATTAACTATTCAAGGTGGAGCAGGCATTGATGCTCAGAGTTTAGGAACTGGAAGTGCAGGAAATGTAAATATTGAGGTCGAAGATTCCATTTTACTTGACGATCAAGGGACAATTTCTGCTGCCACCAACACTGGCAAAGGGGGCAATATTAATATTAATGCTGGCAATATTTTTTGGAAAGGAAACAGTACCACAACCGCCACTGGTAATGCTGACGGTGGCAATATCAGTATTAAAGCGAGAAATCTGGTCGTTTTAGAAGCTAGTAGATTAGCTGCCGATGCCAATACAGGCAAAGGAGGCAACGTTAATATTGATGCTCAAGGACTATTTATTTGTAATGAATGCGTCGCTAGTGCTAGTTCCAAGCTTGGTATCGATGGGATGGTGAACATTAATACCTTAGAGCCTAATCCTAATTTAGAAATTGTCAACGTTCCTATTAAGCTAAAGCAGCCAGAAGAGGCAGTGGCGCAAGCTTGCTCCGCAGAACAAAAGCCTAACAAGAGCCAACTTATCATTAGTGGTCGAGGAGGCCTGCCAAATCGTCCTAATGATATTCTAAGTAGCGAGTCTATTGTCAACGTTGGCTTGCCTCAAAATCTAGCTCAGACAGATCAGAATAAAAACATAGAATCCCCTAATAAATTGCCTGCTCCTGCTCACAACTGGTATGTAAACAGTCAGGGAATAGTAGTTTTAACTGCTCAATCTACGGCTACTACTACCAATTCACAATTTAATTCATCTGACTGTCATGTTCGCTGAATCACGCTCTGCCAGACTTAAAGTCAATTTGTATCAGCCGCAAAAAGCCCCTGAATCTCTAGTTGATTTGGATCATTATGAATTTAGAGTGGGGTCTAAACATCAACTCAAGATAGCTCAATGGGAGCTTTTACTATATCGAGCTTTAATTTTTGGCTGTGGTGCTTCTCTAGCGGATAAAAGTCGAGGTATTAAAAAGCTAATAAAAGCATTTAGTTATGGCTTGCTTTTCTTGTTAGCCATGGCTTGTTATCCCGTTGCAGTTTTTGCTCAATCTATAGAGCCTTTACCTCCCGATCGCCCTCGTCCGCCTCAACCTCGACCCCTACCCCCAAATTCTAATCCTTTAAACGAATTCAATGCTCCTCCTCTACCTGGCTCTGTCTTAGATATTCCTGGAACGATTGTGGTCAAAAGGTTTCGCTTTGCGGGGAGTACGGTATTTAGTCAGGCAGAATTAAAATCGGCGATTGCGCCTTTCACTGATAAACCTATTTCCTTTGCCCAACTGGTACAGGCAGCAAACGCTATCACCCAGCTATATGTAAAAAAGGGCTATATCACCTCTGGAGCTTATGTTCCCGAACAAAATTTAAGCTCTGGGATCGTGCAGATTCAGGTAGTAGAGGGTAGTTTGGCAGACATTGAGGTAGATATTCTCAAGGGCAGATTAAGAGAAAGCTACATTCGCGATCGCCTAACTTCTAAGATTGCCACGCCCCTAAATATTAATAAACTGCAAGAAGCTCTCCAATTACTACAGCTAAATCCTCTAATTGAGAGCTTGAACGCAGAGCTATCGGCAGGTATTGAACCAGGAACTAATTCCTTGACCGTATCAGTAATGGGGGCAGATACCTTTAGTGTAGAAACCAGGCTCAATAATAATCGCAATCCTAGCATTGGTACCTTTGAGCGAGGTATCAACCTAGAAGAAGCCAACTTATTCGGCATTGGCGATCGCTTTTTTGCGGCTTACAACAATACTGAGGGGAGTAATGAGTATCGAGGTAGCTATACTCTACCGATTAACGCCCGTGATGGTTCTCTTAACTTTAATGTTCGTTTGGGCGACAACCAAATAGTCGAATCTCCCTTTGATGAAGTAGATATTAATATCAATTCTAATAACTATGATTTAACTTGGCGACAACCCGTATTTCAAAAAGCTAATGCCCAGGTCAGTCAAGAATTGGCACTCAATTTTACGGCATCGAGACGAGATAGTCAGATTACAATTTCAGATATGCCTTCAGGTATCTCTCCAGGGGCAGATAGCAAGGGAAGAATTAATACTTCTACTCTTAGTTTTGGTCAAGAATGGTTACAGCGCAATCGCCAACAGGTAATTGCTGCCCGTTCTCAATTTACCTTGGGTGTGGATGCCCTTGGAGCAACAATTAAGGAGGAAGAACCAGACAGTCAGTTCTTTAGCTGGCGAGGACAGCTATCTTATCTACGGCTATTGAGTACTCCTAAAGGAAATTCGGCTATAGGTTCGACAATTTTATTACGCTCAGAACTACAGTTAGCAGCAGATCCTTTAATATCTACAGAACAATTTAGCTTGGGTGGTGCAGCAACAGTCAGAGGTTATGGTCAAGATGCTTTACTGACAGATAATGGTTTTTCTGCTTCTGCGGAATTGCGTTTGCCTATTGCTCGCTTATCAAAAGTTGGTGCTACGTTCCAAGTTAGTCCTTTTATTGATTTTGGTACGGGATGGAACACTGATGGGGAACAGACAGAGTTTAATACTTTGTTGGGAACTGGATTTGGTTTAATCTTACAAACAGAAGATCGGTTGTTAGCTCGTGTAGACTGGGGTATTCCTTTGCTGAATCAAGCTGTAGAAGGTAGCACTCTGCAAGAGGATGGAGTTTATCTACAGCTAGAATACAAACTTTTCTAACAAACTTCGTTTGTAGCTATAAGCTCTAAGCCATTAGCTATAAGCTTTTGAATATTGCCTTAAAAACTTATTAAATTTGATTTTCCTAAATTTGATTTTCCTACTACCTACTACCTATTACCTGCCTAAACCATTTTCTAATTAATTTTACCCACCTACTTAAATGTACCGTCGTCTTGTAATTTTTATTATTTCAGCTTGGTTGGCAATTACCCTACATTTGTCAGTACAGTCTCAAGAGCCTAATGGTTTAGATTTAGCTTTAAAGGCTCAACAACTATATCAGGCAGGTAGCTTAACCCAGGCAGCAACTACCTGGCAAAATTCAGCAGCAGTATATGACGAGTCTGGCGATCGCTTAGGCAGAACTACAAGTTTGATCAATCAGGCTCAAGCTCTACAAAATTTAGGACTTTACCCTAAAGCCTGTAAAATATTGTTAGAGGCATTTGAAATCAAATATCCTGACTGTAGTCCTCAGCAAATAGACAGGCTGATTGAAAATGTCACCATCTCAGCTAAATCCCGCTTAACTACCATTCAAGGCGTCGGTTTACGTAGTTTGGGCAACGTTTTACAGCGCAAGGGAATGTTAACTCGCTCGCAAAAACTATTAAAGTTAAGCCAATCCACTAACTCAAATCCTGCCGAATTAGGGGCAACTTTACTCGCTCTAGGTAATATAGAAGCAGCCTTAGGTAATCAAACTCGCGATCGCATCAGCTACGATCAAATTACCGAAATCATCGACCGTCAAGATCCTAATCTTGCCCTCAGTCCTTATCTGGAATCTTTTAGTGCTTATGAACAAGCTACCGACAATAGGCGTACTTTACCAATTACTCAAGTCCAGGCGCAACTTAATCACCTGTCTTTATTAATTGCCATCGAAAACTGGTGGCAACAGCAAACTAATCGCCGTTTAAGATCCTGGCAACGATTTGACCAGACAGAATTAGTTAAAGCAGCCAATAATTTTACCGCTTTGCTAAACCAAAAGCTAGATCCAGCTAAAAATACTCTCGTTGCTGCTATTGATGCCAGTTGGCGACAACTACCGACCACTCGTCAAGGAATTTATGCCCTGATCAACTACTCCAAAAGCTTAAGTCAACTAGGATATACAGCCAAAGTTGAAACAATCTTGCAAACAGCTTTACAGCAAGCTCAAACCACACAAGATACGCGGAGTGAAAGCTATGCCTTAGGCTACCTAGCTCAATATTATGGTCAACAAGGTCAGACAAATCAAGCGATCGCTCTAACTAACCAAGCATTGATTTTAGCTCAAACCCAAAACGTCAACGGGGATGCTAGAGAAGTAATGTATCTTTGGCAGTCGCAATTAGGAAAGCTACTAGAGCAAAAAGGTAAAATAGCAGAGGCATCCGAGGCGTATATCTCGGCATTTAATACTCTCCAGTCATTACGCACCGACTTAAATGCCAACAATCAGGTAGTTCAATTTGACTTTCTTCAAGAAGTAAAGCCCGTTTATCTTAGCTTGGCTAATTTACTTTTACAAACAGACAGCAACAATAATTTGGCTCAGGCAAAATCTCTCACCGAGGTTAATGTAACCAATTCCAAAAATGATCCCGATCCGAATTTAGAGTTAGCGCGTCAAGTAATAGAATCCTTGCAGCTAGCCGAATTGGATAATTTCTTTCAAGATCCTTGCTCGCAAACTGCTGACGCTACCGTCACTATTGATCAGTTGGATCCCCAAGCAGCAGTAATTTATCCAATTGTTTTGAGCGATCGCTTAGAAGTAATTCTTTCTATAGCGGGGCAACCTCTACAAAAATTCACTACCCCTATCCCTGAAGCAACCGTCAACCAAACCTTAGATTTACTCTATGACAGTTTGTACAATCAAAGCGTTGATAATTCAGCAGTTAATATTTTTAGCACCACCCCGATCAACCCCCAAGAGTTAACTGAAAACACTTTAACTTTGTTGCCTACTCTAAAACAGGTTTACAGTTGGTTGATTGAACCTTTGACCACAGAATTAGAATCCAATCAAATCAAAACTTTGGTATTTGTCCTCAATGGACGCTTACAAAATGTGCCGATGGCTGCACTTTACGACGGCAAGCAATATTTATTAGAAAATTATGCTGTGGCACTCGCCCCTGGTTTACAGTTGCTTGATACCCAGTCAAAGCCAAAAAAACAAGTCAAGGTGTTGGCTGCGGGATTAAGCCAGCAAGTAGAAATCAAAGGAGATATCTTTCCTGCTTTAAGCAATGTTCCTCAAGAGTTAAATCAAATCGAGTCTGTTTTTCCCCAGTCTCGCCAGTTGCTTAATCAAGAATTTACTCAAGCTAGGCTGGAAAACATGCTGCAAGAGAGTTTTCCCATAGTTCATTTAGCGACTCATGGAGTGTTTAGCTCTGACCCCAACCAAACGTTTATTGTAACTGGCGATCGCCAAACTATTGATATTAATACTTTAAGTAATCTGTTAACCGCCAGCAGTACCCAGCCAGAACTATTGGTGCTTAGTGCTTGTGATACTGCCACAGGAGATGAACGAGCTGTGCTTGGCTTTGCTGGAGTTGCGGTAAGGTCTGGGACTCCTACTATAGCTTCATTGTGGTCTGTCGAAGATGCGTCCACGTCTCAAGTAATGAGTCAATTTTATCGAGAGTTTAAAAGTTCTACCGTTAACAAGGCAGATGCACTGCAAAAAGCTCAACTATCTTTAATCGAGTCTTTAAAAGCTAATTCCCTTACCCCCGAATTAAAGCAACTGCCTCCCCATCCCTATTATTGGGCTGCTTATATTTTAGTCGGCAACTGGCAGTGATTCAACAATGGGCAATTATCAATTACGCCTGATGTGAGTTAAAAAAGGCTTATTTTTGCTGTTATATTCTGAGATTTTATCTGTACAAACCATAATTTAATCCTGGGGGAACTTTCCCCCAGACCCCAATCTCGCGCATTCCCTTGCGCCTGACGGCGACGCGGGGTCGCTCGCCTGTTGGAGACGTTACGCCGTCCCCAAAGCCGAGGCAACGTGGGGCGAATGTATTCGCCCCTTTAAGTGCCGTCTCACGTAAACATTAACCTTGACTTTTTTCTAATTAACTACAGTCTCATTATTCACATAAACAGTTAAATTTACCTAAGTTTAATTTAAAGAGAAAATCTGTCTATTCTATTGATATATTAAGGTTTTTAATGAGATAAAAGAAAACAGGTTAATTCATATTAGATGTCAGTTACTAATTATATCAATTACCAAGGTTAGTCGTTTATACAGACAAGAGGTTCAATGAAAGCATTAATTATCGGCTGTGGTTATGTTGGTAGTAAAGTAGCTCGTCAATGGCATGAAGCTGGCAACGAAGTTACTGTAACCACTACAACCCCAGGTAAACAATCTACATTAGAGGCGATCGCTTCCAAGGTTGTAATATTAACAGGAGATGATCTGGCTACTTTAAAACAAGTGTTAGCCGACCGAGAAGTGGTTTTACTAAGTGTCGGGGCAAAACAGCGCAGCCTAGAAGGTTACACCAAGGCTTATTTGGAAACAGCCAAGAATGTTGTTAATGCTCTTCGTGCAAATGATAGTGTTAAACAACTTATTTATACCAGTAGCTATGGCATTTTGGGCAATCAAAACGGCGATACCGTAGATGAAGCTATATCGGTCGATCCTGCCACGGAAATAGGTCAAATACTGTACCAGACTGAGGAAGTTTTATTTTCAGCTTCAGAAAAAGAACTAAACACCTGTATTTTTCGCTTATCTGGTATTTACGGCACAGGCAGAGAATTAATTAAAATATTTAAAGGTAGAGCAGGAACAACTCAACCAGGAGCGGGAAAAGAGTACACTAATTGGGTTCATGTCGATGATATTGCACGGGCGATCGCTTTTGCACAACAACAACAGCTACAGGGTATCTATAATCTTACTAGCGATCAAGTATTAACTACTAAAGAGTTTTTCCAGAAATTATTCCAGGTTCATAACTTGCCCGATATTACCTGGGATAATACACATTCAAGTCGTACCTTGAACATGAAGCTTTCTAATCAAAAACTAAAAGATGTAGGCTTCAAATTTACACATCCACAGATTGAGTTTGAGTAAATCCTTTACCCTTCTTACGAAGTTTGCTCAACGGGGGGAACCCCCGCAATGCAACTTCGCGCTTTTCCCTTTACCCAATGTTTAACCACAACTCAATCTTTAAACTTTACTGAATTATATGTCTGTAACCCTTCCTGATATCCTGGCACTGGACTTTGATGGTGTGATTTGTGATGGTTTAATTGAATATTTTGACAGCACCAAAAAAGCCTATCAACAGATATGGCAATCAGAAGAAATTGGCGATCGCTTTGCACCAAGCTTTTATCGATTACGTCCAGTGATTGAAACAGGTTGGGAAATGCCTATTTTGTTAAGAGCCTTAGTTTTAGGTATTCCCGAATCCGAAATCTTACAGGATTGGCACAAGACTGCATCAGAGATTGTCAACTCCCAAGGGTTAGATAAATCGGCAGTAGTGCAAAAGCTAGATGGAGTTAGAGATAAACAGATTAAAAATAACTTAGATAGCTGGTTAGCATTACATCGCTTTTATCCTGGTGTAATTAAATATCTGCAACAAATAATCAATTCCAGCGTCAGGCTATATATCGTCACGACTAAAGAAGGACGCTTTGTAAAACAACTATTACAGCAGCAGGAAATCGATCTACCCCAGGCGCAAATTATGGGCAAAGAGAGTAAACGCCCTAAATATGAAACTCTGAGAATTTTGCGAGATCGACATCAAAAACCAGGGAAAAATATTAGTATTTCCTTTGTCGAAGATCGCCTTAAAACTTTACAGCAAGTAGCTCAACAAGACGACCTGAGTTTTGTTAATCTGTTTTTAGCCGACTGGGGTTATAACCTAGAAAGCGATCGTCATTTGGCACAACAAGATGCCAGAATTCAGCTATTGTCTTTAGAACAATTCCCGCAAGAATTTATCAAATAAGTAACTGACATTACGCAAAGCAACGAAAGATCGATAGCTTCAATAGGAAGTCAATTAGAAATAAAGCAAGAAAAGGGTACTAAATGCGGACAAGTCCTTTGTCGCATCTGCCCGCGTCGGCGTCAGGCGCAAACGCCAGTTCCTTCAAGTCGGGGAACCCGCCCAACGGACTGGCTTGGGAATGCTCGCCAGAAACTCAGTCTTGTTTCATGCCATTTCCAATAGGCTTTAAGGTTTGACCCAGCAAGTTAATATTATTCATAGGGTTTGATGTTGAAGTGTGGTTACTTTTCATGAAATCCCTTTTTTGCTTACTTTTTCAAGTTTTGTCCTGTACTTAAGTATATTTAATCTGATGATCAAAGTCTTAATAGTAGACGATCAAAAAACAGTCCAAGAAATTATGAAAAGTTATATTGAAGAAGAATCAGGCTTAGAACTTGTTGGTTGTGCTGAAAATGGTCAAGAAGCCCTAGACCTAATTCAAGTACATCGACCCAATATCGTATTGATGGATATTGAAATGCCTATTTTGGATGGGCTGTCAGCTACTAAAATTATTACTGAAAAGTTTATAGATACTAGTGTCTTAATCATTAGCGTTCACAATGAAGATATCTATCTAAATTCTGCTTTACAGGTAGGTGCCAAAGGATACCTCAAGAAAAATACTCCCGCCAAGGAATTAGTCAACGCCATTTATTCTGCTTATAAAGGATATTTTCAGTTAGGACCTGGCTTACTGGAAAAATATTTGCATAAAGTTACTGATTCTCAATCTAATTCCCAGGAAATAGAGCAGCTAAAATCGGTAATACTTCAGCAGTCTAAACTGCTAGAAAATTTGAATACTGGCTCTAGTAGACAATCAAGACGGGATTCTCGTAGTCAAGATAGAAAACCTAAGAGTCAATACTCTTTAGAAAATCAATACTCTAATTTGGAACAGCAAGTATATTACCTTAACAGCTTTGTAGAAAAACTCAATCAAAGAGTTGGTTTTCTGCAACAGTTTGGTGTTCTAGCAATACTGTGTTGCGTAATTTTGGGTATATTACTCTTGCTGGTCGCTTTATAAGTAGTAAGATGTCAAGGTGTCGTAAATTTCTTTCTTGCTCAAACTTCAAAAGTCTCATTGCTACAAGTCTTTAAGCCAATTGCATAAATTAGTATAGAAGAAAAAGAGATAAAAGACATTTTTATGTTGCCTTACAGTGTGGATTTTGGCTTCAATACGAACTCACCTCACGTTAATTTAGAAATCTTCATACTTATAACCAATTTTGAGACTACCATCCGTAGGATAATAGAAAGTTATTGACCAAATGGTTACAGTAAAGATCTTGCCTATTCCATCAGGAGAGAAGGAACAAAAACAATTAGGTTTTTGTTTGAGGGCGGAGTAATCTCTGACTAAAAAATCATATCTTTAAAATAAAGATACTCACTTACACACTTATTTTGATTAAAGGAGAAAATATTGGTTTCTACAACTTCCTTTAAAACGGCTAAATCAGAAGAAATTTTTAGTGCTGCTCAAAAGTTAATGCCTGGTGGAGTTAGCTCCCCAGTACGAGCCTTTAAATCTGTTGGCGGTCAACCAATTGTATTTGACCATGTTAAAGGTGCTTATATTTGGGATGTAGACGGTAATCAATATATTGATTACGTTGGTACTTGGGGTCCTGCAATTTGTGGTCATGCTCATCCAGTAGTTATTAAAGCTCTCCACGAAGCTTTAGAAAAAGGTACGAGCTTCGGCGCACCCTGTGCTTTGGAAAATGTCTTGGCAGAAATGGTAATTGATGCTGTTCCTAGTATAGATGTAGTGCGCTTCGTTAACTCAGGGACAGAAGCCTGTATGTCTGTTTTGCGCTTGATGCGTGCCTTTACTGGTAGAGATAAAATTATTAAATTTGAAGGCTGCTATCATGGTCACGCGGATATGTTTTTGGTTAAGGCGGGTTCTGGAGTAGCAACCCTTGGCTTACCAGACTCTCCTGGAGTTCCAAAATCAGCGACCAATAACACTTTAAATGCTCCTTACAATGACTTAGAAACAGTCAAAAAGCTATTTGCCGAAAATCCTGACCAAATCGCAGGGGTGATTTTAGAGCCTGTAGTTGGTAACTCTGGCTTTGTAACGCCTGATGCTGGTTTCTTAGAAGGCTTAAGAGAAATTACTAAAGAGCATGGCGCACTGCTAATCTTTGATGAGGTAATGACTGGCTTCCGTATAGCTTATGGTGGCGCACAGGAAAAATTTGGTGTAACTCCCGACCTTACTACCTTGGGTAAAGTTATTGGCGGTGGTTTACCCGTCGGTGCTTATGGGGGACGCGCCGACATTATGTCTATGGTTGCACCAGCAGGTCCAATGTATCAGGCAGGGACTTTATCTGGGAATCCTTTGGCAATGACTGCGGGAATTAAAACTTTAGAATTGCTGAGAAAACCAGGTACTTACGAACAGTTAGAACGCATTACTAAGAAGTTATCTGATGGCTTGTTAGCTGTGGCTAGAGAAGCAGGTCATGAAGTTACTGGTGGTAGTATCAGTGCCATGTTTGGAATGTTCTTTACGGGTCAAGAAGTTCATAATTACGATGATGCTAAAACCTCTGATATGAAAAAATTCGGTCGTTTTCATCGTGGTATGTTGGAAAGAGGCATTTATCTTGCTCCTTCTCAGTTTGAAGCTGGTTTTACATCTTTGGCTCACACTGATGAAGATATTGATAATACTTTGGCAGCAGCAAAAGAAGTTTTAGCTAAAATTTAGTTAATTAGTTTTTCCTCATGGAGAAAAGACACGACTTCCGCATCTAGGACAAGTAGCTTTTAGTTCCTGCAGTTTTAAGTACCTTTTTACATTTGTAAGATGATAACTTTAATTGATTTTTAACTAAATACTTTTATGCAAACATTAACTTTGTTTGCATAAAAAAGACGGGATGTTATCCCGTCTTTTTTATTTACATGATTTCAGATTTTATTCGGCAGCTTCAGTTAAATCAACTTTGACTACTCTATTTTTTTCTGCTTCAGTTTTAGGTAAAGTTAAGTGCAAAATACCGTTGTTGTATTGAGCAGTAACTTTAGTATTTTGAATAGTTTTAGGTAAAGCGATCGCTCTTTGGAACTTGCCATAGGCAAACTCAGAACGAAGGTTTTCTGCTTCAGGTGCTTGACGTTCTCCGCTAACAACTACTCTGTTTGCCATCGCCTGAACATCTATATCTGATTTATTCATTCCAGGCAATTCTAATTTTAATTCAAAAGTTTCTTTGGTTTCAGTTAGTTCTGCTGCGGGAAAATAGCTACGATTTACAGAAGTTGTATTGTTAAAAATGCTTTCTAACTGACTTTGTAAAGTTGCCATTTCTTGCCAGGGATTATAACGAACAATAGTCATGCTTCTATTTCCTTCTCTTTTAGTAATCAGCTAATTTGTGTTGCTGTTTTTTATTTTCTTTAATTATTATTGTAGAGAGAATAAAAAGATATTATAAGTGTGGTTCACTTCATCTATATGTCGTATTTTCTGCCCGAACAAATTGATATCTAGTTAACCGTAATTAATAAGGGCGAACAGCCCTTCGGGTTCAACATCGGAAAGCATTCCCTTGCTAGCGGGTGTGGAACAAGGCTCTTAAACAGAGCCGTTTCCACCCGCTCTGACGGCGACGCGGGGTCTTTCCTCACTTTTTTCAAGTCGAGAAAGGACTTGTCCGCATCTGACCCGCCCAACGAAAGTGTCTCACCGTTCGCCCTTACCGATCATTTAGGCTGAATTGAATAGCCACAACGATGTTCGCCATCATTAATCCAGTGAGTTCTTTGGACAACGCAGTCTGGCAAAACCGCAGCAAACATTTCTAATTCATGTCCACAAATGCTGGGATAAGATTCAGCAACTTCAGAAATGGCGCAGTTATGTTCTACCAAAATAAACTGTTTCTTTTGGGGCGCGCTTTGATGCAGTTCCGCCATGTAGCCTTCATCCTTACGTAGCTGAACTAATTTGCTAATGCGCTGTTTTAAAGTTCCTTTTCCTAAGCGATCGCGATACTCTGTTGCTTTACGTTGCCACTGCTTTTCTAAAACTATGCTAACCTGTTCTTTGCCTACGGTTTCTGCTAGAGTATCTAAAAAAGAAACGGCAAAATCGTTATACTTTTGGGGACTAAGGCGATCGCGTCCTTGACTACTAAGCTGATACAGATGTTGTGGTCTGCCCATACCTTGCTGTACTGACTGATAGGCAATTAATTCATCTGCCTCCAATTCATTTAAGTGGCGACGAATTGCCTGCGCACTAAGATTAAGATCGTGCGCTAGTTGTTGTGCGGTTGCTTGACCCTGCTTGAGCAAATATTGCAGAATATTTTGTTTAGTAGACGCTAAACCAGTGGTTGTCATCGTCTTAAAGACTATAAATTGGGCTTATATAGAGAAACAATAGCAAATAAAGATTTTTTTGACTTAAACAACATCTTTATTGGTAATGTAACCTACAATATACTTAAACAACAAATTTGTTGTTAAACTCAGAGTGAACTTTCGTCAACTTAGTCTATACAAGTTAATTTTAGCGAAGTAGTGGCAAATCACCCCGTTACTGCTCCATAAAATTTAAAACAACTCAGAAGATATATTTTATTTAATTCCCTACTATGAGTGCCAACGTCAAAACTTTAGTTAATCAACCCTACAAGTATGGTTTTGTTACCGATATTGAAACCGAATCAATTCCTCGCGGATTAAGCGAAGACGTTATTCGTTTAATTTCGACCAAAAAAAACGAGCCAGAATTTATGCTAGAGTTTCGTCTCAAAGCCTATCGTCAGTGGCTGAAGATGAACGAACCAGATTGGCCTCATGTAGAATATCCAGCGATTGACTATCAAAACATTGTTTACTATTCTGCACCCAAGAAAAAACAAGAAAAGCTAGGTAGCTTAGATGATGTCGATCCTGCTTTGTTAGAAACTTTTGACAAGCTAGGTATTTCTCTTTCAGAACAAAAAAGATTGGGTAATGTAGCCGTAGATGCCATTTTTGATAGCGTTTCTATTGGTACTACCTTTAAGGAAAAACTAGCAGAGGATGGCGTAATATTTTGCTCAATTTCCGAAGCTTTGGAAGAACATCCCGAACTCGTAAAGAAATATTTAGGTAGTGTTGTTCCTGTAGGGGATAATTATTTTGCTGCTTTAAATTCTGCTGTGTTTACTGATGGCTCGTTTGTCTTTATCCCCAAAGGCGTAACCTGTCCGATGGAACTGTCAACCTATTTCCGTATTAATGACGGAGATACAGGACAGTTTGAGCGTACTTTGATTGTGGCAGAAGAAGGAGCATCTGTAAGCTACCTAGAAGGCTGTACTGCGCCGATGTTTGATACTAATCAGCTTCATGCTGCGGTGGTAGAGTTAGTGGTCTTAGACAACGCTAGTATTAAATATTCCACCGTTCAAAACTGGTTTGCAGGAGATGAAAACGGCAAAGGCGGGATTTATAATTTCGTGACTAAACGTGGTTTATGTAAAGGAGTTAATTCCAAAATCTCCTGGACACAGGTAGAAACTGGTTCAGCAATTACCTGGAAATATCCTAGCTGTGTCCTGATAGGGGACAACTCTATAGGCGAATTTTATTCCATTGCCTTAACCAATAATAAACAGCAAGCGGATACAGGAACAAAAATGATTCACGTGGGCAAGAATACCCGCAGTACGATCATCTCTAAAGGTATCTGTGCTGGTGATTCTAAAGGTAGCTATCGTGGTTTAGTCAAAATTGGCAATAAAGCCGATGGCGCACGCAACTATTCCCAGTGTGATTCAATGCTGATTGGCGACAACGCAGAGGCAAATACCTTTCCTTATATCCAGGTAAATAACAGCACTGCCAAACTAGAACACGAAGCGTCTACTGCCAAAATTGGCGAAGAACAGCTATTTTACTTTGCTCAACGAGGTATTTCTGAAGAAGATGCAGTAACCATGTTAGTCAGTGGTTTTTGCAAAGATGTATTAAATGAACTACCAATGGAGTTTGCAGCCGAAGCAGACAAACTATTGAGC
>JBBSPC010000111.1:0-17075 GCA_038259125.1 Chroococcales cyanobacterium | reverse complement strand
TGAGGGTCATCCTGACTGCCACCGCTCGTTTTAATTCTCTTGGGTCGGGATTTGACTCGATAAAAGCATTTAGTTCTTCCATTTTTTTTCTAGTCAGCAACTTTTACTTCATTTTCTCACATTTGATTCCTGATTGCTATATAGCCTCTGACAAATCAGCATCGGCAAAAATAAAACCCTTACCCATAACCTATTTATTCACAGATTGATTAGTGCGTCACATTAGTTAAATAATTAGCTTGGGACAATTCAAAACCTGTAATAACACCGAGATATTAGAAAGCAAATTGTTACATGATGGTAGTAAGTAAAAATATTTGGTGTTTGGAGGCTATAAAAATTGTGTCTACTAATTTGGTTGGAGTTATTAATCGCTTGCTTACAAGTGTAATGCTGGTTGTTTTGCTAATTTCCTATCAAGAAATGCCTGAAAACAGCGATTATTCTGGCATTATTCAGTTGCAACGTCCAGTAAATTAACCATAAAAACTAGTCAGGAAAATTTTTAATTCTATTTTGTTAAGTTACTTTGGCTTGTTCTAGCTCAACTAGTGTCACTTCATCAAACTATAAAAAACTTGATTAATTATGAAAAAATTAGAAGTTTAGAATAGAAGCTAGAATCCACGAAACTAATTCGCTTCAGACAAAAGTTATTAAATGTAGATAAAGCGTATACCGTTATATGGTGCAAGAAACTATACAATTAATCGCTAGCAGTATAAGTTAGGCGAAAGACAGAGTATTATGCCCCGTCGTAGCGATATCCACAAAATTTTACTTCTTGGTTCAGGCCCCATTGTTATCGGACAAGCCTGTGAATTTGACTATTCGGGAACCCAAGCTTGTAAAGCCTTGAGAGAAGAAGGCTATGAAGTAGTTTTGGTTAACTCCAATCCAGCTTCAATTATGACCGATCCTGAAATGGCAAACCGTACCTATATCGAACCATTAACTCCTGATATGGTTGAAAAGGTAATTGCCAAAGAAAAACCAGATGCTTTGTTACCCACAATGGGAGGACAAACAGCCTTGAATATAGCGGTATCTCTGGCAAAGAGTGGAGTATTAGATAAATATAATGTTGAACTAATTGGGGCAAAACTACCTGCCATTGAAAAAGCCGAAGATCGCTTGCTGTTTAAAGAGGCGATGTCAAAGATTGGGGTGCCAATGTGTCCTTCAGGCATTGCCAATAATTTAGCAGAAGCTAAAGCGATCGCCATAGAAATCGGCAGCTATCCTTTGATTATCCGTCCTGCCTTTACTTTAGGCGGAACAGGAGGCGGTATAGCCTATAACCAAGAGGAATACGAGCAAATTTCCGCTTCAGGGCTAGATGCTTCGCCGATGAGTCAAATTCTAGTAGACAAGTCTCTTTTAGGTTGGAAAGAATATGAACTAGAAGTAATGCGGGATTTGGCAGATAACGTGGTAATTATCTGTTCCATTGAAAACATCGATCCGATGGGGGTACATACAGGAGATTCGATTACCGTTGCCCCTGCCCAAACCTTAACTGACAAAGAATATCAGCGTTTGCGGGATTACTCCCTGGCAATTATTCGCGAAATTGGCGTAGAAACAGGAGGATCTAATATTCAGTTTGCAATCAATCCCCTTAATGGAGAAGTGATTGTAATTGAAATGAATCCCCGCGTATCTCGTTCTTCGGCATTAGCTTCTAAGGCGACGGGTTTTCCGATCGCCAAATTTGCTGCCAAGCTAGCGGTAGGCTACACTCTAGACGAAATTTCTAACGATATTACCCAAAAAACTCCTGCATCATTTGAACCCACCATTGATTATGTAGTTACTAAAATTCCTCGCTTTGCCTTTGAAAAATTCCCTGGTACAGAACCAATTCTGACTACGCAAATGAAGTCTGTAGGGGAAGCGATGGCAATTGGCAGAACCTTTAATGAATCCTTTCAAAAAGCCTTAAGATCCTTAGAAACTGGTCGCTATGGCTTTGGTTGCGATCGCCAAGAAACTCTTCCTTCTATTCCCCAAGTACGCTCAAGTTTACGTACTCCTAACCCAGAGAGAATTTTTAGCATTTATCATGGCTTCAAGCTGGGGATGACGACCGAAGAAATCCATCAGCTTACTGCCATTGATATGTGGTTTTTGGATAAGATGCAGGAGCTTATGCTAACTGAGAAGTTTCTCAAAGGGACTTCCCTCAAAAAAATAGACTCAGAACAAATGCGCTTTGTTAAGCAGCAGGGATATAGCGATCGCCAAATTGCCTTTGCTACTAAAACTACTGAAGACGAAGTGCGGAAATATAGGAAAAAACTAGGTATTATCCCCGTGTATAAGCTGGTGGATACCTGTGCAGCAGAATTTGAAGCTTATACTCCCTATTACTACTCTACATATGAAGCGGGAGAGTCAGAAGTTACTCCTTCAGATAAATCTAAGGTGATGATCCTCGGTGGAGGACCAAATCGTATTGGACAGGGGATTGAATTTGACTACTGCTGTTGTCATGCAGCCTATTCCCTCTCAGAAGCAGGATATGAAACCATTATGGTCAACTCCAATCCTGAAACGGTTTCTACCGACTACGATACCAGCGATCGCCTATATTTTGAACCTTTAACCAAAGAAGATGTACTAAATATTATCGAAGCCGAAAATCCTACTGGAATTATTGTGCAGTTTGGTGGACAGACTCCTCTTAAGTTGGCTATTCCCTTGCAGAATTATTTAGAAGATGCAGAAAATCAGGCTTCTAACACCAAAATATGGGGTACATCTCCTGATTCGATTGATGCAGCCGAAGATCGAGAACGATTTGAGCAAATATTGCGCGAACTAGATATTAAGCAGCCTCCTAACGGTATTGCTCGCAGTTACCAAGAATCTCTCAAGATTGCTAACCGTATTTCCTATCCTGTGGTGGTGCGTCCTTCTTATGTATTGGGGGGACGGGCGATGGAAATTGTCTATTCCGATGCCGATCTTAAGCACTATATGACCTATGCAGTACAGGTAGAACCCGAGCATCCAATTTTGATTGATAAATTTTTAGAAAATGCGATCGAGGTTGATGTAGATGCTTTGTGCGACCACGGTGGCAAAGTGGTCATCGGTGGCATTATGGAACACATCGAACAGGCTGGCATTCACTCAGGAGACTCAGCTTGTTCTATTCCCTATAACTCTTTACCTGAGTCGGCTGTAGCTACAATTCGCGACTGGACAACAAAACTAGCTAACGCTTTGAAAGTAGTAGGGTTAATGAACATTCAGTATGCGGTTCAGGGAGAACAGGTATTTATCATTGAAGCCAATCCCCGCGCTTCCCGCACTGTCCCCTTTGTATCTAAAGCCACTGGTGTTCCCTTAGCTAAAGTTGCATCTCTAGTTATGTCTGGCAAAAGTTTAGAGTCTTTAGGTGTCACCAAAGAAATTATTCCCAAACATATTGCCGTCAAAGAAGCTGTTTTGCCATTTAACAAATTCTCTAATACAGATACTCTCTTAGGACCTGAAATGCGTTCAACGGGAGAAGTCATGGGCATCGATAAAGACTTTGGTAAAGCCTTTGCTAAAGCTGAAATTGGTGCAGGGGTTGATTTAGCCCTAACTGGTACGGTATTTGTTTCCATGAATGAAAGAGACAAAAAAGCGATCATTCCTGTAGTCAAAGACTTGATTGATTTAGGCTTTAAGATACTTGCCACTGGAGGAACACAAAAGTCACTGCAAGCTAATGGCATTGAGAATGTAGAACTAGTTTTAAAACTCCATGAAGGTCGCCCTCATGTCGTAGATTTTATTAAAAATAATCAAATTCAATTGATTATCAATACTCCCACAGGAGAAGAATCTCAAACAGATGCTCAATTAATTAGAAGGATGGCACTAGATTACAAACTACCTATTATTACAACCATTGCAGGAGCAAAAGCTACCGTAGCTGCCATTCAGTCCCTAAAATCTGAACCACTAGAGGTCAAAGCACTACAAGAATATCTGCAATAGCTGTTTTACTCAGAAATAAAGATTAAATTTAGTTATTTCGTAAGTAACGGGCTAATGCGGGTAAAACAGGACAGGGTTTCTTTCGCTGTAGGTTTGGTTTATCGACGCTAAAAACACTCCAGCGAAACGGACCTAAGTCGGCTGCGGACATCCATAAAAGGCGTTTTGCTCTGGTCATTGCCACATATAACAGTCGATATTCTTCTGCTTGTTTAAGCTTGACAGCTTCTTGCCAAGCTGAACTTGGCAAGGGAATAGTTTGGGGCTTATCTGGGGCTATATATTGATGATGTACCAAAAAGCGAATTTGGGCGCGAGCAACTTCAGAAAGGGTAAAGCTGCCTAAAAATTTACCTGCGTTAGGTATCCAAGGTTGTCCAGGTATAGTATCTTGGTGTAGAAAAGGGATAAATACATAGTCCCAATCTAGCCCTTTTGCCTTGTGCATGGTGATGATGGTAATTTGTCCTGGACGGGTATAGCGATCGCCGTCGTCTTCTTCTACTGCCTCAAAATTTTCTGAATTGACAATCTCTTCTAAAGCTTCAATGGCTGCTTTGAGGGAACTACGCCCCGTAATTTGCTGACTAACCTTTTCTGAAAGCTTTTGCACCGTGGCTAATTCTGAACCAGTGTATGTAAGAGTCATGCCCAAGAAGGGAATCAATTGGTAGTGAGGCAATTCCATACGGGCGCGCAGCAGGTTACAACAGTAGCGACGAGCCGTGATTACCTGGGGTTTTTGTTCTGGATGCAAAGGGGTAGGATAAAGAAACTGTTCGGGAGAGGTGGCAAGGGCATTAAGATCTTGAGTCGGAATAAGACTCCTCTGCTCAAGCACTTCTAAAGCAGCTTTAAGATTGTCTGGGGAATGAGGGCGATCGATAAACTGAAGTAGTTTGAGAATTTCCCCTGGTATTTGCGAATATCTTTCACTTTCTCCTACTTCATAGATATTGATCTGGTGATCTCTTTGTAGATAGGCTAATTCTTCAGCCAAGAAACGCGCCTGACGATTTTCTCGTACCAAAATTGCCGCATTGCGATCGGGATATTTTGTCAATAAAGTGATCGCCTGTTTGCCAATTAATTCTACCGTCTGATAAACATCATCAGGGTGACATATCACTATGCCACTACCTTCTGGCTGTGGATTAGCATCTGGTTGCGGATCGTTAGGTTGTACAGTAACAATATTTTGAGGACGAAAAGGTAATGATGGCTGATTTGAACCTGGCTTATTATCTGACCACAGTTGATTTACCCAATGCACCACAAAATTTGCGCTATCAATAATTATCTTGCTGCTGCGCCCCGCCTGATTCATAGTTGTCAGACTGTTTTGCTGCTTACAGGTTTCACAAAACCAGTTGAAGTAAATTGGATCGGCTGGGGTGAAGGTGGAGTTGATGGCTTGATTTGGATCTCCAACCCGCACCAAATTAGGGGAAGAATTAGGTTCACCAGCGTTACCCGCCAAGATAGAAATCAGTTTTGACTGGAGGGGACTAGAATCTTGCGCCTCATCTTCAAATACGCCATAAACCTGATTTTGCCAAAGCATTTGCATGGGCGGATATTCCAGTACCTTTAACGCTGCCAAGATCAGATCGTCATAGTCAATTAGATCTTGCGATCGCATTAGCTGCTGATATTCTTGATATAGTCCTGCTGCAATAGTTAAAATGCCATACTCGTCAGTAGCATCTTTACTCAATTCTAATAACTGTTCTGGCAACAAACCCGAACTTTTTGCCTCCCGCACCACTGTATGAGTTAAGCTGGGCAATACCTCGGTTCGCAATACCGATTGCCGACGCAATCTTTCTGTTTCTTCGCCGTCAAACTGCACTCCTTCTAACAGTCTTTGATAGTCAACGGGATGATTGGCGATCCATCTTTCTACCGCCCCGCGAATAATCCGATGTCCCGTATTAGGGACAACAATAGTAACGTTGTCTAGATTTAGTTCCGATAGTTCTTTTCTAGAGTTAGCAATATTGAGAGCCAAACCATGAAGAGTATGCACCACGAAGCCTCCAGGAGGCAGCATCAAATCTTTTAAGCGATCGCGAATCTTACTTTTAATATTGGCTGCCGCCGAGCGAGTGTAGGTAACAACTATTAGCTGTCTTCTGCTGTGTAGCTGGTTTTGGGCTATAGCTATTGCTGCTGCCACCGATAAACTGTGAGACTTGCCTGCCCCTGGTACAGCCGACACCGCCATTTCTCCTCCCTGCCAGTTCCCCAAACCCTGTTGTCCTGTTCGCAAACTACTCCGCAATAACTGAAGTTGCTTTTCTAACCATTGCGATCGTGCTGCTTGATTAAGAATTGAGGAGTTATCAACGCTCTGCTGCTGGGAAGATAGCATTTATTATCTCAGGAAAAGTGTAGGTTAATTTTAGCAATCAAATAGTATTTAAATACTGTTTGATTGCTTCGGAAATGGTCTAAGCAAAATTTGATGACAAGTCACTGCATTCTATCGATGGTGCGATATTGAATTGCTTCTGCTAAATGATTACTCTGCAAATTGCGATCGCCTGCCAAATCAGCAATAGTACGAGATACTTTTAAAACCCGATCCATCGCCCTGGCAGATAGACCCAGCTTACGAATAGCTGCCTCTAATAAATTACGGCTAGCATCATCTAAGACGCAAAAATCTCGTAGATGGTGCGAGCGCATTTCCGCATTGCAGCTAATTCCTTTTTCACCCTGAAAACGCTGTTCTGCCAGTTTACGAGCAGCAATAACCCTGATTCTTACTGGTTCAGAATCTTCGCCCGTACTTTGTCTGGTCATTTCTGCTGGCTTGAGACGATTTACCGCTACCTGTAAATCAATCCGATCCATTAACGGTCCCGATAATTTTGCCCAATAGTTTTCCCTGTGGCGAGGAGAACAGGTACAATTTTGGATCGAATCGCCAAAGTAACCACAGGGACAGGGATTCGTACTGGCAATCAAAGTAAACTGAGCAGGAAACACCACCGATTGACGAGTACGCGAAATTGTTACCTGACCATCTTCAAGGGGTTGACGCAGGTATTCTAAAACATTGCGTTTAAATTCAGTCAGTTCATCCAAAAAAAGTATGCCCTTGTGTGCCAGAGATATTTCTCCAGGGCGAGGATAGCTACCTCCACCTACTAAAGATGGTCCTGATGCGGAATGGTGCGGACTACGAAATGGTCTGACCGTAATCAATCGACCTCGATCTTTAAGTAAACCTGCAACAGAATGAATTTGCGAAACTTCTAAAGCTTCAGGAAAAGAAAGACTGGGTAAAATTCCAGGCAGACGCTTTGCTAACATGGTTTTACCACTCCCAGGGGGACCAACAAAAATTAAGTTATGTCCCCCCGCTGCTGCAATCTCCAAAGCTCGTCTAGCCTGAACCTGTCCCTTGACATCTTTTAAATTAGGTATGTGTGACCAAGATTGTTGGTCAGGTGGTTGTTCGGCTGGCACTACAGGCTGATATTGTTCTGGCTGATTAAGAAAGTCAGCTACCTGACCTAAATTTTCAAATCCGTATACATCAATATCCTGAACCACGGCTGCTTCTTGGGCATTACCTAGAGGCACAATCAATCCTGCAATTCCCATTTTAGAGGCTGCTGCTGCAACAGGTAAAACTCCCGAAACTGTCCTCAAACTTCCGTCAAGAGAAACTTCGCCATAGAACAAATGATCTCCTAATAATTGCGGATCTACCTGTTCTGATGCTGCTAAAATGCCAACACTGATAGGCAAATCAAAACAAGGTCCTTCTTTACGTAAGTCTGCGGGGGTGAGATTAATTACAATCTTACGCACAGGAAAAGCAAAATCAGCATTTTTTAGAGCAGCTTTAACTCGCTCACGCGATTCTTGAACCGCAATGTCGGGAAGTCCGACAACAATAATCTTGGGCAGTCCTCCCGAAACATCAACCTCTACCCCTACTTTAATCGCATCAATACCAGCGATCGCTGCACTCCAAACCCTTGCCAACATTAATTAAATAACTATTCATCTACCCTAGCCTATTCGTGATTGACTTAATCGGCTAACCGCAAATTCACCAGTATTTACTCATAATTAGCTATTCATTAATAATAATAAATGGATAATTGTTTTCTGGCTGATAATTTTTTACTGCTTTCGGGAACAATATAAACAACTATCATGTTAAAAACCCGATAATCATATTTAATAGGTCTAACATCTGGTACGTCAGTTTATGACCGTTGGTCATAAATTACCAAAAATATGTTTTTCGACATTACTTTTAGTATTGGTGAATCAAGATATAAAAAGTACAACTAGTTGTTCTAATTTTTAATGTGCGACAGTCTATTAAAACTTCGTATTTAGTTATTATTATTTCTAAAAGTCAGAGACTACTTTATCTTCTTTCTTATAATGAATTCTACTCTAATGGCTGATTGACCAACGGTCACAGCAGCGCGAAAAGCCGTTGCGGGGGTTTCCCCCGTTGAGGCTATTGAACAAGAAGGCTCCGTTCGTTTAAGGCGGAGTAATCTGTGACTCTAGTTAATTGTCACAGCGAGATAAACACATTAAACCCTAACAATATAATGGATAGTTTAGATCAGTTACACCACATATTAGTAATTGAAGATCCTTCTTTTAAAAGAGAAATCAACCTTGATGCTGCAACTTATTCTATTGGTCGGCACTCTAGTAATGATGTTGTTCTTTCTTGCCAAAAGACTTCTCGCAATCATGCCACTCTTTTACGCAGAACCGATCTAAAAACTAACAAATGTTCTTATTGGGTACTAGACGGAGATTTGCAGGGCAATAGAAGTCGTAATGGAATTTATGTTAATGGCAAAAAAAGCTTAGTTCACGAATTAAAATCGGGAGACATGATTCAGTTCAGCGCAGACGCTCAGGCTACATATCGAACATCTGCTAACTCAGCCAAAAATACTTTTTCCCAAGAGCAACTCAAGCTTAGTTTGCCACCAGCAAACGATATAGTCAATAAAGATACGATTGTTAATTCGCCACAAGTTTCTCAGGCAGAAGCTAGTAGTATATCTAAGCCCCTAGCTTCTTCACAGCAGACTTCTCTAGCTGAGCTTAGCCCTCAACCAATTATAGAAATAGATTTATACGGCAATATTATCTACATTAATTCGGCTGGTATTATTAATTTTAAAGATATACATCATCAAAAACTAAATCATCCTTTATTAGCCAATTTAATTGCTAAATATCATCAAGGTCACGATAATATAATTACTCGTGAGGTCAAAATAGGCAATAAAACTTTTCAACAAACTGCCTATTATTTACCAGAAAAAAGAGCAATTAGGAATTATATAGTAGATATCACCGCTCAAAAAATCCTAGAGAGCAAACTACAGCAAAAAATAACTCTTTATAATCAAATAACTGAGCAAATTGCTGAAGGAATTATCATAGCTGAATCGGCAACCAAACAAATAGTAGAATCCAACTTAGCCTGTAGCAATCTGCTGGGATATTCTGATGTGGAAATGCTACAGATGAACGTTTATGAGCTTAGTAACGAATCAGATAAGTTTGCCACAGTTCTCCAAAGAGTAATCGCCGAAAAGCAAGGCTATACTGGAGACTGCCTATTTAGAAAGCAAAATGGCAATATAGTTAATGCGCTTGTAAACATTAGCTTGATTAGTTCTGAGGCAGATGAAAAAATATGTTTGATGATCAAGAATCAAGCCGAATCTAGAAATCTTCAGCCTGATAGTTCTGTTGTTTCAGTAAACATATCTGAACGAGAGATATTTAACCAACAGGTAATAACGGCGATCGCCAATGCCAAAAGAAGCCAAAAGCTCTTAGCAGTCATGTTTTGCCAGCTTAATTCTTTGACTGATATTCAGGCGATCATTGGCACCGAAAAAGTCAATCAGTTGCTATCTACTCTACGAGAAAGACTAAAAACCTGCTTACGTGCAGGAGATACGATTATTCAGTGGCAGGAAGATAAATTTGCTTTATTATTACCTCAAATTGTTAACGTCGAAGAAGTAGTCAAAATTAATCGCAGAATACAGGAATTAATTGGGCAATCTTTCAAAATTGGCGAAACTAAGGTTAATGCCAATAGCACTACTGGTATTGCAATTTATCCTCAAGATGGTGATGAGGGGGAGTTTTTACTAGCCAGTGCCAGCACCGCATTAGAACGCGCTCATCAAAACAAAAATAGTTATCAGTTTTACGATGAAGCAATGAATTCTCAAGCTTTGGTAGCTTTAGAAATGGAAGCCTTGCTTAAACAAGGATTAGATAAAGAAGAATTTAGACTGTATTATCAGCCACAAATTAACATTGACACTGGCAAATTAGAGGCTATTGAGGCTTTGTTGCGCTGGAAACATCCAGAATTGGGCTTAGTTACTCCCACTAATTTTATTAAATCAGCCGAAAACTCAAAATTAATTATACCAATTGGAGAATGGGCAATTCGTAAAGCCTGTAGCCAAAATAAGGATTGGCAATCACAAGGATTACCATCAGCTAAAATTACGGTAAGTCTATCTTCTGTTGAATTCCAACAGCCTGATTTAACGCAAAAAATTGCCGAAATACTGGCAGAAACTGCTTTAGAGCCTCATTTATTAGAGCTTGAGATCAGTGCTATCAGCTTAATGGAAAATATAGATCATAGTAATTATATACTAAATCAGCTAAATTCTTTGGGAGTGCATATTGCCGTTGATAGTTTTACAGCAGGATTTTCGACTCTGGAATATTTAAAACAGTTTCCCTTGAATACACTGAAAATAGATCGTTCTCTAGTTCAACAATTAACTAATAATCCTCAGGATTTAGCAATTGTAGCTGCATTAATAGAATTGGGTGAGGGATTTGACTTGAGAATAGTGGCAGAAGGAGTAGAAACTGAAGAGCAAGTAGATTTGCTACGTAAATTAGATTGTCAACAAATGCAGGGCTATTGGTTTGGTCGTCCTCTAGCTGCGGATGAAGCCAGCAAACTGCTACAGCTTAATCATCCAGAGAATTTAGAAATTACAGAAAGCTCAGAACAAAGAATATCAGAAGATATTGATCGTGACTAATTTCTTGCCAAGAAGTAAAAGCTGAGTAGTTTAATTTCTTAAAAAACGGAGCTATAAACAGTACTATAATCGATGTCATCCTTCAAATCAGTAATATCCTAAAAATGGAAAGTAATGGTAGTAAACCAGCTTTAGATTACGATCGCCTTTTTGACACGATTAAAGAATTAGTTTTATCTCATTCTCCTAGTGGCGTGGAAGGTGAAATAGATCAAGAGCTAGCCGATCGCTTTACTGCTTTAAATGTCGAACATTGTCAGGATCCAGCAGATAATGTAATTGCCAAAATTCCTGGTCAAGATTCCACTAGAGCGATCGCCATTACTGCCCATAAGGATGAAATTGGCATGATCGTCAAATCCATTGACCCGAATGGCTGTTTACAGGTTCGCCGTTTGGGAGGCTCATTTCCCTGGGTATATGGGGAAGGAGTCGTAGATGTCCTTGGCGATCAAGAAACTATCAGCGGTATTTTGTCTTTTGGCTCTCGTCATGTTTCCCATGAGTCACCTCAAAAAGCTCAACAGCTAGACACTCCTCTGATCTGGGAGGATGCCTGGGTAGAAACTAAATGTGATTTAGAAGAACTAGCCGCTTTAGGAGTACGCCCAGGAACAAGAGTAGTAGTGGGTAAACATCGCAAACAGCCTTTTCGTCTTAAAGACTATATTGCCAGCTATACTCTTGATAATAAAGCTTCTGTGGCTATTTTATTAGAATTGGCTGCTAAAATTAAAAACCCTCCCGTGGATATTTATTTGGTCGCTTCAGCCAAAGAGGAAGTAGGGGCAATTGGGGCATTGTACTTTACCCAAAACCAGAAGTTAGAAGCATTAATTGCTTTAGAAATTTGCCCTTTAGCCGATGAGTATCCGATTGAATCAGGAATAGCTCCAGTATTGCTTTCTCAAGATAGCTATGGTGTTTATGATGAATGTCTTAATGCAGAAATCCGTCTGGCAGCTACAAGAGCTAATATTCCCCTTCAGCTAGCGGTTATCGATAGTTTTGGTAGTGATGCTTCGATTGCCATGAAGTTTGGTCATGTCTGTCGGGGAGCTTGTTTGAGTTTTCCAACTCAAAACACCCACGGCTATGAAATTGCTCATCTTGGCGCGATCGCTAATTGCATTGAGATTTTAGCCGCTTACTGTATGAGTTTACAATTATAAATTTGTAAATTACTGAGATGCACTAGCTGGTAAAGACCAAATTTGACTTGCTCCATCGGTTGTGGTGTGAGGACCAGAAATCATTGCCGAAGAAAATTTGGCAATTTGAACGTCAAAAATTTCGTCTACCCCTGCTTGAAATTCTAAGCTACTAATCATTTTTTGTGCTTGGAGATCGACGATCGCTATACCACATTTCAATTCCTTAAAGCGATCGCTAATTGGTAAGTTGCCAAAAACAGCCGTTTCCCGAATCTTAGATAAACCTACAAAAGCATACTTGCCTGCAAAGGCTAACCCGCGTGTATAGCCAGGTAAAGAGATAATTTTTTCTTGTTGACCAGAAGCTAAATCTGCCGTGATTAATTCACCATGACCTGAATTGAGTACCCATAAACGATTTTGATACATTCTGGGGGAGTGAGGCATGGTTAAACCTTCAGTAATTACTTTGCTACTAGGAACTTCCAAAATGCAGCCATCAGTAGCTTTGTTGTCTCGCCAACCTCCAGGGGTATCAGTTTTCCCCATAACTGTGACGTATTTTGGCATCCCTTCGACCATAGCCATACCATTAAGATGACAACGATCTTCTGGCGCGATCACACTAATAAAAGCTGGTCGCCACTGAGGTAGAAAATTATAGTTATTACTTAAGGTGCAAAGACAAGAAAACCGCGTGTTTACCATCCACAATTCTTTATTTCCCCAAGCTAAATCATGAATTGAAATATCTCCCGTGTATTGTCCACCTTTAGTCAAGAAACAAGCATCATAAGTGCCTGGAGGTTCTATTTGAGGAGCTAATTTAGAGTCATTTCTTAAAAAATACACCCAATCTTTGCCACCCACTGCCATTTGCGTAGGACTTATTGCCATTCCCATTGCCCGATCAAAGTTATGAAAACTAATATTAGGAGTACTGTCTTTAGCCGTAACAACTCCTAATTTCCCTGCTTGATAAGTAGAAAAAAAGAGAGTAATTCCCAAATGATTAAGGATGCTAGCTAGATTGTTGCTGTATTCATAACGCACCTCTCGCAGCTTCTCTTTTTGGGCATCAGAGTTAGCTTCATTCCCAATTTGAACCATCAGCAGTTAAAAAATTACAATAAAATCAAAAATAAATTAGCTTTAAAAGTATAGAGGAGATTTGAATCTGTTAAACCTCCTCTAAAAAATCATTAGATTATGTCAAAATCACCAGCCGTTAGTTGTTCGGTATCGACCCCAGTAAAAGTTGCCAAGACTTCATCACCAACTTTTAGAGTATTTCCAGCAAAAGTTAAGTCATTGAATTCTGAACCAGCCGAACCAAGTCGATCCGAAAAATATACGGTTACGGAATCACTTCCTAATTCAAAATCGGTAATACTATCTTTCCCTTCACCAGATCTCAGCACAAAGATATCTTCGCCAGCACCTCCAGTTAAGATATCTTTACCGTTACCGCCATCTAGGAGATCGTTACCAGCACCGCCGACTAGGTTATCTTTACCATTACCGCCAAGGAGAGTATCATTTCCACCACTGCCGTCTAAAGTATCTTTACCGTTTAAGCCTTCAATTTGGTCTGCACCATCTGTACCAATAAGGTTGTCAGAGCCATTCGTACCGGTAATGATATTAGTGGTAGTTGAATCATCAATAATTAACTTAAATAGCTCTTGCCCATTTTCAGCATTTTCAGCCGCGAAATACAGCTGGTCGTTGAACTCGGTAAACTTATTGTTAACAGAACCATCACTACCAGGATTAATATCTTCAACTAAATGAGTACCCTCAGTCGTGCCGTCGCTGACCCAGAGTTCATAGCCATTTTCACCATCACTAGCCGCGAAATATAGCTGGTCGTTGAACTCGATAAAGTTACTAGGATAAGAACTTTTAGCATAACCGTAATCATCACTACCAGGATTGATATCTTTAACTAAATGAGTACCCTCAGTTGTACCGTCGCTCACCCATAGCTCACTGCCATTTTCACCATCATCAGCCGTAAAATACAGCTGATCGTTGAACTCGCTCAAATCCTTAGCATAAGAACTATTACTACCAGGATTAATATCTTTAACTAAATGAGTACCTTCAGTTGTGCCGTCGCTGACCCAGAGTTCCCTGCCATTTTCAGCATCGTCTGCCGCGAAATACAGCTGGTCATTTAACTTGGTAAAGTACCTGGGATAAGAACTAAAAGCATTACCATAATCATTACTACCAGAATAAATATCTTTAACTAATTGAGTCCCCTCAGTTGTGCCATCGCTGACCCAGAGTTCCCTGCCATTGTCACCATCACTAGCACTGAAATACAGCTGGTCATTTAACTTGGTAAAGTACAAGGGAGAAGAATTATTAGCATAACCGTAATCACTAATACCAGAATAAATATCTTTAACTAATTGAGTCCCCTCAGTTGTGCCGTCGCTGACCCATAGCTCATAGCCATTTTCACCATCCTGAGCGGTGAAATACAGCTGGTCGTTAAACTCGGTAAAGTCACCAGGAGAAGAACTATTAGCATTACCGTCATTATTACTACCAGGATAAATATCTTTAACTAAATGAGTCCCCTCAGTTGTGCCATCGCTGACCCATAGCTCGTCGCCAGTTTCAGCATCGCCTGCCGCCGCAAAATACAGCTGGTCGTTGAACTCGGTCAAACTATCAGAATAAAAAGCAATACTACCAGGATAAATATCTTTAACTAAATGAGTCCCCTCAGTTGTGCCATCGCTGACCCATAGCCCACTCCTTTCATCACCACCCTGAGCGGTGAAATACAGCTGGTCGTTAAACTCGGTCAAGTCACGAGGAAAAGAATTATTAGCATTACCGTAATCATTACTACCAGGATTGATATCTTTAACTAATTGAGTACCCTCAGTTGTACCGTCGCTCACCCAGAGTTCCCTGCCATTTTCACCATCGTCTGCACTGAAATATAGCTGGTTGTTGAACTCGGTAAAATTATCGGGAAAAGAACCATAAGCATAACCGTAATCACTAATACCAGGATAAATATCTTTAACTAGTACAACTTGACTTGAATTGTTTTCCATTGATCCAATCTATGCCTCTGCGATATGTGTAGCTGTTAATTGTTTGAGTTGTCTCAAATAAGCTCATCAAAACGATAAGTCTTTCCCGCCAAGAACAGTTGTTTCGATTTAAATTTTCTTCGCCCTGTTCGGTTAACAAGTCGAGATTATGTATGTGTGATGTCCAAATCTAAGGAAATTTATAAATAGATTGTCATGACTTCTTTTGAAGCCGTTTTTAGGCTGAATTGCGCTCAAAATTGATACATCATTTATCTATAATTATCATCTTTTTGAAACGCGATCGCTTATTTTAGTAGAAAAATTTACTTCGCTTTTGTAATGTTTCAGTGGGGTAAACAGCAAAAAGTCAAAAACGTATTCTTGCTTCCTGATGGTAATGGCGAATTTACACGCAAGATGGGAATGTTGGTAGACAAAAGCAATCTTGGTTTTGGTATGCGTTCTTGGCGTTATTTTATGCTAGTTAAAGTTATGAAAACTAATACTAGGAGTACTGTCTTTAGCCGTAACAACTCCTAATTTCCCTGCTTGATAAGTAGAAAAAAAGAGAGTAATTCCCAAATGATTAAGAATGCTAGCTAAATTATTGCTGTATTCATAACGTACCTCTCGCAGCTTCTCTTCTTGAGCATCAAAGTTAGCTTCATTCCCAATTTGAACCATCAGCAGTTAAAAAATTACAATAAAATCAAAAATAAACTAATTAGCTTTAAAAGTATAGAGGGGGTTTAACAGATTCAAACCTCCTCAAATAAATCATTAGATTAGGTCAAAATCACCAGCCGTTAGTTGTTCGGTATCGATCCCAGTAAAAGTTGCCAATACCTGATCACCAATTTTTAGAGTATTTCCAGCAAAAGTTAAATCATTGAATTCTGAACCAGTCGAACCAAGTCGATCCGAAAAATATACGGTTACGGAATCGCTTCCTAATTCAAAATCGGTAATACTATCTTTCCCTTCACCAGATCTCAGCACAAAGATATCTTCGCCAGCACCTCCAGTTAAGATATCTTTACCGTTACCACCATCGAGGAGATCATTACCAGCACCACCGACTAGATTATCTTTACCGTTACCGCCAAGGAGAGTATCATTTCCACCACTGCCGTCTAAAGTATCTTTACCGTTACCGCCATCTAGAAGATCGTTGCCAGCAACACCGACTAGGTTATCTTTACCATTACCGCCAAGGAGAGTATCATTACCCCCACTGCCGTCTAAAGTATCTTTACCGCTTAAGCCTTCAATTCGGTCTGCACCATCTGTACCAATAAGATTGTCAGAGCCATTCGTACCAGTAATAATATTAGTGGTAGTTGAATCATCAACTAACTTAAATAGCTCTATGCCATTTTCACCATCACTAGCCGAGAAATATAGCTTATTGTTAAACTCGGTCAAGTACCTGAGATAAGAACTATCACTGCCAGGATTAATATCTTCAACTAATTGAGTCCCCTCTGTTGTGCCGTCGCTGACCCAGAGTTCTGTGCCATTTTCACCATCGTCAGCCGTGAAATATAGCTTATTGTTAAACTCGGTCAAGTTATCGGGAGAAGAACTATCTCTACCAGGATTAATATCTTCAACTAATTGAGTCCCCTCTGTTGTGCCGTCGCTGACCCAGAGTTCTGTGCCATTTTCACCATCACTAGCCGAGAAATATAGCTTATTGTTAAACTCGGTCAAGTACCTGAGATAAGAACTATCACTGCCAGGATTAATATCTTCAACTAATTGAGTCCCCT
>JBBSPC010000110.1:0-17121 GCA_038259125.1 Chroococcales cyanobacterium | reverse complement strand
GTTAACCATGGCAACGGTAGCTATACAATCAGTGGTCAAAACGATTGGGTCAATCTCCACCAAGGACAATCTATTTCTCCCATCTTCATAGTTGAAGATAATGGACAACAAGCACTAACTCCAAAATTTAAAGACACGTCTGCCAAAGTTTCTTCGGCATCTAACGATATCGTTGCTAAACCAAAAAGTGGTGCAAAAACTATCAATGTAGACAACGATTTTGGTGGCAATTTAAAAAGTGCGATCGCATCAGCCAATGATGGTGATGTGGTTAAGCTAGGTAGTAAAACTTACTACACTTCGGGAATCATGATTAATAAAGATATTACCATTGATGGTCAAAAAGGTTCTGTTGTCAATGGAGGCGGAACCTTAGAATCAATTTTTAGTTTAACTAAAGGAGCAACTGGCGCAACTATTCAAGACATAGAAATAACCAATGGTAATAATGGCATCTATGGTAACGGTGCGCATAACCTTACATTGAAAAATTTGAATGTAAACAATATCGGTATCAATAATCCAATTACAACAGGTCAGAATAACGTTGGTATCACTCTTGGTCATGCGGACGGACTTAAGCTATTCAATTCCAAAGTACATGATGTAGGTAGAAAAGGCGTTAGTGTCGGAGATACTGACGGAGCGATAATCAGCGGTATCTCAGTAAAAAATGTTAATCTGGCAGCGAAACACGCACAAAGCCATGATGCTGCTGGCATCAAATTTTTTAATACTAACGATGTCATTATCAAAGATAGCTATTTCTCTCATATCAATGCGAATAATATTTGGAACGATACCACAAATGGCACTTTAATCAAAGGCAATACGATTGTAAATGCAGGAGAAGACTTTTTGGCGCCTAGCTTTAATAAAAATGTGGGTATGGTAGGTATCTATAATGAAAAAAGCTCTAACTCAATTGTCAAAAACAATAAAGCTAACTCGGTTGGCAATTTTGTAGCATTTAATGCAACGACATTTACTACTGAAACCATGATTCTTGAAAATAACCATTTCTCAAGCTCCGAGATTAATACACAAGACTATTGGGTAAATGAACAAGCTGAAAAGCTTATTGCTTTAACTGAAAATCCAGATGAGGCAAACTTTGGTTTATTTGCTGACGAATATTTTGCTCAGGCTAATATTTCCTGATATTTCTCAGCACTACTTATTTACCAAAATTTTTTCTATCTCCTGATGTATATAAATAAAATTTTTCTGGCTAATGTTTATAACCTAAGCCAGATTTTTGCTTTAATTTTTTTTGATAAGTTTATTTTGATTATAAGAATATTTAAGTTAACAAACTGTTTGGACGCATAGTAACAAAATGGACATTATTAGAATTATTTGTGCAATATTTTTGCCACCTTTAGGAGTATTTCTTCAAACAGGCTTTAGTACTCAACTGGCAATTAATATCGTATTGACTTTACTAGGCTATATACCTGGAATCATTCATGCAATATGGATAATTGCTAGAGAATAAATTAGAAATCTTAATTGATTTAATCTATCAGCTTGGGAAATGCGATCGCCCTTTACTAGCCAAACTGTATCTTCCAATATCATTAAACCCATCTATTAGTCGCAATCTCAGTGACTTACACCATATCTAAAAATTCTTCATTTAGTAAATTGGAATTATGAGGATATCAACTTTATGTGCTTGCTGACATAAGAGATTTTTATAAACTGCCAGGTTTGGACTTCTTCAACAATGTTTGCACCACGCTTCAAGGTTTAGAATTGCTGACTGCTATACAATCTTTGACTATGATCGCCAACGAATTGCTTTCAGATAATGAAATAGTAAAAGACATTGTTGGGAAATATATTTTTGGGACTGAGAAAGTTGACTATCAAAAACGAATGAGAAAGTCTTTTGTCGAATCTAATATTTGTCAGATTGAAGATCTTGATTGGACAAGCGATCAAGAATAGGTAATATTTTCTCTGATTAAAGCTCTTCTGGTTGTCTTAACAGATGCCTTAGCAAACAATAAGGTTTTCCTCTATATTGAACCTGAGATGTAATTATTTATTAATTACCATATCTAGCAAAGCGACATTAACCTTTTACTATCGCCCCAAAGTCGGCTAACACTCTAGCGTGATTTCGCAGTAATCCTAAAAGATTTAAGCGGTTGCGTTTGACATCGGGGTTGTCTGCCATCACCAGCACGCTATTTTCACCATCAAAAAAGCTACTAACAGCAGGAGCAATTTTTTCTAATCCGTCGATTAATAACTGATAGTTACGTTCTGCTTGGGAAGCTTCGGTTTGAGGTAACAACTCCAACAGTGCAGCATAAAATTCTTGTTCAGAATATTCCTCAAATAATTCAGGATTAACTAATCCTTCGGGGTTTAATACTTGAGTATCTAAATCGCCTTTAGCTGCCAAACGAGCAGAACGATTGATAGTTTCGTAGATTTCGGTTAATTTACCATTATTGCGGGTTTCTTGCAGAAATAAAGCGCGATCGCGAACATCTAATAAATCCGTCAAAGCTCGCTCGGTATATTCGGCATCACCATCACCAACAATGGCATTAACTAAATCGTAATCAATATTTTTTTCTTGCAACAGGCTACAGATTCGCTGAAGAAAGAATTCTTGTAAAGCTGCTACAGGAGAAGTGCGATCGCTATGACCCGAAACAAAATCTGCTGCACCTTGTTCAATTAGCTGATTCAAATTTATTTCTAAATCGGCATCCCAGATAATATTAATGATCCCGTTAGCCGCACGGCGCAAGGCAAAGGGATCTGATGAACCTGTAGGCATCATGCCAATACCAAAAATGCCAATTAAAGTATCCAGGCGATCGGCTAAACCCACTACCTGTCCGTTTAAGGTACTAGGCATCATATCGTCTGCGCCTCTGGGTAAATAATGCTCAAAAATGCCTTTGGCAACTGTTTTGGATTCGCCACTCACCACAGCATATTTTTCTCCCATAACCCCCTGTAGTTCGGGAAATTCATAAACCATTTGGGTAACCAAGTCGGCTTTGCAAAGTAAGGCGGTGCTTTCAATTTCGTTTTGCTGTTCGTCGCTAACCTCAAGCTGTTGGGCTATGATTTTGGCAGTATCAATAATACGATCTACCTTATCCCGCATTGTGCCAAGTTCTGCTTGAAAAGTGACCGTTTCTAGCTGAGGGAGATAAGTATCAAGATGCTCGTCGCAGTCTGCCTGATAGAAAAATTGAGCATCTGCTAATCTGGCACGGATTACTCTGCCGTTACCTTCAGCGATCGCCGCTTTTTTGTCAGGGTCGCCATTGGAAATAGTAATAAAGTTAGGCAAAAGGGTATTATCAAGCCCTGCTTGATGAACAGGGAAATAACGCTGATGACTTACCATGACGGTAGTAATCACCTCAGTTGGTAGCTTAAGAAAATCTGCTGCAAACTTTCCCGTAACTGCGGTAGGATATTCTACTAAATTAATCACTTCTGCCAGCAAGTCTGGGTATATTGCGGCTTTTCCGCCTAATTTTTCAGCTTCAGCTAAAATGCCTGCCGTTATTTTCTCTTTTCTGGCTTCTAATTCAACTTCTACAGAAGCAGATCGAAGAGTTGTTATATAATCTGTCGGTTGGGCAATACTAACAACGTCAGGATGTAAAACTCGATGTCCACGAGAAGTGCGATCGCTTTTGATAGTTTCTGAACCATTAATTAGTTCTAAAGGCATGACTTGGCTATCCCACAATGCCACTAGCCAGCGAATAGGGCGAGGAAACCTTAAATCTCCGTCGCCCCAGCGCATAAAGCGTTTCCCTTCTAAACCAGTAATCCATTGAGGGCATAACTGCTGGAGAATTTCCACAGTATTGCGACCTGGGATTTTTTTCTGGATAAAAGTAAACTCTCCTTTAGGAGTATCACGAATTTCCAACTCATCAAGACTGACACCCTGTTTACGAGCAAAGCCCTCTGCTGCCTTGGTTGGTTGACCATTTTTAAATGCTGCTTTGAGCGGAGGACCTTTTATCTCTTCTTCTCGGTCTGCTTGTCGCTCTTGAATATCTTTAATTAGAATGGCTAAACGGCGAGGAGTTCCATAATATTCTACTGCTGCGGGATTTAAAAACTCTTGTGCTAAACTAGCGGGAACTTTATTTTGCCACTGAGAGATCGCACTACTGACAAAATCTGCGGGTAATTCTTCTGTACCTACTTCCAACAAAAAATTAGCCATGAAATAAAGATCTATTTACTGCCGTACCGTTTAAACAGGATAGCAGTTATCCCCCGTCAATTATCAGCTATTGCGATCTAATTACTTTACTTATTACAATACTGATGCCAAAGCTGAAGAAATAAAAAAAGAAAGTGATCGCGAAGTGATGCGACCTACCAATATTGGAATTGCTAATAGTTATGATGCAATCGCCTTGGCTATTTTTAGCATCCTTAGTAAGTAGTGGGTGAACAATAAAAATATTAAGAAAATTAAAATCATTTCTCTCAATTACACTAACTTATTATCAAAATTGTTTTTATTAGTTAACCTTGATATAGGCATTGATTTCAATGTTGACTTTTTTGTCAACTAATGAGAAAATAAAGAAATATATAAACATCATTACGGTCATTAAAGTTACTCTCTTTTCGAGATCAGTTCCAATGTAGGTTTAACTGCGGAATAAAACGCAGTTTCTCTAACCTTGTGCTAACGAGACTGAATACAAGGTGTAAAATCAAAACAAACTTTTCAGCTATTCTCAAAACTATTTTCTACTATATTGATTGAGGCATTCATGGCAACTCGGACAAATACTTCTAACGCTTCTAGTACCTCTGGCAATTCTGATAAAGAGAAAGCTCTCAGCCTAGTTTTAAAACAAATCGAGCGCAACTTTGGTAAAGGTGCGATTATGCGCCTGGGGGATGCTACTCAAATGAGGGTAGAAACCATACCCAGTGGTGCATTAACCCTAGATGTTGCTTTGGGTGGAGGTTTACCGAAGGGAAGAATTATTGAGATTTATGGACCAGAAAGTTCTGGTAAAACTACATTGGCTTTACACGCGATCGCCGAAACGCAAAAAATGGGAGGTGTAGCTGCCTTTGTCGATGCCGAACACGCCTTAGATCCAACCTATTCGGCAGCATTAGGAGTCGATATTGAAAACTTACTGGTAGCTCAACCAGACAATGGAGAATCGGGCTTAGAAATCGTCGATCAATTAGTGCGATCGGCAGCGGTAGATTTAGTAGTAGTAGATTCGGTTGCTGCGCTGACTCCCCGCGCTGAAATTGAGGGAGAAATGGGTGACAACCAAGTAGGTTTACAGGCTCGTTTAATGAGTAAAGCCTTAAGAAAAATTGCGGGAAATATCGGCAAATCTGGAGCGACAGTTATCTTTCTCAACCAGCTACGGCAAAAAATCGGCATTAGCTATGGTAACCCCGAAGTGACCACAGGAGGTAATGCTCTAAAATTTTATTGCTCAGTCCGCTTAGATATCCGCCGTATTCAAACCCTTAAAAAAGGTAACGAAGGAATGTATGGTATCCGAGCGAAGGTTAAAGTAGCTAAAAATAAAGTTGCACCGCCTTTTCGTATTGCCGAATTTGATATTATCTTTGGCAAAGGAATATCTAATATCGGCTGTTTGCTTGATTTAGCTGAAGATGCAGATATTGTTGTTCGTAAAGGAGCTTGGTATAGCTACAAAGGCGATAATGTAGGACAAGGTAGAGATAATACTATTAGCTATCTGTTAGAAAATCCAGAAGTAGCAGCAGAAATTGAGCAAAAAGTTAAAGAAAATCTGAAAGCAGGAGCAGGATTAAATGGGGCATCCTCCTCTGAAGATTTAGATGCTGATGAAGATGACTTTGATTCTGAAGAATAATTAGCTGTAGCTGTAGGGTGTGTTCCCTTACAAACCTATTAACTTTTTTAACAAAAGATAAAGTTGTAGGAACGCACCAATTAGATTAGATAGCTTTGCCTTTAAATTTCTAGATGTATTTATAGATAGAAAGAATAATTTTATTTATTTCGCTTCATCCTTTGGTTTATCTACACGAAACAAAAACACCATTAAAGCAACAACGCCTATTTGCAGAGCAAAATTAGGTAGATTAGCAGATAAATCTTGACCTGCTGCTAACTTAGCTAAAAAGACAAACGCACCAATTAAACCAGAGGCACCAAAAGCAACGTAGAAGAATCTTCTAAAACCTCTGTAAGGAGCTTTTGCTTCTGCGCGCAAGCGAGCGTATTTTTCAGGCGTAAGATTGTTTTTTCTAGCTCTAGCTAATTCTTCTGGAGATAAATCTACCATTTTAAATTTTATATCTTGTATGAATGCTGAAAGATGAAAAATATTTACCGATAATATTGATATTAACGGGAAAAGGAGAGGTAAACATAAAAACATCTACCTCTCCTTTTTGATTACGAGAATTGATTTTGTTTAGCTCAAAGCTTATTGAACAATTACTTTACCTACCATTCCAGCACCGCGATGAGGCTCACAGTAGTAGGAATATTCTCCAGCTTCATTAAAAGTACTTTCATAGCCTTCTCCTGGAGAAAACACTAAGTTTTTGTGAGATTTGTCAGTAGCATTCTCAAAAACTACGTTGTGAGGAGACATTTTATTATTATCCCACTTGACTGTATCTCCTTCTTTAATAGTTACAGTTTCGGGTACAAATTTGAGCATTCCGTTGTCGCTACCCATTTTTACTTCAACAGTATTGGCTGCTGCGGGAGCAACGCTTAAGAAAAAGGTAGATACTACTAAAACTAGTGCGGACAATAACAAACTTATTTTTCTAGCCATTTTTGTTGAACTCTCTCGATCAAATATGATTTTTTTTAGTAAACATTTTGTGAATACGGGGAATTAGAACCTAGATTGAACCCTCTTGCTTTTACAACGATATGGCTGTATTTCTACTGGCTCTATCCCTTTCTTTATATATTACTACACAACTTTGACGACTTGTAAAACTTTGACGACTTGTCTTTTGACTATTTTGTACGGGTAACACACCATAGTTATTCGATCACAATCAGCCTTTTTGATTGAAGCTTAATAATTTTGAGAGGAGATACCATGTTTGCTAAATTATTATCAACACTACTTGTGTTGTTAACTGCTGCGATGTTTACCTTTATTACTCCCGCAATAGCAGGCGATGCTGCTAGCGGGGCAAAAATCTTTAGTGCTAACTGTGCTGCTTGTCATGCTGGGGGAAAAAACGTTATTAGCGGAGCTAAAACTTTGAAAAAAGATGCTTTAGATAAATATGAAATGAACTCTCTAGAGGCTATTACACACCAGGTAAACAACGGCAAAAATGCTATGCCAGCTTTTAAAGGTCGTTTAACTGATGCTCAAATTGACGACGTAGCAACTTATGTTCTTTCTCAGGCAGAACAAGGTTGGTAATTACTAGTTATTTCCAGAAAAAACTAATTTAATTAGATTTTTGTTTTTATCTCCGATCGCTCTACTCTGAGATTGGGGATATTTCTTTTTTGTGAAACAATGTAAGCATATTAAAGCTTATGAAGCAGGAGCGAGCAAAATGGATCGGGGTAAGTTAATCGCCATTGTAACAGGAGTAATTTCAATCTTAATTGCGATCGCCTATTTAGTAGTTGTGCAGTTACTCGATTTTCGTGGGGAAATGATTCCTGCTCCTATTAGTCAATTATCAACTATCAGTAATCAGTTACTAGCTTAAAGATGCGTATTTACACTAAAGAACTAGAATGTGGCTTGGTAAATCTCTGGGTAAATACTATGGTTTATCAAAGATAAGCAGTTTATCTTGAATAAGTTAATTTAGACGCTGGCAAGACACTTCATGTTCAGGGATGCTAGTCATAGACAAGTAATTCAAAAATTCTCATTTATTCAAAGCTTAGATATATCTCGCCAAGAAAATGAGAACAATCAAACTAGTGTTGATCGAGCTGCAACTTCTCAGCCAAAAGAAACATCAACATTATTTAGCCAAGCTAATCTAAAAGATTCAAATTCTGCGGCTATGGTCGCTGCTACCATCGATACAAGCTGGTATGGGTTAGATGCTGACAGTAATTCTTCTGGCTTAAATCTGGCAGAAATAGTTAAATATTCTAGTTTAGATAATTCAAATGATGATCATCAGCCAAAAAATCATCATTATCTGGGTAAAATTTTATTTTCTCTTGCCACAAGCTATTGTCTATTTGTTCTCTGGTGGTTATTTGGGCATCAAGTTAATCAGCTTTTGACTACCTGGGCTGGGGGCAAATACTTTACTATATCCAAATCTGACGAGGAATTTATAAATTATGCAGAGCGATCGCTTGAAGCGATAGATCGTCAGCTAGAAACCAGCAAAACTAAAGCAGATAAGGAAGAGCAGTTAGTCTACGTACCTGTATATACCCCGCCTACTACTCCTAGTCTTCCTCCAGCATCTAATTTACCTTTAACCGCACCCAGTAACAATACGCCTCAGATTCCCGAACCTGCTGTTGATGAGCCACTTAAAATCCCTGCACCGCCACCACTTCCCCCTGCAACTCCGATTGAATCAGAATCAGCCAGTCCACCTGAGAAGGAGAAAACTAACGAACGAGTTGCTGTTGTCCAACCAGCTATAAAATACACCCTGATTGGGATTTTGGAATTGGGAGCCAATAAATCCGCAGCACTAGTTAAAGTTGATGGTCAAACTAAACGGGTTTGGGTAGGTGAAAAAATCAATAATGATGGTTGGATATTAGAATCGGTGGGCAATGAATCAGCTAATATTAGCTATCAAGGACAAATTCGCTCTATCTCTGTAGGAGAAACGTTCTAAGATATTAATTGAACTATGGGCGTTTTTAGTACCTAAATAAAAGCAAAATGGGTTTATTTGACGACATCAATCAATTCTTAGAAGAGCGACTTGACGAATTTCTCCGTAACAATCCTCATTTAGAATTCCAGGCGATTGAAGAACAATTAAGAGAACAAGAGCGAGATACTACCAAATTGATTGCCAAGCTACAGCTTGAAGAGACAAGCCTGCAAAGCCAAATATTAGAAACTGCCGAGAATATCCAAACTTGGCACAAAAGAATTGGTAAAGCTGAAGCAGCTAAAAGACCAGATCTGGCTGATGCTGCCAGAGAAAGAGAGGCTGAATTACTCAGACAAGGCAACCAGGTTTGGGGACAAATGGAAGGAGTAAAGCAGCGAATTGTTCAAGCACAGGAACTTTTAAAGAAAGTTAAGCAAAAACGCCAGGAAATGAAAACCCAGTCAACTCAGGCAAAAACTTCTACATCTGCCAATAATTATTCTAGTGATACTGTCGGCTGGGATCGCGGTGCAAATGCCCCTCAATATAAGCGTAGTGCAGATCCCCTAGAGGCGGAATTTCAAAAATGGGAAGTGGACGAAGAATTAGAGAGAATTAAAAGAAATATGAAATAAGTGTAGTCATTGCAATTAATTTCCGCAGGTTTGTCTGTAATAAAAGTCAGAGGTCAGAGGTCAGAGGTCAGATTGTGGATTTTGAGAAACTTCAGGCAAACTTGAAGTTTTGTTTCTGCCTTCTTCTAAAACACCAACCTGATTAATTAGAGTTGCAGTTTGATATAAAGCATCGTCAGTTGCCGACTCTTGACGAAACATTGCCATTATTCCTTTTTCATAGTTAGATGCGATCGCCAAAAAAGCTCCACCTAAAATATAAATAGGCAAAGGTAGCATAAACTGCTTTAACCAAATACTAAATTCAGCCAACACAAACAAAATTCCTACACCAATCAACCAAGCTTTCATATTTACTTTGTCCTTCTACCTGACTAAACTAATTAATATTAATTGTTCCTAATAAAAACAGCTTGGTATTCACCTAATAATTTCATTCCTCATTCCTCATCCTTCATCTCTTTAAAATCACCATCCCCATGTTTCTGATTCTCCTTTAAACGGTCCAACTATGTCTTGAGTAATCCAACCACCATAAAAATCTCCTGCTTGCGCTTTTACTAACTCTTTATCGACATAACAAGCATCCATTTTACTCGGATAAAAAGCTAAATAGTCTTTAATTGGGGCAAAATAATCTGTGGGTGAACTATAGTACCAAGCTGCATCTTTTACCTGCTTATCTTTTACAGTCAAATTGCAATAGCTAGCTATCCCTTTCCATTCACAAAAAGAGCTTTTAGAATTGGCAAGCTCAAGATATTCGGTTTTGATGTCTACGGGAGGAATATAGTAAACAGGAGGATGACTAGTTTCTAATACACGATAAGTGTTAAAACTATTGGCAATAGTAATGTCATTAAAAATAATTCTGATCTGTTTTGGCGACCGCTCTAAACGTGGCGGACGAGGATAGTCCCAGACAGATTCTTGCCCTGGTTCTGGTTCAATACGCTGTGGATAAATCATTGATAATTGATTAGCCTTGAACTATCTGTTTAATGGTTGTAAAGGTTTCTACACTAATTAAACCTTGGCGATATCCTTTTTGATTGGACATTCCTAAAAACACATCTTCTCCCCCTTCAGGATTACGAGAAAATCTAGGTGAAGTGTTGATATAAACCAAAGCACTATCAATCCCTTGAACAAATTGACGACCTTCCTGATAGGATTCTGTCACAATACAGTCGGCATGACCACTGCTATAACGATTTATCCAAGATACGGCTTTGGATAAGTTATCTATATAGCGAAATGCTACTATTTTCCGTAAATAAGGTCTTCTCCATTCTTCAGACTTCATTAAATGTAGATATTCAGGAAACTCATTTACTAATACCTCATCTCCTCGTAGCTTAAAGCCTTGTTGCTGAAGATTACTAAACAAGGACTGTAATGTTGAAGGTTTAATATTCTGATTGATCAATACCTTTTCAATCGCATTAACTGCATCTGGTTCACTATCATGACTGTCGGCAATTACCTGACGAGTTAGTTCTAAATCTCCGCTGAGTGACCAATATAAATAACAATTGCCAATCGTAGTTTTTAATACTGTTGCCGTTGCTTTTTCTGCCACCTGCTGTACCAAACTGGGACGACCATAAGGAATTACTAAATTAAGATGGCGATCTTGGGTGACTAAATCTTGAACGGAGATCCCCGAATCTGGAGAGATAGTTTCAATCGAGCTTGAAGGCAAGTCAGTGTTAGCCAAGGCTTTTTTTAAAACAGTGGCAATGACTTGATTGGAGTTGCTGGCAACACCACAGCCTCTGGTTATCAAGCTGTTACCTGTTTTAAGGCACATTCCTGCTGCGATCGCTGCAAGTTCGGGAAAAGCTTCATGTACTAAAGCGATCGTTCCTAAAGGTATTAGCTGGCAATAAGTTTGAGATGGCTCTAGCTGGTAGGGAGCGTTGATTAAGCGTCGTGTCGGATCTGCTGATTTTGATAGCTGTTGCAAAATAGAAACAGTCATTTCTAATCTTTCTGGAGTCAACTTTAGCCAATCAACGACTGGTTCGGCGATCGCCATCTCTCGGCTCATTTCTAAGTCTAAAGTGTTGGCTTCAAGTATTTGATCAAAACTCTCTTCCATTAACTCTGCTAATACTGACACACCCAGCCTTCTTTTAGCTGTCGATGTTTGAGCCAATATAGCGGCGGCTCGGTTAGATTCTCGAACTATAGTCAGCAGTTGGTTGGATGAACTTTGCATTGCTTTTTTGTTAATGCCGATAGACTACAAACAGTGCCATTAGCAGCAGTATGATCAAAATTAAAAATGATACCGCCCAAGAAATGATACTCTGGGTACTCAGCCAGCGCAACATTATGGGTAAGACAACCACTGCTACAAAGGTTGAAATGCTTAATATGAGTATTTTTGCTAGATAGTTTTGTGTCCAAATATCATAGGCACTTTTCCAGCGGTGTCCTGTCCACCGCCAAGATTTTTTTTGATACATTGAGGATAATTGCTCAATTACCTGACCATCTTTTTTGATCTCAAAAATTTGTTGACAGCGATCGCAGCCTAAAGCTTCAGTCAACACGATCGGCTTGAGATTGCCTTTACGTCTGCAAGGACAAGGATATTCGCTGCTTGAATCTATTTTCTGTATTTTGTGAGAGCGCACTGGAATTGATTAAGTTTAGGAAAAGTTAATTATTTGATGTAGTTTGATAACTATCTATCATCTATAAAGATAAATATATTATCTTCCATTATTGTCTTAACACTCTTCAACCTAATTTTAATGAAGCCATAAAATTTAACAGCCTCTTTCTTATCTTTCTTAACTTAAATTCTTGATGTTTTACTTAAAGCGGGTGACGCGATTCGAACGCGCGACATTCACCTTGGCAAGGTGACGCTCTACCACTGAGCTACACCCGCACTTCAGCCAATTCTTGTCGAACTGTTGAAACACACAGCTAAATGGCTGTGCGATTTACTTGCCGATATATATTATCTCAGAAGATAAAGTTTTTATCAAGTAAATCGTCAGATCGCTGACATATTTCTTTAAATAAGCTGTCAATCTAATATTTCAGACCTTAATTTAACGTGAGCATCTAACAAATTTTGATTTGTCATGTCTACAAAAAACAATTTGGGAAATGGGGACGGGATGGAGCCGTGGGCGTGATGCAATCACGCCCACAGTCGCTCATAAATCAACTCTACTTTCTCTAAATCTTTATTTTTTACAAAGGTATGACTTGGAAATCTATTGTGGCACTAACTTCAGGATGTAGTTTGACCTCTGCTTGATAGTCGCCTGTAGAACTTACATCTGGAACTTCAATACCACGGCGGTCTACCTCAATGCCAGCTTGTTCTTTGATAATGTCAGCTATCTCTTGACTGGTAACACTACCAAAGATAGCGTTTTGTTCTCCGACTTGTTTACGAATAGTCAACTTACCAATAGTTTTAAAAGCAACTTTTTTGTTTTCTGCTGCTTGTTTTTCTGCTAGTTTCTGTTGTCTTTCTTTTTCTCTTCTAAATTCAACTTGCTTAATAATTCCTCTGGTAGCCAAACTAGCTAAACCTTGAGGAATAAGATAATTTCTAGCGAAACCAGGAGCGACATCTACTAAGTCGCCATTATTGCCCAATTTGCTAACGCTTTGATTTAAAATCACGGATACACGCTTTGCCATTTCCTACTTAAATTCTCCTATATCAATTGCATTTTGCTGTGGCGGTTTAATTGTTGCACCTGCTGAACTTTTTATTATATCAGTCAGGTCAGCAGATGGAAATTAGATTTAGTAGTCAGCAGTTAATAATAATTGTTATAGTTCAAATCAATATTTTGTAGGCTACTAGAGAAGAAATGGCGAATCTGAAGGGAGAATGTTTGTGTGGCAAAATAATTGGTCAAAATTGATCTTTCATGCCCCGAATACGACCAAATACTCTTGCTGGTTCTTTCATTTTGGCAGTAGTTTGTAAGGCTGCATTATCCCAACGTAAAAAAGGATTGGTTTGCTTTTCTACACCCAACAAAGATGGAACAGTAGCAATTCCTTGGCTGCGAGCTTGTCGTACTGATTGATATCTGTTATGTAAATTTAAATTATCTCGATCTAGGCTTAGAGCAAATTTTAAATTATTGAGAGTATATTCATGAGCGCACCACACGCGAGTATTATCAGGAAGCTGGCGCAATTTACCAATAGAATCAACCATTTGAGCAGGAGTTCCCTCAAACAACCTGCCACATCCACCTGCAAAAATTGTATCACCACAGAATAATTCTCCTGTTTCTGCTGGAGTTGCAGGTGGAAAGTAATAGGCAATATGACCAGAGGTATGACCAGGCACGAAAAATACTTGACCTGTTTTGCCAGCAAATTCAACAGTATCTCCCTCTTTTAGAAATATCTGCTGGTGGGGAATTCTACCTTTATCCTCAGCACCACCATAAACACAAAGATCGGGAAAATGCTTAATCAATTTATTGTTGCCACCCACATGATCCCCATGATGATGGGTATTGAAAATAGCGATTAGTTGAGCATTGATGGTTGCTAAATAGTCCAATACAGGATCGGCCATTGCGGGATCTACTACCGCAGCAGTTTTTTGCAAAGGATCGTACAAAACAAAGATATAGTTATCTGCCAAAGCAGGAATACGCTTAATTTCCATGTTGAGAATGTTTTATGAGGATTATACTCTCGACGTTTTCAGTAACTATACTTCATCATATTAGATAAATACTCGGTTATCTTAGTACAGATAATAATTCTAAGTTACAAGGTTTTGTTATTAATAATGAATAATGTGCAAAATTTAAATAAATTATAAATTATGTTTAATAACTCAACTTATAAATTTTTATTTGACCTTGTTAAAAAAAAGCCTATCTATTTTTTAACATCATTTTTTCTAAGTATGATTAGTGGCTTATTAAATATAATAGGAACTATTTGCTTAATTCCTATATTAATTATTATTTTAGACGACAAACAGCAAAATAGTCAAATTAATCAATCAAATATCTTTGACTATTTTTTTACTTCATTTAGTAATTTGAGAGAATATAGACTAGAAATTGTTCTTACTTTGATATTTGTAGTAATTGTTTTAAAAAATTGCGCCACATATTTAAATTCTATAGTAAATATTAAACATACTCAGTATTTAGTCTATCAAATGAAAAAGAAAGGCTATAGTTTGCTGGCTAGAGTGAATTTAAATTATTATCAAAATAATAAAACAGGAGATATATTATTTAAGTTAAATCGAGAGATAGACAAAACTGCGATCGCTATCAAAAGCTGTCAAAATATATCAATTATTGCAACTATTATTATTCTTCTGACTATTTTTCTTTTATTTATATCTTGGCAATTGACTTTTATCTGTATATTTCTTTTAGGGTTAATTGCTTTAATCAATCACTTTATTGTTACCATCGCTCAAAGATCGGCAACAACACTATCTCAAAAGTCTAAAACTTATAATCGCAAATCGGTAGAATTTTTAACAGGGATTCGCTCAATTAAAACTATTGGTAATGAAACTAGAGAATATCAATTGATAACTCGACTAATTAAGGACAAAGATCGGGCGCAATTAAATACCCTAGCAGTCTCAGCAATAATCAGCCCTATAAACGAAATTCTAGGTATGATAATAATTGCAACTCTACTAATTATAGTTCCATACTTATATAATCAGTCAATCCACAACCTGGCATTAACTTTCTTAACTTATTTAGTGGTTTTATGCCGATTACTACCTTTTTTTGGTCAACTAAACAATGCTCGTACTCAATTTTATAATAGTATTGCCAGTGCAGAAAAAGTTGCCAATTTCTTAAAGGAAACTGATAAGCCTATTCTTAAATCAGGAACAATTAAGTTTGTAGAATTAAGTTCTAGCATAGAGTTTCAAAAGGTGACTTTTGCTTATCCTAATCATGCTCAAATAATTCTCGATAAAGTTAATTTGTGGATTCCTCAAGGGCAGACGATCGCTTTAGTTGGTTCGTCTGAAATAGGCAAATCAATAATTACAGAACTATTACCAAGATTTCATGAGCCAATAGATGGTCAAATTTTAATTGATGGTAAAAATATTGCTGAATATGATATTACAAGCTTGAGAAAAGCGATCGCAATAGTGAATAGCAATACATTTTTCTTTAATAATTCTTTAGCATATAATATTACCTATGGATTAAAAAATATTAGTAAATCAGATATTATTAATGCTATTAAACAAGTTAATATTTATGAATTTGTTAGCCAATTACCAGATGGCTTAGGTACAGAAATCGGGCTAAACGGTGTCTTACTTACTGAAGGACAAAAACAAAGATTGGCTATTGCTAGAGCTATATTACATGATGCAAAAATTTTAATTCTTGATGAATCTAGTCTAGGGATAGATATTGTTGAAGATTCCTTAGTTCAAGAAACAATCAAAGAGTTATGTCGCGATCGCACAACCTTAATTGTTGCTCAACGGTTAACTACTATTCAACAAGCCGATCAAATAATTGTCTTAAATAAGGGTCGAGTAATTGAAGTTGGTACCCATGTAGAATTACTTCGTCAGGGAGACTTTTACAATCGTTGGTATTCAATGCAGTTAAAAACCAATAATCAGTCTCGTCAACTAAAATTGGCTCAAAAAATTGCTAAAAAATTAGCTAGTCAAACTCAGGATAATCTTTCTACTGAAATTCGTCAGAATTTTGATTCACTTCTAAGCTATATGCAGTTGTTCAACGAAGAAATTTTTCTAGATGATTTAGAAGAAAAAATTTTGGATGAATCATACCAATCGGCTAAAGATATATTGGCCAACCTCAAAGAATATGAACGTAAAATTTCTCGTGACCCCGATCATCCAAATCTATAAATAGTTAATCGGTGATTTTTGCTAGTTTGTGCAATGCACTATCGCTAACCCGACAAGTACGCCAGTCGGGTAATACTTTTGCTCCCATACTTTCATAAAAAGCGATCGCACTTTGATTCCAGTCTAAAACATTCCACTCCAGTCGCCCTGCATCTCTTTCTACCGCCAGCTTACCTAAATAAGATAACATCGCTTTTGCCATTCCTCGACGACGATAATCTGGTAACACAAACAAGTCTTCAAGGTAAATGCCTGGTTTGGTTAAAAACGTCGAATAATTAGCGAAAAATAAAGCAAAGCCGACTATTTTATGTTTACACTCAGCTACAATAGCCTCAGCATAAACTTGACTACCGAACAAATCTGACTGTAAATCTTTGGCTGTCCCCGTAACCTGATGGATGAGTTGCTCATATTCTGCTAATGCTTGAATCAAGTTAAAAATATCTGATACATCGTCAGCAACAGCCTGACGGATTTTAAATTCTGAAGTCATGTTGAATAGTTAAGCAGAACAATATTGATAGTATTACGCCTAGTGTGAATTAGGAAAAAAGGAGGAAAAGACAGAAGATGAAAGTTATCAAGCTGTCCATCTAAATATCTTTCCTCATGAATAGCATATACTTTGAAAGCCTATTAGTCATAGTTTTTGTCCTTGTAGATGACTGGTATCAGCTAGAAAAAAAATCTCTAAAACCCAATGCTCCAGGGGCAAAATCAGAAATGAGTGATAGTGAAATTATGACTTTGGCTTTGATGATG
>JBBSPC010000109.1:0-17355 GCA_038259125.1 Chroococcales cyanobacterium | reverse complement strand
TTCTTGACGGAATTTTCGATATCGGTCATATTTCATCATAGGGAGGGTTTGAATTCTTAAGCTATTTTCATTTTCTCCCTATTCATCCTTCATTCTTTCTTGTTTTTTTCTTCCAGACTGTTCCTTAGTCTAAACTACAGATATTAAGGCGATCGCCACGACCAACCGATAAAACCCGTAATATAGAAAAAAATGCTAAAGGCGATCGCAATATCGACAGCACGATGAAAGCCAATAACTAAATGAGGTAATCCGTCATCTTCGCCACAGGTTAAATACTCTCCATAGGCACGATCGGGTGTTCTCTATTTTGGGAAAGGAAAATCCCCAGTTAAAGGAAACCATTTCTGCTGAAGATAAATTTAGCAGTGGATTAATCTCTACCAAACTCTCGAAGTTTTTTTGATGCTTTGCTTTGATACTATTAACTTGAGAAGTTATCCGCCAGATCTGATTCCGCTTAAGAAAATGCTTTTGATCCAGTTTATCTCTGGCTAAAATGGACGATATTAAAAAAACTAAATTTTATTCGCAATATCTATAAATTGCTCTATTTAAACTTATAGCAGAAGATAATAGCTAAATACTAAATGGTCTGAAGGTTTTTACAAAACTTTATTACTTGAACGGATAAATTTGAGCTTAAATCGTAATATTAATATATATATATTATGGGCTATGTTTTATGAAAATACTATTAGTTGAAGATGATGAAATTATTGCTCAAACTTTAGTCGAGATATTACGCGATCGCCATTATATAGTCGATCTGGCAGGAGCAGGAGACTTGGGTTGGGAGATGGTGGAGGCTTATGATTATGACTTAATTTTGCTCGATATTGTTTTACCAAAACTAAACGGAATTGAATTTTGTCAGAAATTACGCTCGGCGGAGAATCAAACTCCAGTACTATTATTGACTGCTCAAAATTCTGGCGATCAAAAAGTGATTGGACTGGATGCAGGGGCAGATGATTATGTAGTTAAACCTTTTGAGGTTACGGAATTATTAGCCCGTATTCGCGTCTTATTGCGTCGTCGAAACTCTCTAACATCACAAATTTTACACTGGGGAAAACTGAGCCTCAATTCCTGTACCCGTGAAGTAACTTATGATGGGCAAATACTCAATTTAACTCCCAAAGAATATCGCTTACTAGAGCTATTTTTACGCAGTGGCGATCGCGAAGCGTACCCTGGGGGTAATCGCGTTTTGACTCGTGAAATTATTTTAGATCGTCTTTGGGATGTAGAAGAAGCTCCCAACGAAAGTACCGTTACGGCTCATATCAAAGTCCTACGGCGCAAACTCAAGCAAGTCGGGGCTGATGCCAATTTAATCGAGACTGTCTATGGCGTGGGCTATCGTCTCAAACCACTGAATACGGAAAGCGAATCAATATTGTCAGACCATGAAATGAACCAAGACGATCGCGAAACAGAACAAATACGTCAAAAAACTAAAGCAGCATTAGCAGAAGTTTGGCAGAGATATGAGGGAACGTATAACGAGAGGTTGGCAATCCTCGAACGAGCTAACCAAGCTTGGCAAGCAGGTAAATTAACAGGTCAGCTTTTAGAACAGGCGCAGTGGGCAGCCCACAAGCTAGCGGGGAGTTTGGGTGTCTTTGGTTTGTCTCAAGGCTCTCATTTGGCACTGGAAATGGAGCAATTATTAACCATTGAATTAGAAGTAAATCGAAGTAAACAATTTTCTCAGCTATTAACCGCTTTAAAAAACGTTTTGAAACCAAACTTTAAGTCTCAATTAAACTCCATTAATCTCAACCTCGTCAGTCGCTACACCCTCGACAGTTCCTATAACGCGGGGAACCCGCGCAACGGACTGTCTCGCAATGGGGGGAACCCCGCGCCAGTTCCTACAACGGAGGGAACCTCCGCAACGGACTGGCTTCACAACGCGCTGACTCGCAACCGACCAATAATTTTAGCAGTAGATAATAATCCTGAATTAGTACAGCAGCTTGCAGACGAGATGACTGCTATAGGCATGATATTTGGGTTGGTTTCTCAACCTGCATCAATGAAGAAGGCTCTCCAGATGAATTTCGAGGCGGTAATTTGGGAATTTTCCTTAGCTGACTGTAGTGCCGAAACCTTAGATGATTTTGCCTTGATTATCAACGCTAAAATATCTGTACCAGTGATTTTGTTTACCGATCGCCATGAACAAAGCGATCGCGCCCAAATTGCTCGTCTTGGCAGTCACATATTGCTACAGCAAGCATCACTAGAGGTCAAAGCTACTAAAGCGATCGTTAAAGCCTTACAACAATCTCAACATAAAGTAGCAAAAGTTTTAGCGGTGGATGACGATCCGCAAATCCTAGCAGCAATTGATAACCTATTAGACCCTTTAAAGATCGATCTAACTATTTTAAATAATCCCCTAAATTTTTGGCAGACCATTGATCGATTAAAGCCAGATCTATTAATTTTGGATGTTAATATGCCTCACTTTTCTGGTATTGAACTATGTCAGCTATTACGAAACGATCTGCGTTGGCGAGAATTACCTATTTTGTTTTTTACGGTTCATAACGATCTAAATACCGTACATCAGATTTTAACCGCAGGAGCAAATGACTGTATTAGCAAAGTTGTCTCTCCGACCGAATTAGTCCCTAAAATATTTAATCACCTCAATCGCGGTCAATTACTTACAAGTTTGATTACATGAATAACGAACAACTAAATTTTGAGCAACCACATTATCAAAGTGTTAATCGCCAAACGCCTAATTCCTGGGAAATGTTGCTCCATCGAATGACTAATCGTATCCGTCAATCCCTGGAACTATCGGTAATTCTGGCGGGTGTTACGGATGAAGTGCGGGCTTTTTTAGGCACAGATCGGGTGAAAGTTTATCAGTTTGATTCGGGTGGTAGTGGAGAAGTAGTAGCTGAATCATTAGACAAACAAAATTTACCATCTTTACTAGGTCAACATTTTCCCGCCGAAGATATTCCTTTAGAAATTCGCCAGCTATATCGGACAAAGCGCGAAAGAACAGTGGTCAACGTTGCCTCAAGACAAATTGGCATGAGTTCGTTAGTCAATGAAAACGATCGCGATTATATCCAGTTTCGCACCGTCGATCCTTGCCACGCCGAGTATTTGACTGCTATGGGGGTACAGTCTTCTTTAGTCGTGCCAATTATGGATGACGATCGCCTGTGGGGATTATTAATATCTCATCATAGTTCCCCTCGTATAGTTACCCCCAAAGAACTAGAGGTGCTTCAGTTAGTCGCCGATCAGACCTCAGTTGCGATCGCCCAGTCTAGTTTACTAGAGTCAACCCGTATTCAGGCACAGCGAGAGGCATCTATTAACCACGTGGGTAGATTTTTACATTCTATGACCCAGATGGAGCTACAGCAAGCGTTGAGGCAGACGGTATTAGCTCTACAAGGATCGGGGGGTAGGGTTTATCTTGCGTCGCCAAACTCCGAGTCTATGGCTCAACTATATATTTCTGGCGAACAGCCTATATTGTTACCAGGGGCAGTCAAGCAAAAATTGTCTTCGACAAGATCGATTGAAAAACATCCAGACTGGCAAGCATGGCTGGAAAATGCGATTCAACGGGAAAATGCGATTCAACCCTGGGCGATCGCTGAACTTGATGCTCATTCACTACCATTGAATCTAGATCGGGCGTTTAAACCAACCAAGATTAAAAGCATCTTAGCCATTCAGCTAGAATATAGACAGAAAAAATTAGGCTACTTAAGTATCTTTCGACAGGGCATTGATCTAGAAACTATTTGGGCAAAACGACCAGATTCTAATGACCCCCGCAATCAAGTTGCCCTGCAATCTTTTGAAACCTGGCGCGAAATCAAGCTCAATCAAGTCTTTCCCTGGACAGAGCGGGAAATTGAACTAGCGCAAATTCTAGGCAGTCACTTTGCGATCGCCATTTATCAATATCAGCTTTACCAGCAGGTTAATACTCTTAACGCATCTTTAGAACAGCGGGTACAAGAACGTACAGCAGAATTAGAACAAACTAATCAGCAACTAGTCCAGGTAATAAGCGATCGCCTGAAAACCAGAGCCGATTTAGAAAGAGTTAGCCATCAAAATGAGCTAATTTTAAATTCGGCAGGAGAGGGCATTTATGGATTAGACACCAAAGGAAAAATTACCTTTATCAATCCTGCTGCTGCCCAAATACTAGGTTATGAAGTGACCGAATTACAAAACCAGCCGATGCACGAGATTGTCAATCATTCCACAGCAGAGGGAATGGCTTACTCTTGGCTAGAAAATCCGATTTATCAGACCATTCAAACAAGGGAAGTACATTATGTGACTAATGAAATATTCAGTCGCAAAGATAAGTCAAGTTTTCCCATAGAGTATGTTAGTACGCCTATTATGGAAAAAGAACAGATTGTAGGCGCAGTAGTAATTTTTAAAGATATTACCGAACGACAAATTATCGATCGCATGAAAGACGAATTTGTTTCAGTCGTTAGCCACGAACTGCGAACTCCTCTAACTTCAATTCGTAGTTCCATTAGCCTGCTTTCTAGTGGTCGGATCGATCCTCGATCTCCTAAAAGCCAACGCTTAATCGAAATTGCCCAAGATAATTCTAATCGCTTGGTGCGTTTGATCAATGATATTTTGGACTTAGAACGGATCAAGTCTGGCAAAGTAACTATGCTCAAATCAAGTTGCAATGCTGCCGATGTTATGAGGGATGCTGTAGAAATTGTGCAGAGTATGGCGGATAAAGCTGAGATTAAGATTGCTGTAGAACCCTTACCAGTAGAGTTATGGATAGACCGCGATCGCATTATTCAAACCTTAACTAACCTTCTCAGCAACGCCATCAAATTCTCAGCCCCCCACACTACTGTTACTCTAGATGCCCATTTACAGAGGGACAATCAAGTCAGATTTCAGGTTCAAGATTGCGGTAGAGGTATTCCCCCAGAACACCTAGAAACCATCTTTGATCGCTTTCAACAAGTTGATGCCTCCGATTCTCGCGATCGCGGTGGCACGGGTTTAGGACTGGCTATCTGCCGTAGTATTGTGCAACAACACGGCGGTCAGATTTGGGTGGAAAGTATTTTGGGTAAAGGAAGTAGATTTTGTTTTGTTTTGCCCATTAATGATCGGTGATTGGTTAGGGGCGAACGTCCGTTCGCCCGTACATTAAGTAATAAATAAGATGAATCAGAGAATTTTAATAATCGATGATGACGACGACGTTCGGGAAGCTACTCAAATTTGCTTAGAGGTAACTGGGGATTGGCAAATTATCACCGCTAGTTCGGGTCAAGAAGGCTTAATTAAAGCGATCGCCGAGCAGCCAGATTTAATCCTCTTGGATGTGATGATGCCAGTAATGGATGGTTTGGAAACTTTTGCCGAACTACAGGCTAATATTGAAACTCGCTCCATTCCCGTAATTTTGTTAACGGCAAAAGCTCAACCAGCCGAACTAAGATCCTTTACTGAACTACAGGTGTCCGATGTAATTACTAAACCTTACGATCCGTTTAATTTAGCAGACCGTGTAGCTAAAGTTTTAAAATAAAATCTCCAGTTTCTGAATTAGGCTCTAAATTTAACTAAAAAAATAGCTTCATCAGTTATTCAGATTCTTGGTCTAGTATTCACATAAAAATGTCAATTGCTTGACATTCTAGAGATGCTAACCAAAAAATTCTCAATGCCAATTGAAACTCAACGTATTTTGTTGATTAATTGCGATCGCGCAGTTGAAGAGATGATGCAGCTTTGTTTGGAGACTATTCTTAACTGCAAAGTAATCATAGTTAGTTCTGGTGTTGATGCCCTTGCCAGAGTTTCAGCAGGACAAATTGAGGCTATCTTGCTCGATATTGATGAAATTCTACCCGATTTAAGCTGGTCAGAAATAATCCAGGATTTACAGCAAAATCCTTTGACCAACCAGATCCCGATCATTTTGTTGACTTCTACACCTCAATCCTCAGAGCTAGTTAAGCTGAAGCAGACAAAAGCAATTAAAGCGATCGCCAAATCCTTCGATCTTTTGAACCTAGCTACTCAGATTGCTATATTACTCAACTGGGACAAATAGATTAATTCTGATTTTTACCAAAATATTCATCCTCTTCATGAGTTTTTCAGATTGTTTGTTTAATATCTTCATTCTTTGAGCAGTAAGTAAAACAAACTACCGCTACCGTTTAACAATCCTGCTCTTTTGCCTGCTACTTCACCGCTACCCAAGAAAATATCTACTCTGCCTGCGCCTTTAATTGCACTACCCGTATCTTGATCCAGTACATAGCGACTTACTACCCTAGTATCAATCTTGCCCGTAGATTCTAGATCGGGAATGGGTGCAACAATCAAAGCCAATGCTCCTGGAGCCATGAGCAATTTATCGGTGGCAATAGAGCGATCGCCTGTAACAGGAACACCTAAACTACCAGTAGGGGGTTTGCCATCGGTTTCTTTAAAGAAGACAAAGCGATTATTACGGGGTAGATATTTATCTAGTTGCCTGGGGTTAGCAGCAAAATAATCTAGTAGCTTAGGCAGGCTTAACTCGTCTTTGTTAAACACTCCATCTTTTACCAGTTCTCCACCTACACTCACATAGGGATAATTAGTTGTGCCGTCATAACCAACGGTCATAGTTGTGCCATCGGTCATTGCGAGCTTGGCAGATCCCTGTACCTGAACTAAAAAGGCTTCTAGGCGATCGCTCAACCAAACTAGCTCTCGACCCTTTAGAATGCTTTTACTGCTGCCTAAGCCGTCTTTTCCCTCTAGCTGGACACGGGTAGGATCAGGGGTTGACCAACTCCTAAAACTAGCAGGCTGACTGTATAGAGGATAGCGATACTCAGCAGTACGAACTCGGCTGGCAGTATAGGTAGGTTCAAAGTAGCCTGTAAATTCAACCTTACCTCGCCGATCATTGCCAACAGATCGATAAAAAGTAAATTCCTGCTTGACTGCCTTTTCTAAAGCTGCGGGAGATTCAGTAGTTAATAAAAGTTCTTTAAATCGAGAGAGAGATCGCTTTGTATGCTCTAAACTAAATGTAGAATTAGCATACTGGCGATAGCTTTGAGCAGCTTTAGGAGTACTTAAATAATAAAGACTGTGATCTACTGCCTGTACTAAAGCCTGGCGTTGAGATTGATTCCAGCCAATATTTTCCTTTTTGGGTTTAGCAAGACAGATCTGATTAGTCTGCCAGCAATGAATAATTTTTTTTTCTGAATCAACGGTATTGCCTAATTTACTATCTAAACCAACAAATTTGAGCTTATCCAACGGTACAGGTCGCAAAGGATTGGCATTAGCAATTTGTCCCCAAGAGGCGACTAGGCTGATACTTAATCCCACACATAAAGTAGAAATTGATGTTCTCATTATTGCTTTCAATATATAGCTATTAATGAAGCAGTAAAATATCTCTGCCAAACTTCAAGTCAAGTATAGTGATTTATTTCGATTATCTACTTAGTTACCGCTAATGGTTAAGATATAAATTATAAATATCATTTTGATGGAGATACCCAACATGGATTTGATTCGCATCCTCATCGCTATTGTCTTGCCACCGCTAGGAGTATTTTTACAGGTTGGTTTAGGTAAAGACTTTTGGATTAATGTTCTCTTAACTTTGCTTGGTTATTTTCCTGGAATAATTCATGCAGTCTGGATTATTGCTAGGAAGTAAGTACCGTGATTCAAGTTATTTAGTTATTAGTTTACCTTCGGGAAAGGGCGCACCCTCGGCAGTTGCTCGCGGTACGCAAACCAACAAGACCGCACTGCCTCGCAAAAGGTTAGTACAACAAGCTACGCAGGCACTCAATTGAAAACTAAAGACTAAAAACTAAATAACAGTCGCCGTAAACGGCGGGGCTTCCAGACCCATTTATTAAATGGTGACTTAATTTTCTATTATCACTTAAACAAAATTTCTAAGTATATAAATTTTCCACATATTCTCCGTAACCGTTATAGGGAAGAGTCTCCTTAATTTCCCAAGATAGACCAGGACCAGTGCTAATAAACTTCTCTGTTGCCTGTGACCAGCGAGGATGAGGCACATTAGGATTTACATTGGCTTCAAACTTGTACTCATTGGGAGCAAGGGTATTCCAGTAGGTAGCGGGTTGATCCTCAACAAATTCAATTTTGACTATCGATTTTGCACCTTTAAAACCATATTTCCAAGGGGTGACCATTCGTAATGGTGCGCCATGCTGCTTGGGCAAATCATGACCATAAATACCTACAGCAAAAAAAGCAAGCTCATTTGCCATTTCTTCAATTCTTAAACCTTCTGTATAGGGCCAAGGTAAAGAGCCAATATGAAATCCTGGTCCTTTAGTTATCTCAGGATCGTAAAAAGATGTAAAACGCACATACTTTGCTTTTGCAGTCGGTTCAACATCTTGCAATAAAGCGCGCATTGGAAATCCTATCCAAGGCAAGACCATAGACCAAGCCTCTACACAGCGAAATCTGTATACCCTCTCTTCTAAGGGAAACTTTTGTTTTAGCTCATCAATGTCATAGGTACGAGGATTTTTGACAAGTCCTGCAACCTTAACTTTCCAGTTTTCCGTAGGCAGCTTTTGAGCGTCTAGCCAAATTTTCTTCGTACCACCAAACTCATAGAAATTATTATATTGCCCCGCAACTTTTTGGTCAGCTATTGGTCGATCAACTTTGGCAAAATCGGGATTCTTGGTAAATGATTCTATTTCTGGTTGATTGAGACTTTTTTCGAGGGCAGTTGCCGATGCAGACTTGCCTATATCTAAGCCAGATTGGCATCCTGTCAGAGGTAAAAGGCTAGCACCAATACCTGCACCAATAAGAGTTTTAATAAAGCTACGCCGATTGTAATAGAGTCTGGGAGGCGTAATTTGTTTTTCTGATATTTTCCACGATTGAGGGATACGAATCAAAGTCATTAGAGATAAATAATAAGTTGCTAAAAATTAAAATTGGCAAACATACTAATTGTAGACAAATCTGATGTATCTCAGGAAAACTTAACTTAATACATAAGCTGTAATTATTTAGATCTGCATTTTTTTAATTCTCTGAATGTATAATTTTCGATCGCTTTTGATTGACGATCCCAGTATCATAATCTTTAGGTATAAAGTCTTAAAAAAGTGTGGTTATAATGAGCCGTTGGTTAATAAGTTTATTTTTAATATTTTCTTTTTGGATTGGGAGTGATTTTACTGAGGCTGCGATCGCTGTGGGCAATCAGCCAGCTAATTTTACTGCTCAACAAATTAATCAGGGAGACAAAATTGCCAAGAAAGCAATTCATGCTGCGGAAAAAGGGGATTTTGCTCTATCAGAAATTTACTGGACAGAGTTAATTGACAAATTTCCTGACAATCCTGCGGTCTGGAGTAATCGAGGTAATGTCCGCATCGGTCAGTACAAGTTTACTGATGCGATCGCTGATTTTGATCGTTCTATTGAAATTGCCCCTGAATATCCTGATGCCTACCTTAATCGGGGCATTGCCTATGAAGGAAAAAGACTCTGGTCAAAAGCGATCGCTGATTACAATCATGTACTAAAAATTAGTCCTCAAGATCCAGTGGCATTAAATAACAGGGGAAATGCCAAAGCAGGTCAACAAAAGTGGCAAAACGCTTTACAAGACTATCAAGAAGCTGCCGATCTTGCGCCTACTTTTCCCATGGCACGAGGCAATGCTTCTTTGATTATGTATCAAATAGGCGATCGCCCTGAAGCTATTCGCAATATGCGTAACTTAGTTCGCAAGTATCCTCTGTATTCTGATATGCGTGCAGCCTTGGCTGCTGCTTTGTGGGTAGAAGGACAACAAGGAGAAGCCGAAAGTAATTGGGTTGCAGCAGTGGGTCTGGATAACCGCTATCAAGATCTTGAATGGATTAAAAACATTCGTCGTTGGCCTCCCACAATGGTTCAAGCGTTAGAGAGATTTTTAAATCTTAGTTAGTCGAATAGTTGCGATCAATAAACCCACAAATTGCCAAGAGCGTTCAGAATTGATAAAACTCTAATTTCAGAGCGATCGCAATAGCAACCTAGAAGGTATTGATCCTCTAGCTTCTATAAATGAGATTCGTCAAAGAAGTAATAAAGATAAGCGCGATCGCAATCTTGATGGAGACTCCCGACATTGGCTTTTATCATTACTTCGCTTCTATATTAACTCTCTAGTTACTTTTGACAATTGGTATAACTATAATCTCTAGAGCGCATTTTAGTCCCTCCAAACTTTTTGGCTTCCAAAAAAGATTTTTCTACTTTTTTCTCTATTTGAATAACTAGCAAATTCTTGCTTTTGATACTATTTGATATGTTTATAAAATTTAGTCTGGCAGGACATACTTATTACCAATTAGCTTTAATTTTCTTTATTGTTAATTTTAATAATTAAGATATGTTTAGTCAAATTAAGCTTTCAAGAATCCTAAGTATAAATACTTATTTTGAGTAATTTGCTTACAATTTATATATTTTATAAAACATAAATACAACTTTAATATCTACAGGATTAGCTGCAATATTGGTTGTTAAGGTCAACAAATAACTAGGGATCAATAGTCAGCAGTACTAAAAACCTATACGTAAGTTACATTTTGTCTTTAGGCAAATTGTAAAATTATATTTAAAAAATGAATTTTATTGATTAAAGTTTCTTATACTTATTCTTAACGAGTAAAGAGAGCTAGCAGTAGCTCAAAATTATCGCCATAAGTTGTTGTTGTTTAACCTTAAAAAAATGGAATTAGTACGAAAGAATAGTTATTTTGGTTTGGTAAAGAGCTTCTTGATTTGGAGCTTTACCTTAACTGTATGCTTGTTAGTAGTTGGATTTCCTGTAGGAGCTTTAATCGTTACGATTGGTATTTTAGCTACCATCATTTTGCAAACTGTTATCCCTGCCAGTGCGGTTTTAGTAGTTACGGCTGGTATTTTTAGCTTAAACATTGCTGTAGTTTTAGCTAGTGCAGCAGTTCTTTCTTTTAAAGGAATTTATCCTGAAGAAGTAAGCTGGTTGAGTTGGCTACACGGACAAAAAGATTTAGTTAATCTGCCAGTCTATGCGTCTTGTCCTTTGACTTGCCAGTTTGATAACAATCATTAAATTTAAAACAATGAATTATAGATGACGAGGATTAGAGCCTATTCTAGTCCTCGTCTTTTTTATAGTTGCTTATATCTGAAAGATAGCTAAAGTATCAACAATAAACATCAGCTTTGGCTAACCAGAATAAATGCTCAGGAATAAAGCCCAGTGTATACTGGGTTTTTCTGTGTTCATAGTCGACACTGTTTCTGATTATTCCCAATCTAGTTTTTGCTTTTTATTAAATAAATATGACTACACCAACTATTTCTGTCGGGGTAATTTTAGGAACTCGTCCCGAAGCAATCAAACTAGCTCCAGTTATCAAACAGCTTAATTCTGTTGTTCAAATTAAGACTCATCTTATTCTCACGGGACAACATAGAGAAATGGTAGATCGAGTCATGGAGTTATTTGACTTGAGTGCAGACCATGATTTAGCAATCATGAAGCCAAAACAAACATTAACTAGTATTACCTGTGATAGTTTGCTGGGATTAGAAAAAATTTTTGCCACAGTCCAACCTAAACTAATTTTTGTACAAGGGGACACAACTACTGCTTTTTCTGCTGCATTGGCAGCATTCTATCATCAGATTCCTGTAGGTCATGTTGAGGCTGGTTTGCGGACTGATAATCTGTATAATCCATATCCCGAAGAAGCTAACCGTCGTTTAATCTCGCAAATTGCTCAATTTCACTTTGCGCCAACAGAATTAGCTGTTAAAAATTTACAAAAATCTGGGGTGACAGGAGAAATTCACCATACGGGGAACACCGTAATAGATACTCTTTTGACTGTGGCGAATAATAAACCTGAATGTCGAATACCTAATCTAGACTGGTCTAAATACCGTGTTTTACTAGCAACGGTACACCGTCGAGAAAATTGGGGCAAACCTTTACAAGACATTTTGCAGGGATTTAACGCTATTTTAGATCGTTTTCCCGATACAGCATTACTTCTGCCTTTGCATCGTAATCCTACAGTGCGAGAGCCAATTAAAGCTGCATTAGGCGATCGCCCTAGAGTATTTTTGACTGAACCTTTAGACTATACAGAATTAGTAGGAGCAATTTCTGGGTGTCATATACTACTGACAGATTCAGGAGGATTGCAAGAAGAAGCTCCTAGTTTAGGCAAGCCTGTATTAGTTTTACGAGAAACTACAGAAAGGCCAGAAGCTGTTGAAGCTGGTACTGCAAAGCTAATTGGTACAGATCCCCAAGCAATTTTAGATTGCACTGCCGAATTGCTAGAAAACCAAGCTATTTATCAACAAATGGCAACAGCGATTAATCCTTTCGGTGATGGTCAGGCTTCAGAGAGAATTGTTAAAATTGCCCAAGATTATCTATTAAAAGACGTTTAAAAAATCAAGCATCATTACTCTGGTTGATCACAAAAACTAAAGGATCGGTGTTACCAATCCTTTGAGTCTATCCCACTAATAATTGATAAAGTAATAAAGTTGTTCGATTGAAATTTGACTATGCCAGGGAGATTTGAAGGATTAAACGATTTAGAGTGGAAGCTATTTCAAGATATTTTTTCCAAAAATTCAGAAAAGCGATCGCAATTAAGAAAAAGAGGTATTAGACCACAGTTTACAAATCCAAAAAGCATCGTGGGAGACCAATTAAAAATGATACTCCGCGCTTTCGTACCGAGAAAGATGTTTCTCTTGGTTTCAAAAAAAATATAGGCGTTTGGTTGTTCGTTGGGAACGTCAACCTCTTGTTTTTAATGGTCTTTTGACTTTGGCAACAATTCATATGTGGATTACTAAAATTTTATTAGTGGGATAGGTTCAACTCAAACTTTCCGACGTTAAACCTCTTAATAACTCTAAATTTAATGGACGTATTGGTCAATTAGAAGATGGACGAAGGGTACTTATCCGTGATGGAAGCAAAGGCAAGCCAGGTGAGGATGGTCTACCAACTTTGGAAATTCAGAGAGCAAGCGACGGTAAGCCTATAAGAAAATTTCGTTTTAAAAATTAAAGTATAGATTTAACGGAGAATTAACATAAAAAAGGAAAAATGGATGAAATGGGAACCCTTAGAAGGAATTCCACAAACTCTTTGTCTTTACGATTTAAAGTATGATTGCAACGAATTAACAATAAGCCTTCAGAATAAAGATCAAAATTCACCAATTCTGGCTATCAATTTTGAGTGGTTTTTTGCGCTGCGTATTATGTATGAAGGAAATTTTTTAAAAGATTCATACGATATGGACGAAACAGTAACAAAAATGCAGTTAGAACCTAGTTCTTGGCAGAAGTGGACTTTGTTTATCGTGGAAAATTCGCACTATTTGGAATGGTTTCACGAGCAAAGTGTTGACATAAATAGAGATTTAAAAATAGTACATTATGTAATTAAAACACCAGACGATGTGACTGAGGTGTTATACAGTGAAAAAACAGGTAATCCTGTTGTCAGGTGGATTTGATTGCATTTTATCAAGCGTAAATAAAGTTTTGCACTCAAAAACAGTTAGAAAAAAAGATAAATTGAATCTAAACGCTTAAGCTTATTTTATAAAAATTGTCCTTGTAACTAAATCACAAGGTTTAATTTATCAATCAAACCTTATCTTATTAACTAATAGCTCTATCTCTCTACAACCAACTAATAAAAACAACAATAGAGAGATAAATCATGAACTTAGGAATTTTAGGTACAAATCTTGGTGAACAGCTATAGGGGAAATAACAATGACTTTTTATTCTTCAAGGCGATCGCTCGTCGATCTAGTCATAAATATTGCCTTTGACATCCGATCTTGTATACCAATATGCCCAAGCAATGAGTACAAATTGAAACGGCAGCCTAATTGCTTGAAACCAGTCACCATCAGGAACATTATCAAGATGGATATTGTTAACCGCCATATTTATATTAGCTGGATAGACAGCAATCAATAGTAATACTAAACCCCAAGCAGCAGCTTGACTAACCAAAGGAATTAATAAACCAATACCGCCTAAGATTTCAAAAAGGCCACTGATATAGACAATAGCTTCAGGATAGGGTAGCTGTGGTGGCACAATCTTGACGTAAGTATTGGGGGCAATAAAATGAGTAATTCCTGCCACAATTATACAAACGGCAAATACTCCTTTTAATGTTTGTTTATTTTCTAAGATTAGATTTTTAATCATTTATACACACATTATTAAGGCGGACAATTGCCCGCCTGTAATATAAAAGTTTTAAGCGTTAACTACCGCACCACCATTAGGATGTAATACTTGTCCTGCAAAGTAAGAAGAATCTTCTGAAGCCAAGAAAACAAAGCTAGTTGCAACCTCTACAGGTTGACCTGGGCGTTTCATTGGTACCTGTTTGCCAAATCCTTCTACTTGTTCGGCGGGGAAGGCATCAGGAATAAAGGGAGTCCAAATTGGACCAGGAGCAACACCATTGACGCGAATGCCTTTTTTAAGCAGAGATTGGGACAAAGAGCGAGTAAAGGCTAAAATTGCCCCTTTGGTAGTGGAATAGCTAAGTAAAGGTGCATTGCCTTTATAAGCATTAATTGAGGTGGTGTTAATAATTGCACTACCTTCTTTTAAGTGAGGGATGGCTGCTTTGCAAAAATAGAACATGGCAAAGATATTAGTACTAAAGATACTGCCCAGACGCGCCGAGTCGATATCTTCGAGTGTTTCAGGATTTTCCATGTACTGTTCGGCAGCATTGTTAACCAAAATATCTAGCTTGCCTAGTTCGTCTACAGTTTTTTGTACTGCTTCAGCGCAGAATTGTTCGCCACTAATATCACCAGGAATTAGTAAACATTTTTGACCTTCGGCTTCTACTAGTTCCTTGGTTTTTTTGGCATCTTCATGCTCGTTAAGGTAAACAATAGCAATGTCAGCACCTTCTTTAGCATAGAGTACGGCTACTGAACGACCGATACCACTATCGCCACCAGTAATTAGGGCAACTTTTCCTTTTAGTTTATCGCTACCTTTATAGCTATCGCGGTCATATATTGGTTTAGGAGTCATTTCCGACTCGTGGGCTGGTTGCTTATCTTGAGATTGAGCGGGAATTTGATCGGCAGAAATAGTCATAATTTTTGTTATTCGACATACTGTACAAACGTTAATAAAAAATAATCTTAAATATATGAGTCTAAAGTAATACTTTTTAAAATTCAGCTACTATCAAAAACTATGGCTTTTGATGGAGTATTTTCCAGCGAATTTTTGGCTTAATAATAAGTAATACTATTACAAGTAAAAGAATAAAAATTTTATGTCTGAACAAAAAGCAGAAGCAGAAGTAATTTCTAATGCTAAGGAAAAGCTAAGCGAAGTAATTCCCACACCTCCTGAAGCTACGCCAAAAGCCAGCGCACAGTCTCTCAAAGAACGCCTTCAATGGGGTGAACCAGGTTTAACTATCATTGACGCGCGCGATCGCGAATCTTATCTTGATGAGCGCATAACAGGTTCGATGCTGGTTGAAGACGTGGACAGTCTTGCTAAAAACCGCGAAATTTATATTTACGGTAATACAGATCAAGAAGCAGCCGAAGCAGCAGACAATTTACGTCAAGCTGGTTTTGAAAGCGTATCTCAGTTGCAGGGTGGCTTGGCAGGCTGGAAGGCAGTTCAAGGCGCGACAGAAGGCAGATCCGCAACAGCACAATAATTCTTGCTCGGATTATTTTCTGGTAGATAGTAACTTTGGCAGAGGCTAAGAACATTACTTTTATTTACTATCTACCTAGAATAAATCTTAGAAAAATACAATTTAGCAGCTTGACAATTCGCTCAAAGCTGTAAATATTTTAAAGACTATCCATCAAAACTCTTTACATCTTGATTGATTTATTGAGTTTGTTAAAAATAACCTAGACAAATTAAGGACATCACTTAACTTAACAATGAATAAACTAACTATTGGTAGCTTATTAATATTATTCTCTACTGCATTTGCTATTCCCAAAGCGATCGCTCAAACGCCAGACGAGCCTGACAATACTAGAGTTGAAAAATATGACGACCTAACCCAACCTGAATCTCCAACTGATGCTTCTCAATCTGACATGGATTCAATGGAAATGAAACAAGGTCAGATGAAACAAGGTCAAATGAATCAAGGTCAGGGGATGGGGATGGAGAAACCCCAGGGTGCTGAACCACCAAGTACTCGTACAGAAGAAACGTTAGACGAAGCCCAATCGAGCGATATGCAATCTGGCAATATGATGATGGGCTCTGATGTACGTCGTACTGAAGCCTTTAATTTAGTGAGTTCTGCCTACAGAGGTAACTTTGAGGAACAGGGCATTAATGGCTATCAAGTATTAGTTAGCGACTACGAGACAGGCAAGGTAACTGCTGAAGACTTAGTCAAGGCAGGTATTGATTCTGGAGAACTATCTCCCAGAGCAATAGAAGATGATTCCTATGTTGAAGCAGTAAATTCCCAATTAATGTCATTAAGCAACCGATAAACTTTTTATAGTCAATTGTTTTTATTAATTGCTATACATCTAGCGTTGGTACGACTTGCCAATCTGCCCCCCTAAGATGGGGGCAAAAAGGCGAAATTAATATCGCTGCGTAAGTCCTGGTTGCTATACAGCAATTACATTCTCACAAAAAGGAAAATATGAATACTGGTGAAGAAAAGTTTGCTCAGACAGATTCTATTACAGAGGTTAGTGAAGTCAATGAGATTAATGAGATGAATGACGTTGACAAGCTAGGTAAGCAAGCTGGCTTAGAAATGGACGATCGCGAAATCCTTGGTTTAAAAGAAAAGTTGGAAGAGCGCGACGACAGCCGTTTAGATATAGATAATGCTAATCAGAATTTAGCTGATTAAAAATTTATCGACCACTTAATAGTGTTATTGCTGTTAACAAATAATATCATCATATTGATTAAATCTGGTTACTATCAGGCTTATTAAAGCAATCTACCTAAGAAGAAAATTCCCTTAAGTAGGTTGCTTTATGCTTTTTTATTTTCGACGTTGCATAGCTGCACAAAGGCGTCTGGTTTGCCGTATGTATGATTATGAACAAAGAAAATTAAGGCTCTATCGGAATTGCCGTGGTAGACACCAGATATAGCGTGGTTGTCAAACTATGACTACTTTGGGATGATAAACAGGTAAAATCGACTGTGGTTGCCAGAATGGATAACTCAATTCAGATACCTCTGGACTTG
>JBBSPC010000108.1:0-17652 GCA_038259125.1 Chroococcales cyanobacterium | reverse complement strand
GGTCATCCTGACTGCCACCGCTCGTTTTAATTCTCTTGGGTCGGGATTTGACTCGATAAAAGCATTTAGTTCTTCCATTTTTTTTCTAGTCAGCAACTTTTACTTCATTTTCTCACATTTGATTCCTGATTGCTATAAGTATAGTAATGGTTGAGAGTGTTAAGACGTAATTATCTAATGTAGGGGCGAATAGCATTCGTCTTGTCTTAATAAAAGTGTCTGTAACTATATTCAAATAAAAACGAGTATTTTTTAATTAAGTAGGCGGGCGAAATCATTTATAAGATACCAACACTAACTTTTGACCTCTGACCTCTGACCTCTGACCTCTGACCTCTGACGACTATTAAAGCCATTTTATATTTAATTACACCTACTTATTTATATGTACAGTAGTTTAACGTTTAGGGGCATTATCAAAAGCATTGGCGATCGCATACCAAGCCAGTTTGCGATTTAATTGAGCGTCCAAAGGTAAAGGTCGCTGGAGAGTATCATCTTGACGAGATTCAGCTTGTATCCAACTATAGCGATCGCTCAATCCCCAAGTAGCTACAGCAACTACCGCAGGTCCATCTAGAGCGACTGCCAGAAAATCTTGATAGGCTTGGGCAACAGCGCGATCGCGACTGGCAATATCTCCTTGAAAATATTGATCTGTAACATCTAGTTCAGAGATAATAATTTTTAAGTCTAAATCAGCTACATCTCTAAGAAACTGACGCAACTTTTGGGGGCTAAACTTATCATTCATGGCGGCGTTCAAATGAGCCTGAATACCAAAAGCATCAATTGGAGTTCCCTTAGCTTTTAAACTTTTTAGCAGTTTCAATGTGGCAATTCTTTTAGCTTCCTGTTCTGGAGTGTCATAGTCCAGCCCAAATTCATTATAGGTAAGCATTGCTTGAGGATCGGCTTGTGAGGCAATTTGGAAAGCAAGGTCAATGTAATCTGCTCCCAGAAAATCAAGCCAACTAGGAGATTTTACGTCATCAATACCACTTATCTTTGTATCCCGAAATCCATCTGCTCGACCATCCCCAACATTAATTGCTTCATTGACCACATCCCAGGAATGAATTCTACCTGCATATCTTCCTACTACAGTGGTAATATGATCAGTCATAATATCTTTTATTTCTTGACTAGTCGTACTGGGGTCATTAAATTTAGCTAGCAGCCAATCAGGAGTAGAGCGATGCCATACTAAAGGATGCCCTCGCAATAACATATTGTTTTCTGTGGCAAATTGAGCAAAATAGTCAGTTGCAGTAAAGTCGTATGTATTTTCACTAGGACGAATACCTCCCCAATTCCAGTAAAAACCACTCACTAAAAGACGACACTCTTCTACAAGCTGAGATTGAAATAGCGGATCTTCAACAAAATCCTGGTGTCCCGCCTGAGGAAATGCTCCATATAATAATCCATTAGCCGCAGCGCGATCTCCTAAAGGAGTTGTTCCCTTTGCCGAAAAATCTTCTTTAGGTTTGCCTGATTCTGAAATTCGCTCTTTTCTAAATTTCAATTTACCCGCTATTATCAGAGCAGCAATACCTGCTAAAGCACTTAAACCAAGTAAAAAAGCTCGCCTTGTGATTGATTTCCGTTTTTTTCCCATCTGAAAAATTTATTCTTTTAAAGTATTTAGGAGGTAAAAGTTTGATTTTGAAATAAACTTAAATTTCTTTTTTTCTTTTTCTGACCGCGGAAGGCGGTCAACGCAGGCACCGCCTTTTCAAGGCGGTGTACCGTTGACTGCTATCGATCTGCAATCGAACTGTTGTCAGAACATATAAAAACCAAATATAACTGGGAAATATAATCGAAGTTTGAGAAAGGTTACTCACAAATATAAAAGTCAAAATCATTAGAGGCACAAATGATTCAGGGCTGCGTTTGCTAAATATTAATCTCATTGCCCTCTTTACATTACCAAGAAAAGATAAGGCAAATATTATGAATCCAATTAAACCTACGCTAATAATAATATCTAAAAACCCATTATGAGCATGAACTGCCCAGTCTCCAATTAGACGAAAAATTATAGCAGCAGGATCATCTGAACCTCGCCACGATTGCCAAAAACCAGAATATCCATAACCAAACCAAGGGCGTTCTGGAATAACCTCCGTGACTAATAAATTCCACAAAGGAACTCTTCCCGTAAAGGTCATATCTTTTCCTAACAAAGACATCGTATTGTTAAAGTTACTGAACAACCAAATACTAGGTGCTGCAAATATTGATAAAATGAACGTAAACAGAAAATTAGCCTGTAAAAAAGTTAGTTTTCTAAATATTGGCGGAATAAATATTATTACTACCAGAGAGAGAAAAACAACAAATGCTCCAGCAGAATTAGCTAATTGCATAATGACAATGCTCAGAACACAAAACAATAGCGATCGCCAGCGATATTTAGAATTTTGTGTAGCGTTTAACAACCATAATGCAGCAGATAATGCCATTACGTTTCCCAAATTAATAGGATGACCAAGAGCTCCTGCCCATCCTTTTTCATTGAGTCCTTCCGCAGGAACAAAAATAGCCAAAAAGGCGCTTAAAAGGGCTACGAAGGTTTGATTCCAACGTAATAACTCAAGAAGTTGTCGCCAATTATACTTTCTAGCAAAGTAAACTGCAAAACTGCTAATAAGTATTAAAGATATTGCTGCTTTTAAAGTTACCAAAGGAGTTGCTGACCAAAAAGCCGAAAAAACTGTCAGACCAAGATATATGCTTAAATAATTTTGCTGAAAAAGAATTATTATATTTGATATAATTTGACTGACGCGAACTCGCAGCAGAATAAATACAGCAGCGTATACAATCAATAGAAAAATGGCTGAAAACAAAGTTTTTTCAGGACTTCCCAAAGAAGCAAGATCCAAATGGGAAAAAGGAAAGATTGTAACCCCAGAAACAATAAACAAAAACATATAGACGGCTAATTGCTCAAAAATTGAGGCGATCGCCTTGTCTCTTGTAAGATAAAATAGAATAATAAAACCAGCAATTAAACTAACTAATGTTGCCCCCAATATTGGTGGATATAAAATTAGGTCTATCATAATATTTAAAATAGCTTTGCCGAACTAAGTTTTAGACAACTACAGTTAAGCTTATTTACATACTTCATTAATTCAAAATAGTGAGCTTAATTATCTATAATTTCCTTAAAAAGAGATAAATAGCGACCTGCTTGGATCTGCAAAGCAAACTCTTGTTCTGCTTTTTCACGAGCGCGGTAGGATAATTTCTGATGTCTTTCTTCTTTTTCTAGTACCCAAGCAATTCCTTGAGCCAAGTCTTCAGTTTTGAAAGGTTGGGCTAAATAGCCATTTTTTTTGTGTTCGATCAGATCGGGTATGCCACCAATATTGAAGGCAACACAAGGAGTACCACAGGCGATCGCCTCCATAATAGTGTTGGGTAAGTTATCTTGAACTGAAGGCAAGACAAAAATATCCGCAGCCGAGTATAGTGTCGCCAAAGAAAGATCGTCGTTTAATTTACCTACATAGTGAGATGGTAAACCAAAGTCAGGCAGATTATCAGATCGAGAAGCTCCAAAAATCACTAATTCTAACTTATCTTGCCATCCAGATTGACTCAACTTTTGTAGTACAGGTTGTAGCAATTGAAATCCTTTTCTTTTGTCGCTGGTTGCTTTTAATGACCCAAATAAAACTAGTTGCTTGTCTTGAGGTAGACGAAGCAGTTCTCGCGCTACCTGGCGATTAATTGGTCTATACTTTTTCGTGTCAATACTATTGGGAATTACTTTGATTGGTAAATCTTGAAACAAGTAACTCGAACTGGCACACTTAGCCAACCAATAGCTAGGACTAACAATAGTCAGATTGAGATTTTTCCAGGCTTTGGCTTTGCGCTGCCATACCCAACGAGATAAGTCCCAATTTTTGCTACTGCCGAGTAGAGGACAGCTACCACAGGAAGCCATATAGCGATCGCACCCACCACTATAATGACATCCTCCTGTAAATGGCCACATATCATGAAGCGTCCAGACCAGGGGTTTGTTCAACTTTGCTAAAGTTTCAATCTGTAGATAACTATTACAAATCCAATGTAGGTTGATTACATCTGGATTAAGTTGAATAACTTTAGAAGCAATATTATCTGGAAGCCATTGAAGAGAATAAAAACTATCATGATCGGGATAAAATCTTAACGGCAGTTGATTCAAACTTAGTCTTGACCCGGTAATAGCTCTTCCTATACCTGATGTATCTGAAAAGCCAATAACTTTTTGATCGTCAATATGCTTAGTTTGGACTAACATCTGAGAATGATGATCGATATTTTTAAAGCCTTGATGTAATCGATATGCGGCACGTGCAGCACCTCCCTTAATATCAGAAGTACTAAGAAGCAAAACATTCATAATTAATAATGAATAGCTAGCAAGTAGCTATATCCTGAGTCTGTTATGATAACAATTAGTTGAGGTAAAATTTTAAACAATTAACTTTACGAAAAATACTTACTTTGCAAACAACTTTAGTTTTATAAACAGCGACCATTAGTTTTAGTTTTGTTGAGATTTTTTAAACCAGTTTGCTATTTATAAAACGCTACTACACTGATTCTAGCTTTGATTTAAAGTTGTTATAAGTTCACTTTCAGGTTAATCGGCAGTTATGACCATATTTCCCAAAATCTTTCGATTTTAGTGCCAATCTTCTGAATAATACCTAGATAGTTGAATAAAGTTTTCTGCGTAAATCTATCTGCTTGTGCATCACGAATTATATATGGTGGATGTTTCATAGGAAATTTTATTGCTTCTACAGCTAGATTGCTATATGGGCTTTTTTCATTATCCGTGTTAGTTGATTCTAGACCAAAACCAGTATTGGAGATTAAATTTACGTTTGCCAGAATGCTTAATTTGCTATTAATCCAAGCTGCAAACGTCCATCGATCATCCCAAATAATTGAGTGTCCGTCATAGGCAGACTGAAAAATTTTACTCCAACACTTTACAGCTTCTGGATCTAGGAGGATGTCACGCAAAAAATTATTGGCTTTAATTTCTGGCCAAAGCTTCATATCAAAGTCATAATACTTCCAAGCTCTTTTCCAGGTTGCCCAACCCCAACAATGATTATAACGAGAAAAATAGTAACTATAATCGGTTCGCTTACGTCCAAACTGCACATTTTGACCAGAAATTGCTATGATTTGGTCGTCATGTCTATAGGTTTCAAGTAGCTCTTCACAGAATCGAAAAAAGGTAGGATGAGGTACACAATCATCTTCTAAAATAATGGCTTCTGGCACTTGCTCAAATACCCAATCTAAACCACTAGAAACTCGCTTGGCGCAACCTAAATTAATTTCTGAATAGTTCTTTAAAATTTCGCAATCCCAATCAACTTGATCGATGATTTTTCTTGCAGCAGCACACTTTTGTGCTTCTCCTGGTCTATCAGAACGAGAACCATCTGCAATTACCAAAAGTTTAGGTGGTTTGGCTTGGCGGATTGCCTCGAATACTTTTTTAGTCGTATCTGGTCGTTTAAAAATGATCAAAACAACTGGAGTTTTAAGCTGGAAATCAGGCATTTCAATTTTCTCCTAAAATCTACTTAAGAGTAATTATTTTTGGAAGTTTATTTGCAGAAGACGACATCAAAATCGAAATTTGACCAGAAAAACAGTTCATTCGTATATTCATCATATACAGTCAAGGTAATATAGCGCGAATTGATAGTATAAGCAAATTTACTTAAAATAAGATCTTTTTTAAGATCTTTTTAATACGATTTAAATAAATTAGGTTTTGACGAATACGAAATGGAACGAACAAGGCTTTGAACAGCATTTTGCTATTGCTATAAATAGGAGGGTAAAAAATACAGGATACATGAGACGAAATAGCATATGAGATTACAGTAGCGATCGCTGCACCAACGCCTTCATACTTAGGAATCAATAAGAGATTTAGAATTATATTAGATAAAGCTCCTAAAGAAGTTGCCATCATGCTGAAGCGAGTATAATTTTCCGCCATTAACCATTTACTCTGAGCTACTCCCAAAAAAACAAAAGGACTAGCCCAAATGTGTAACCTTAAGATTGCGCCTACCTCAGCATATTCTTGACCAAGCAAAGTAGTAGCCAAAATATTTGAGGTAAAAGTTATGGGAATGGCAATTACTAAAGCAAGCCAAGTTATCAAATCATATAGCTGCTGTATTTTATTTTGATATTCTTGCTGGCTTCTTAGTTTCGCCTGAATCAATGCGGGAAATACAGAAGAACAGATTGCTGTGGATACAAAGTAGCAGGGTTCGGATAATTTTGTGGCTGCTGCATAGTTCCCTACGGCTTTATCTCCTGCCATATTACCCAGCATTACCTGATCGATTTTCATATAGATCAAAATCATCACGCTAGACAAAATTAGAGGCCAAGAATCTTTCATTAATTCTGTCGCTTTTGACCAACTGATCTGCCAGCGAAGAATAGACTGACGGCTTTGATTGTAAATCCAAATCATGCCAATCGCTTTAAGCACAAATTCTGCCATAAACACCCAGGCAAATGCCACCAAAGGGAATTTTCCGAAAATTAGTACTAATTTAGCGGCACTTGTCAAAATTAATTGTCCGCTTCTGACTATAGCCATTGGTTTTGATAAGACTTTTGACTGAAACCAAAAGTCGATGATCTCAAAAGCAGTAAACACTAAGCCAATGCCCACAATCAGGGTCATCCAGCGAATTTGACTATCATCATTGAAAATCCAAATACTGATCCCAATCAAAGCAACTGTAAATAAAGAGCCAATCAACTTCAGCAAAAAGGCTGTTCCCAGTATTTCTTGGGTAGACTCTTCGTCCTTGACTAGATTGCGGACTACGATTTGATCTAAACCTAATTTGGCAATCACGCCAATTAAACCAGCAAAACTGATGCTATAGCTTAATTTTCCATAACTTCCTGGACCGAGATATCGTATTACATTAATGCCCACAAAAAATGATATGCCCATCATTAAGACGCGTTCTGCGGTTAACCAGCCTATACTGGAAATAATTTTCCTTAATCCTGGGCTTAGTTTTTCATCTAATAATTTGAACTTGTTAAGCATTTAATATTTAAAAATTAATCTTTTTTCTACTCACTATTTGCCAAAATACTTAAAGAGCAGTTTTAGATACCCAAAAACAGTGTTTAATATTTACAGAACAAAGCTGTTTCAAATCGATCGCCCAGCTAGAGTAGCTATAAAGTAAGATTTAAAACCTCTAAGAAACTCTTTAAAGTCATGCTCTTACAGTAGACTACACTGGATACAACTATTTGTGGTGATTTATTAGCTATAGCTACCTTCACGCTTCTGCCTCAAATTAATCTTGAATAAAGATTTTTGGGCAAATAGCTTACTGATAACTTCTTAGCGGCAGCCTTTAACTGCTGCAAACGTTGAGGATCATTGATAATTTCTTTAATTAGATCGACTAAATGGGGATAGCTATCAAAAAATAAGGTGCAGTCACTAAATTCTGAAGATACATTATACTCTTTTGGTAATAGCCCTGGTTTAGCTGCTCTAAGCATATTAAAAATCATGCCTGACTCTTTAGTTTTGCCATAAACCTCAGTACTGTTTTTGCTGATAAACTGGTTGTTGAGCAACAAATCGCAATTAGCGATCGCCCGATCAAACTCTTCGCCATAAACAAAAGAGTTATGATACAAAACCTTGTAACCAGAGTTTTGCAAGTCTGCTATAGCATTTGTCATTTCGGGTTGTTCACGCTCGGTAACGTATCCTAACAAATAAAGTTCCAGGCGATCGCTTAATGCTTCAGCTTTCTCTTGTAGAGCCTCAAACAAACCCAAATAATCTCTTTTGGCTTGGGTAATTACACCAGGAATACATATTTTTAAAACTTGGTTTGACTCAGATAAATCTTCCATTTCCTCATAAATAGCAAAAGGAAATACAGTAATTGGTGACTGGCATGAATACTTTAATAAAACCTCTTTTTGTCCTTCACTATGAACTATGATTCGTAGCTGATAGTTTTTATCAAACTGGGACAACATTTTTTTTCTCAGAGGTTTGTAAACCCAATAATCCCTAACTGCCCTGGCAATTATGCGTGAATATTGTCTATTTTGATCCTTGTTTTTAAGGCTGGGAATTAAAGTATTAATAGCTCTATTAAAGTCATCGTTATACCATTCTTCACATTGATGTACATGAAGCCAGATTTCTTTAGTTTGAGGCTTGAACCCAGCAAACTCAGAATAGTTGTCGAACATAGTACAAATATGTATCCGATCAAATGCAGTATCTTCCATATCCTTTAGCAGATTTTTTAGAGACTGATTTTCGTTTATGTTTAAGACTACTAAACTAGAATTTTCTGGTAAACCATTTTCTTCTAAAGCTTTCTTAATTGATGGCAAAGTGTAAACGATGATCTCGTTGTGGGGATTGCTGGCATAGGTTTTGAGCAGACCATTAACTGCCGAATAATGGTTTGGTTCGCTAACTTCAATTATTCCAATGAGCATAAAATTACGGATTGACCTTATCTCAACTATAAATACTTAGGTAAAAACAACAAGGTATCTTAAATTACTTAATCTGTCTAGATGCAAAAATGAGCTCTGTTTAAAGTCTACTATTAATACCAACATCAATCTACAAGGGTTGTGTAACTTACTACTAAAAGTGTCTATTTCTTAATTAAGAACTTATATTTTAAACCTAGCAATCATATCACCATTATATTTTTCTGGCTAAAACTTTTATGCCAGTCTTTTTACTGATTATCTATCGACATATTATTAAATTTCATGTATCATAACAAAGCCTTGATAGTAAATATACTTAATAGTAAGTACGCAAAACCTACATAAATCTTTGGGAATTATAAAGTTTATGCAAAGGTCAGGTAGTTAATCTAAATAAACAGTTAGAAACTAAAGTCAAATATGGGTGTAGCAATTGTCACTGGGTCGGCGGGTTTAATTGGCTCTGAAGCTGTAAGATTCTTTAGCAGTTTGGGAATGGACGTTGTTGGTATTGATAACGACATGAGAAAGTTTTTTTTTGGAGAAGAAGCTTCAACTAAGTGGAATCGCCAAAAATTAGAAAAAGAAATTGATAGTTATCAGCACCGTGAAGTAGATATAAGAGATTATGAAAAGATAAAAGAAATCTTCCAACATTTTGGTCAAGATATTGCCTTAATCATTCATACTGCTGCTCAACCTTCTCACGACTGGGCTGCTAGCGATCCCTTTTCCGACTTTACGGTTAATGCTAACGGAACGTTAAATCTTTTACAGGCAACTCGTGAATATTGTCCTGAAGCAGTATTTATCTTTACCTCTACCAATAAAGTCTATGGAGATTTGCCTAATGCCCTGCCTTTAAAAGAGCTAGAAAAACGTTGGGAAATAGATTCTGCTCATAAATATTATGGGGGAATATCGGAGGACATGAGTATTGACCAGTGTAAACACTCTTTATTTGGAGCTTCTAAAGTCGCAGCAGATGTTCTAGTTCAGGAATATGGACGCTACTTTGGCATTCGTACAGCTTCTTTTAGAGGCGGTTGTTTAACAGGACCAAATCATTCTGGGACTGAGCTACATGGCTTTCTGGCATACCTGGTAAAATGTACGGCTATTGGCAAACCTTACACAATCTATGGCTATAAAGGAAAGCAGGTCAGAGACAATATTCATTCCTCTGATTTAATCGCCGCTTTCCATGAATTTTACAAAAATCCTCGCGTTGCCGAAGTTTATAACATTGGAGGTGGAAGGGAAAGTAATTGTTCAATGCTAGAGGCGATCGCGATTGCCCAAGAGCTTTCGGGCAAAAAACTTGATTACTCATATACTGAAGATAATCGTAGTGGCGATCATATATGGTATGTGAGCGACCTTTCTAAATTTAAATCTCATTATCCAGATTGGTCACTTAAATACAATATCAATCAAATTTTAGCGGAAATTTACGAAAGCGGTGTTGAGAGGTGGAATTAAATGCTCAATCAAGGAAAATACTCAGTATTAGGAATCAATGTCTGTGCTGTAGACTATGAGTTTGCCGTCTACAAAATTACCTCCGCAGCTAAAAACAAACAGCCCTGCGCCGTTAGTGCCTTAGCGGTACATGGCGTAATGACTGGATTTATGGATCGTACCCATGCCAGACGTTTAAATGGCTTAGATTTAGTTCTACCCGACGGTCAACCTGTGCGTTGGGCATTGTCCTGGCTATACAAGAAGCAGCTACCAGATCGTGTTTATGGTCCTAACCTGACTCTAAAAGTAGCCGAATCTTTGACAAAAGAAGGCTTGAGCATATATCTATATGGCAGCCAAAAAGAAACTTTAGACAAATTTGCTCATAATCTAGCTCAACTTTATCCTGGATTAAAAATTGCGGGAATGGAAGCTTCTAAGTTCAGAAGACTCACCGAAGAAGAACGTTTAGAGTTGGTTGAACGCATCAAAGCATCTGGAGCTAATGCCGTCTTTTTAGGTCTTGGTTGTCCCCGACAAGAAACCTGGGCTTATGAATATCGAAACCTCTTAGGTATACCAATTTTGGCAGTTGGTGCTGCTTTTGATTTCCATGCAGGAACTTTACCTCAAGCTCCTGAATGGATGCAAGATGCGGGCTTAGAATGGTTTTTTCGTCTAATTCAAGAGCCAAAAAGATTGTGGCAGCGTTATGCAATTCTCAATCCTCTATATCTTTGGAACGTATTTCAGCAGTATCTGGGTTTGAGAAAATTTGCTCCTAAAATGCCCAATGGTGATGAAAAACTAGAATCTTATGGCTAAATAGTTTGGGTGAATTAGCATTTACGCAGTTGGCGATCGCTATTAGCTTTTAGGCATTGGTGACAAGTCGAGACAGTCCGTTAGGAAGGCAGCTTTTTTGTGTGAATATTCATACGGTCGGCTTTTGGGTAAGAATATTCTTACCCACCCTCAGCAGTCGCTTTAACGGGGGAACCCCCGCAACGCGCTGCTTCGCAAAACGCGACCTACAAAAAACGTGCCATCGGGGTTTCACCGACTTGCGAGACACTTCGTTGCGACATATGCCGAAGTGCGCCTTTGTGTGACTCATTGAAGAAACAATTGAATGAGGAAGCCCGCGTCGCCGTCAGGCGCGCCCTCAACAGTTTCTTCAATGAGTCACAGTCGATCCTTATCTCTCTACTGCTTGTCTTCTTCGACAGCATGAGTAGTTCGTTGATTCGGCTTAACCAGGGTAGTTATTTATGCCTACACTTTGCTGGTTTCTATAGATTTTGATTTTATACTGTTGCTTTTTGATGCTGGTTTAGATTTTTGAATCCATAACGAAGTACAAGGGATTTTGCTTTTATCACAACGATGAGCATACTTCTCTGCTACTTCAGTTACTTCTTTTAGTAATCCCTGACTTAAAGTTGTTGGCTTCAAACCTAAATCTAAAAAGCGTTGGTTTTTTACAAATAACTCGTTTTCAGGTGCTTCATTACGGGGATTTTCTAAATAAGCGATTTCCCCTTGAGTCATATCTGCAATCATTTTAGCGAGATCTTTAACTCGATGAGTTTCTGTCATCTGATTAAGAATTCTCACTCGCTCACCTTTGCTGGGTGGATTTTCGATCGCTAGCTGCACACAGCGAACAGTATCTTTAATGTGAATAAAAGCTCTAGTTTGTCCTCCAGTTCCATGCACAGTAAGAGGATAACCTATAGCTGCCTGCATCAAGAAACGATTGAGAACTGTACCATAATCGCCATCATAATCAAAACGATTAACTAGCTTTTCATCCATTAAGGTTTCGGGAGTGTTTGTTCCCCAAACAATTCCTTGGTGTAAGTCGGTAACGCGAACGTCATCGTTTTTATTGTAATAGTAGAAAAATAGCTGATCCTGAGTTTTCGTCATATGATAAACACTGCCAGGATTAGCGGGATAAAGAATTTCTTGTTGAATGCGATCGCCATTATCGGTAACCACTTCTACATCTAAATATCCTTCGGGTATTTTCATCCCCGCAGTACCATAGCCATAAACTCCCATTGTGCCTAAATGGACTAAGTGAATATCTAAACCAGATTCGACGATGGCACAGAGTAAATTATTAGTAGCGTTGAGATTGTTATTAACTGTATAACGCTTGTGCTTAGAAGACTTCATAGAATAGGGAGCAGCCCTTTGTTCAGCAAAATGCACGATCGCATCAGGCTTTTGATCCAAAATCAGATTTAGTAGGCGATCGTATTCTTGGGCAATATCAATATTGTGAAACTTAATATTTTTTCCTGTAATGTCTTTCCAGGTATTTAATCTTTGTCCAATAGGTGAGATAGGAGTCAAAGAACTAACTTCTAACTCGTTATCAATGTTACGCCTAGATAGGTTATCGACAATAACAACTTCAAAGTCGAGATTCGATAGATGTAAAGAGGTAGGCCAGCCACAGAAGCCGTCTCCTCCAAGGATGATAACTTTCATATTTTACTCCCAACTATAAAATTCACACGTTAGCAATTTCTGGCTGAGCCAAATCGCAAAAATATCAGCCCAGACTTTATTTAACCAAAGTTTATGCCTTTATATTCTCTTTCACGGAATTACATTTGGGTATGCTAGATCTTGATTCAAAAAAGCAATTATCTTGGTTTTTCCTAATCTTTCTCAGATAAAGCTGATAACCAAAACCTGTAAAGTGAGCTATGGGCATAGTCGCGATCGCTATAGTACAACATAACCAACGGCTAACTAAGCTAGGCATCGGTTGTTCACAGTAATACCAAAATTCCTCACGAAATTTACTCTTATATTTTAGGGTTATTCGTGCTGCTTCTAAGGCAATTAGACAAAAGCCCAATAAAATTAAAGGTATTGTGTGTAGTAACCCATCGAGTATAGTTAAGTCAGCTAGTATAGCGATCGTTAATCCTAGAATGCCAAAAAAAGGAATTTTGTTTCTTAAAGGTAGTTCTTGGGCATATTTAGATGACACAATACAGCTACCCCTGCCGTATTTTACGTATTGTTGCCATAAACTTAGCCAGTTGCTGCGAGGAAAATACCAAACCTTTATTCCTGAACTTATGTAAATTGCGCGATCGCCTTTTGCTTTAAGTAAGCGAAAATTTAGTTCGGAATCTTCTTTACGAGTGACTTCATATCCTCCCACATCTTCTAAATCGGAACGCCAAAAACAGCCTAAGAAAACCGTTTCAGCATAGCCATTATAGTTAGGATCGCGATATTTTGCACCCCCACTGCCTAAAAGACTACGAGAAGCTAAAGCCACTCCAGCTTGAAAGGCATTAGCTGCAATAAAACGTTGCGCTCCTCCTACATTTACTGCCTGAGACTTCTGCAAAGCTGCCACACATTCTTCTATATAATTGTAAGCGTAGTTGCAGTGAGCATCGGCTCTTAAAAAGATATCACCTTTACAAGCCTTTAAACCAACGTTAAGAGCAGCAGACTGTATACGACGGGGATTGTTTAGCAATCTTACTTGGGGATAAATACCTGATATCTCTTCGATTTTAGCCTGTGTTCTATCAGTACTTAACCCATCGACAATGAGTATTTCTAATAGATTAGAATATTTAGAAGCCAAAAACTTACGTACAACCGCTTCAATATTTTCTACCTCATTGTAGGTAGGAATTACTATTGAAACAGAAGGATTTTTGTTCAAGCTCATGTTGATTTTGGTCTAAAGTATTTATTTTTTAATCGCTAGTTACTAAATCTAGCGTCAAATACGGCGATCGCAAATAGAGAGTAGATCGACTCGATCAGTCTGAAAGCTAAAGCAAAAGTTTGGCTGGCACCATTGCTAATCTATAAAACGATTTGAGTAAACAATAAAAGTCAACTTTAAAGCGATTAAACCAAGATAGTTCAAAATAGCGATCGCGGATACGACGGTTATTAAAAAACTGTTGAAAAACTCTGACTGAGGATACGCCAGTAGTATCGTAATAGGCTATGGGAAAATATAGTAATTGGGGATTAGATACTTGATTGGCTCTAATGTTGTATTCGTAATCCATCCCCATAGATAAAGACTCATTATATAAACCTAGCTGTTTAATTAGTTTGCGGGAGTAAAAAGTCGATTGATGGCAAACAGGATTGCCATAAAAAAAGAGGCTATTACGCCAAATTTTATGCTGTTGGCGATGCTTTTTTAAATATTTATTCTTACTTACAGAAATAGTCTCCCCTGTCGCCCACAACCATTGGTTCTGACTATAATCAGCAACTACCTGTTCTAATATGTTTTTTGCAACTAGTGTATCGCCAGAATTAAGAAATAAAACAATTTCTCCTTGACTATGGTTAATTCCATGATTAAAAGCAGAAGAGATCCCTTTACCTTTTTGGGGATAAAAAAACAGGTTGGCTCGATCAATAAAAGGATCGAGTTTGTTAAGTTCTAAATTATTAGCTTCAGAGTAAATAATAATATGGTTGATAGTTTGATAAGACTGTTGGCTAACGTTATTTAGAGTAGCAAATAGCGATTCGTCAATTTTGTTAGTAATTGTTACTATATCTAGCCAAATTTTATTGACCATTTTCCATAGGTATACCGTAAATTTGATTACCAATAATTCATAGGGCTGGCTTACTACATAAATTCTTAAAAATTCGTAAGTATTTTTGAGCCTGCTGTTCTAGACTAAACTGAGTGATCGCTTTATGCCTACTTTGAATCGCTAACTGATGGTATCTAGCAGCATCAGCTAAGATCCAATGAATTCCTTGAGCTAAATCTTCTGCTAAAAAGGCTTGGGCTAAATAACCATTTTGTTGATGATCGATCAAATCTGGCATTCCACCGATATTGAAAGCAGCACAGGGAGTACCGCAGAACATTGACTCTAAAACGGTGTTAGGTAAATTATCTTGCACCGAGGGAGCAACAAATACATCGGCTGCACTATAAATCAAAGACAAAGAAACATCATCATTTAGTTTGCCTATGTAATGAGCTTTAAAACCAAAATCTAGAGGCTCTACAGGAGCAGAAGCACCAAAGATAACTAGTTCAATTTCTTCAGTATATTCTAGCTGCTGTAGGCTTTGCAATGCCGATCGCAATAACAAAAAGCCCTTACGTCGATCTTGAGTGCTATCAAATGCCCCAAATAAAATGATCTTTTTATTCCTAGGTAAATTTAAAATTTTTCTGGCTAATTCGGTAGGATGAGGCTGATAAATCTGAGGATCGATGCCATTACCAATTACTTGAAGCGGAAATTTTTGCAATAATGAACTAGCTTGAGCGCAGCTAGCTAGCCACCTGCTAGGAGTAACAATAGTCAAATTTAAATCTTTCCAGGCTCTAGCTTTACGCTGCCAATTCCAGCGAGATAAATCCCAGCTATGATTACTTCCTAATTGAGGACAAGCACCACAGGATTGTAAATAGCGATCGCATTCTCCGCTATAGTGACATCCTCCTGTAAATGCCCACATATCATGCAGAGTCCACACCAAAGGCTTTTTTAATTGACCTAAAGCTTCAATAGGCATAAATCCGCCACATACCCAGTGGAGATTAATAATATCGGGGTTAATTTGCCTGATTTTACTAATAATTTTATTAGGCAACCATTGAGAAGAATAAATATTAACCGTGATGTCTCGCTGAGGATATAAAGCCAAGGGTAGCTGATCTAATGCAGGTTTAATTGCCGCAACTCCTCTGCCGACTTTGCTGATGGGGGCGATAACGGTACGATCATCACCCTGTTTATTCTGCACCAACATTTGGGAGTCAGCTTTTTGTGCCAGCAAACCCTGATGTAGCCGATAAGCAGCACGGGCTGCCCCGCCACCAAGATCTTTAGCACTTACAATTAAGATTTTCAATTATTAATTATCTTCGAGAAATAAAATCATGCCTTTTCATGCCCATACTCCATCAAAGAATAGCGAAAAATGGCATCTACTTGAAGATCATTTATCCAAAGTAGCTAAATTAGCCGAGATTTTTGGCGATAAATTTAATGCAGGAAAATTAGCTTATTACGCTGGACTTTGGCACGATCTGGGTAAATACAATCCTGAATTTCAAAAGTATTTAGAAGAATGTCATGATGCTTCAAAATCAGGAGACAAAGCACATCGTCAAAAAGTTCCTCATGCTAAATATGGAGCAAAATTAGCAGCAGAAAAATTCCCTTTCTTAACATCGATAATTTACGGACATCATGCTGGCTTACCTCAAGGTGCAGATATGATGGCTCGTATTGCTGAAATAGATTGTAATACACACTAGCACATTCTGAAAAATGCTATTAAAGAATCATTAAATACAAATATTGATTCCGAAACGGAACGACAGTATAAAAATCTGTTATCAGATGTTTACTCAAACGAACTACTTATTCGGCTCTTATTTTCCTGTTTAGTTGATGCAGATTATCTTGATACAGAAACACATTTCGCTCCCGAACAAGCAACTATTAGAACAGAAAATAAACGCAGAGATGACTTAAAAATTGATCGCCTCTGGCAAACCCTAGACAGTTCACAACAAAAATTAATAGCTAAAGCTGAAAATTCTCAAGTTAATCAAGTGCGATCGCAAGTTTATAATGCTTGTCTTGATGCAGCAAAATTAAAACCAGGTGTTTTCCGTTTAGCTGTACCTACAGGGGGTGGTAAAACTCTTAGCGGTTTAGCATTTGCTCTATCTCATGCAGTTGAGTATAATTTAGAACGAGTAATCGTGGCTGTACCTTACACCAGTATTATTGAACAAACTGTAAAGGTATATCGCGATATTTTAGGACATGATGCAGTTTTAGAACATCACAGTGCAGTACAACCAGACAAAGACAATGAAGAGGATGCGCGATCTCGTCAAGCTATAGCAAGGTTAGCCACTCAAAACTGGGATGCACCTTTAATTGTAACTACTACCGTACAGCTATTTGAAAGCTTGTTTGCTCGTCGTTCTAGTAAATGTCGTAAGCTTCATAACATCGTTAATAGCGTAATTATCCTCGATGAAGTTCAGACTTTGCCTGTTACTCTTCTCGAACCAATTTTAAATGTCTTAAAAGACTTGGGCGATCGCTATAATGTGAGCATCATTTTTTGTACTGCTACTCAGCCAGCTTTCGATTTAAACAATCCTTATCTAAAAGGTTTTCCCCCCAGAAGCATTCAAGATATTATTCCAACAGAATTAGCTAAAGAACATTTTTCTGTTTTAAACAGAGTTAACTATCATCTTCCTAAAACAGAATGGAGTTGGCAGGATTTAGTCGAGGATTTCCAGCAGCGTCAAATCTCCCAAGCATTAATTATTCTAAATACCCGCAAGGATGCACTTAACGTTCTAGACGCGATCGCTGATGATAGCAATACAGATTCTTTACGAAGCAAAAGACCGCCTCGCGATCCGATTAATGCTTTGCTATCCTTTGTTTATACTCTTTTGGTCAATGACCTGTAGGGGCGACAGAGGTGATCACAAAGGTTGCTGGATCAAGGTCTTAGCTCTCATTCCTTTTCGATAATAATCATTTTTGGCAGTCGAAAAACGAATCAATTCTTGGACTGCATCTTGGAAAAAAGTATTTGATTCGC
>JBBSPC010000107.1:0-17734 GCA_038259125.1 Chroococcales cyanobacterium | reverse complement strand
CTGAGACAGTTTTCTCCCAGGACTTCCAAAAGGGTCGATCTGCTGATAAAAATAGCGATGGATTTAATTAATCCTCAACATTTGCGTAACTGGTTCGCTCACTGCTGCTACTGTCCCTCTTAAACCTGCAAACCGCTGTAGCTTTCTTTGGTAATAAACAGCAGCCTAAAGTATGCCTTGAATATCTTGAACCTTTTTTGCTTCAACTTCTGGCTGCTCAGAAGAATCTACGACCAAGGGTACCTTAAGACCTTTGATACAAGCTGGTCTAGATTCAATTTGCTTCAGCCACCTCTGTAGGTTAGAAAATTCTTCGATAGAGACTCCAGCCCACTTATGACTACGCGCCCAACTCCAATTAGCAATGTCCGCAATGGAGAAATCACCAGCTAGATATTCATTATCTGCCAAGTGTCGATCTAAAACTCCATATAGTCGTTTGGTTTCTTTTTGATAACGTTCAATAGCAGCAGGAATTTTCTCAGGAAAATAGCGATAGAATACATTAGCCTGTCCCTGCATCGGTCCTAAGCCGCCCATCTGAAACATTAACCACTGGATTACTTTCGATCTTCCTTTAGTGTCTGTGGGCAATAGTTTTCCTGCTTTTTCGGCAAGATAAATCATGATTGCGCCAGATTCAAACACTGCAAAATCATCGTTGTCGCGATCGACAATTGCAGGTATTCTGCCATTAGGATTGATAGCTAAAAAATCTGCTTCTTTCTGGATACCAGTGGTAATGTCAATTGGATGTACAGTGTAGGGAATATTTAATTCTTCTAGTGTACAAGATGCTTTGTAGCCATTAGGTGTTGTCCAAGTGTATAAATCTATCATTGGAACTTATTCTCCGTTAATCTTTGAAATTATTAATTATTTCCATTTTATCGTTTGGTTTTTACCGAGACAGAAGGTGAGTTGGGCATTTTTACCGTGGATTTTCTTACAAGCTTTTTCAATCTCTTTAATCAAATCATATAGTAAATGATCGATAATTGATTACAAGGGATTCTGCCATTAGGATTGATAGCCACAAAATCTACTTGTTTTTAGATATCAATGTCAATTGTTTTTAGTTCAAAATAAATTGTATTAATCCCATATTTCATCAACCTATATTTTGATTATTTTTACTAATAATTACACTATTAAATATTTTAATTTTGTAATAACTCAGGAGTAAAACCGATGCCTTTTTTAACTAGTTCTCTGGCTAATTCAAAATTCCATTCTGATTTTATTGTTGGATTAATATGTTTATGCCAAGAGTTATAAGTTATCTTGTTACCAAAAGATTGAATTAATTCAACTAAACTATCAGAACTACCAAAAGGATATGCACGAGGATTGTAATATAAACAACCTCGATTTTCTTTTTCTTGAACCAAAGCTATCAAAGAATAATCACTATTAAAAATGGCATCTAACATAGATTCAAAATACCAGTTACCAGGAGTTTTAAAAAATGGATGTTGTATGCGAACTTCAGACTCAGTTAATTCTAAAAGTTGCCAATATATCATCCCTTCCTCACTGTCAAAATCGAAGGTATTAGCAAACCATTCAACAGCTTCATCATCTAAATAATCTTTCCAAGGAAAATTATCAACTGGATCGATGCCATCTAAATTATTTTGTTTTTGCTCTAGATATAAATCTTGCATCAAATCATTTTTAACCTCCTTCAGTTTCTCAAATATTTTTTGCAAGCACGTAAATCTAGCAAGACTAAAAAATTCAAATTCGATGTACAAATATTCATCTTTCATATCGAAGAACCTTAATTACCTACACATATTAATTATGAGCAACAAACAAGTAAATAAACTAGTAATTTTGAAAGAAAACTATTTTAGATAGAAAAATGTATTGATGTTATTAATTTTATGCAGAAGTTAGCCCAAGAACAAGGCAGTACTATTTTACTAGTTACCCATAATCATCTTATTTTAGACGTAGCCGATTGCATCATTCATCTAGAAGACGGCAAATTAGTTAACAACTTAACTAAAGAGTAAGCAGCATAGATTATTTCTCTATAACATATAGGTTTCAAAGGCTTTGACCGCACATATGCTATGCCAAAAAGTAATTTATTTCATGCAAGTATTGCATATCAAATTTTATTTCGTAATCAAAGATACAAATCATACTAAGAAATCTTCATAACCTTGTGGGTAATGGTGTCAAATACATCCTTATTTCTCATTTCTTATCCCTCATCCTTTGTAAATACCCAAGATTTAGACTTATGAGTACTGAAGTTAATACCACAATCAAACTCAACAAAGTAGAAAAAGCCAAAGCAGCTAAAGACGGGCTAGATGTAAAGGGTGAGCTAGAGCATTTTGCTAAAATTGGCTGGGAGGCAGTTGATAAAACAGATTTAGAAACACGCCTTAAATGGTTAGGAATTTTTTATCGTCCTGTTACGCCAGGACAATTTATGGTACGAATGCGCGTTCCCAACGGCTGTGTTACCAGTGAGCAAATGCGAGTATTGGCTGGTGCAATTGAACGCTATGGTGAGGAAGGTACGGCAGATATTACCACTCGCCAAAACATACAGCTACGAGGCGTAAGATTAGAAGATATTCCTGATATTTTTAGTAAGTTTAAAGAAGTAGGTCTAACCAGCATTCAGTCGGGAATGGATAATGTCCGCAATCTTACAGGTTCTCCCACAGCAGGGATTGACCCCGATGAATTAGTAGATACTCGCCAGATGAACCAAAAGGTTCAGGATATGATTACTAACCGTGGTGAAGGTAACTATTCTTTTAGTAATTTGCCTCGTAAATTCAATATTGCGATCGAAGGTGGCAGAGATAATTCTATTCATGCAGAATTAAATGATTTAGCTTTTATTCCAGCCTATAAAGACGGTGTTTTAGGTTTTAATGTCTTGGTAGGAGGATATCTTTCCGCTCAACGCTGCGCTGAATCGATTCCTATGGGAGTTTGGATACCTGCAAATGATGATGATGTAGTGGAATTTTCCCGCGCTGTGCTAACTGTCTACACCGAAAACGGCGGTAAAGAGGGTTTAAGAGCTAGTCGCCCTAAAGCCCGTATGATGTGGCTGATCGAAACTTGGGGAATGGAAAAGTTCCGTGCAGAGATAGCCAAAGAATTTGCTAAAACCTTGGCTGATGCTGCACCCGAAGACGAAATTACTCAAGATAAGAAAGATCATTTAGGAGTGCATCCCCAAAAGCAAGAAGGCTACAGCTATGTTGGTTTGCACGTTCCTATGGGACGTTTGACAGCAGAACCCATGTTTGAATTAGCCAGATTAGCTGAGGTATACGGTAATGGTGAAATTCGCCTGACAGTAGAACAAAACGCCATTATTCCTCACATTGCTAACGAAAATGTCGAGACTTTTTTAAGTGAACCTTTATTAGAAAAGTTTACAATTAGCCCTAGTACTCTTACTCGCTCAGTTATTTCCTGTACTGGAGCGCGTTACTGTAATTTTGCTTTAATTGAAACTAAACAAAGAGCCTTAAAACTGGCTCAAGAACTAGACCGAGAATTAGATATTCCTAACCGTGTACGTATTCATTGGACAGGATGCCCCAACTCCTGTGGACAGCCTCAAGCAGCTGATATTGGCTTGATGGGGACTAAGGTACGTAAAGACGGCAAAGCTATAGAAGGAGCAAAAATATTTACGGGAGGCAAGGTTGGTCATGGTGCAGAATTAGGAACAGAAATTAATAAAGGTGTTGCTTGTGAAGATCTCAAAACCACGTTGCGAAGTTTATTGATTGAAAAGTTTGATGCCAAACTAAAAGATGGTGTAGTTATCGAAGAACCTTTACCTACCGTAGAAACAGTAGAAACACCAAAGTCTGACACAAATAAGTCATCAGCCAATACTAGTACTGCTCAAGCTACCAAAGTATTTTTTGCTAACTCTTGGAAAGAAGCAGCTTGTCCTGATAGCGAATACATTTTAGATGCAGCCGAGAAAGCAGGCATAGAAATTGAAAGTAGCTGTCGTGCTGGTACTTGTGGCACCTGCACCGCAACAGTCTTAAAGGGAGAAGTAACTTATGAACAGGATTATGATGCTTTGAGTGATTTAGAACCTGGAAAAATTTTAACCTGTTGTTCTAAGCCAGTCAGTTCAATCGTGATTGATGCTTAAGTTTTAAAACAATCTTCAGATCAGACTCAATCAGATTAATTTCTGGTTGGGTTTAATTTTGTGCAAACATTAATTAACCACTATAAAAATTAAAGATTATGGCGATCGCCAGCCAATACAAAAGCAATTTGCCATAGATAATTAATTTAAATATATAATGTACTTTTTTTTACCTCAATTTTGAGTATAATTTGCTGGAAATATTGATATATTGTGTATTACAAAGTATTGCTTTTGGTAGTTGAAAATATTGAATTATGAAAAAGTACATTGCTGAATTAATTGGGACTTTTTGGTTAGTTCTTGGTGGCTGTGGTAGTGCTGTCTTAGCTGCTGTTTATACAGGAAACTCAGACGATTTGGGGTTCTTTAACATCGGGTTAGGATTTCTTGGTGTGGCTCTAGCTTTCGGTTTGACTGTTTTAACTATGGCTTATGCCATCGGACATCTTTCTGGATGTCATCTTAACCCCGCTGTTTCTTTTGGTTTATGGGCAGGAAAACGCTTTTCTGGCAAAGATTTGTTGCCCTACATCATTGCGCAAGTCATTGGTGCAGTATTGGCTGGTGGTTTTATTTATTTGATTGCTAGTGGAAATGGTAACTTCACTATAGAAGGTTCTAATCCCTTAGCCACTAACGGTTTTGGAGAGCATTCCCCTGGTGGGTATAATCTTCTTACCTGCTTAATTACAGAAGTCGTCATGACTTTTATGTTTTTATTTATTATCCTAGGGGCAACTGATTTACGTGCGCCTTCTGGATTTGCACCTATTGCTATTGGTCTTGGATTAACTCTTATCCACTTAATTAGTATTCCTGTAACCAATACTTCTGTTAACCCTGCCCGTAGTACTGGGGTTGCTTTATGGGCTGGTAAAGAATTAATCGCTCAGCTATGGTTATTTTGGCTAGCTCCCATTGTAGGCGCGCTCTTAGCGGGATGGACTTATCATAGTGTCTTTTCTGAACCAGTGGCTGAACAAATTGTTCCTGAAGCACTGACAGACCGTGATTTTGATCGTTCACAGTTGGAAGACGAACACGAATCTACAGTTAAATAGTACTTTTATGTAAACAATTGCTAGCGACTGCAATTGATCGCTAGTAACTGGATTTTTAAGCCTAAAAACTGCCTGAATCATTGATCAGCTAAAACCGCCCTAACTGCCTTAAATGTTTAACCAGCTAGCGATCGCATCAGGAAGAGGTAACACAATTACGATCAACAAAGCTATAGCTAATAAGCCCAAGAAATCTCGTTTATTATCAAGCTCGGTCACATCATTAAGAGCAGGTTGATCGATTAAAGGAATTAACCACATCACAATTGTCCAAATCCAAAAGTAAGGATGGATCAAGGCAAATAATAAAGCTAAAATACGGGTTATTTGTCCTATAGCGATCGCCATTTTTTGTCCAAATACAGCATGGACAATATGACCTCCATCTAGCTGTCCAATAGGCATCAAGTTAATTGCCGTGATAAACAAGCCAACACAACCTGCTACTGCTAGAGGATGAAGTTGAATCCCCATTTTTGCCGTTAGAGATGAGCCTAGAGCTAATTTGGCTAAGAGACTAAGTAGAAAAGATAAGCGCGGATCTTGAGCTTGAATGTTAAATACGGATGATTCGTCTAAAGGAACAACCGTAGAAAGGGACAAACCCCAGATTAAAGTGGGAATAACCACTAATAACCCTAATAAAGACCCAACAATGGCGATATCAAATAAGGCTTTGCGATGGGGAATAGGCGACTTCCTCTGTAAAATTGCTCCCAAAGTCCCTAAAGAAAAACTATCTAGTAAAAAAGGAAAAGGAATAAAGTAAGGCAGGGTGGTACGAACTTTATAGTAAGCAGCTAAAAAATAATTACTAAACTTCTGTAAGGCAATGATTAATAGCAAAGGCAAGCTATAAACTAACCCTGGTATTACTAAACTTGGATTAGACAGTAATTCTTCTGAAGAAGTGCCATTGATGGTAGCTCCGGCGACGGTGGCAGTAATTAGAGTAATCACAAACATTACCAAGGCAAACACCACTCGTTGATCGCTTTGTACTTCTCCTTCTGTGGCAGCCTTTGCTTGAGGATTAGGTACAAGAGCAAAAAACGGTTTGCCTTTAAAACTCTCTTGAAAAATTAGAAAAAAGCGATCGCCAAAAGCTTTTTCGACGTTATTTTTTATTTCGTTATAGGCTTTTTCGGGAATAGTCTTCAGCTTCCCGCGACAGAAAATTGCTTGAGGACGGTAATCAATATTTTGCAAATAATAAACGTTCCAAGGAAAACAGTTGCGTAAAGCAGTTTCTTCGGTGCGATCAATTGGGCGAGGCGTGGTAGTTTTTTCAGTAGGTTGAGCCATCGCTATATTCTTATTATCATTGCTTTCTTTAATAGAGTCTTTGGAAATAGAATCTTTTGGTTTGTCTATTCTTCCCCTCTGAACTAGCCATCCGTACAGTAAGGGACATATAATCAGAGGAAATAAGAGTACTGGTATGGGTAAAGGCTGTTCTTCCCCAAAAACATAAGTCCAAATCGTCCAAATACAGGAGGGTAACATGATGATCAGCCAACATAACCACACTGGTGCTGTTGTCTTGTTTTTGAGGCTGCGATCGACGATCAGATAAGTAATTGGACTGAGTACAACTAATATTAACCAGAATTTCATAAAAAAGTGTTCCGAATCTATATGGGGGATTCTTTGCTTAAAAAACTATTTTGGACTGTGGATTTAAGTATATAAATATAAAAAGAAGATGCCATTAGACAATTATTCATAGAACCTTATTTTCTAGAATGCCCCAAAACTCTACAGAAATTACTGCAAGCCTTGGTAACGCCAAATCTCCTCGTCTTATTTTGCCAGGGATATTTGCGTTTTCTCCTAATAGAGATACTTTAGGTGCCACCTCTTATTTAATTGTAGATAAAAGTGGCAATATTCTCCTCGATTGTCCTGCTTGGAATGAAGTTAATCAAAAATTTTTACAGTCTCAAGGCGGAATTAAACGCCTAATCATTACCCATCGAGGGGGAATTAGCAAGAGCATCATGCAGATGCAGCAAGAGTTCGATTGTCAAGTAATAGTGCAAGAACAGGAGGCTTATTTACTACCAGAAATCAAAGTCGTCTCTTTTGCTGATAATTTAGCTATAAGCCCAGATTTAGAGCTTATTTGGACTTCTGGACATTCTCCTGGCTCATCTTGTCTTTACTGTTCTCAACATGGGGGTGTTCTATTTTCTGGCAGGCATTTGCTACCAAAATCTCCAACAGAAATTGCTCCTCTTCGCACTGCTAAAACTTTTCATTGGTGGCGACAGTTAGATAATATCGCTAAATTACGCGATCGCTTTAATCAAAATAGCCTTAAATATATTTTACCAGGCGCAAATACAGGTTATTTACGAGGGATGGGTTATATCGATAACGCCTATGAACAGTTATTATCATTAGATTTAGCTGCATTACGTTTTACTGAGATAATTTAGAGGTTATGATTTGTTGATTTGGTTGGCAAAGATATTTGTTGTAAATATTATTTTATTGCGATCGCGTGCGTATATTTTGCTTACCCTTCAGGCGATCGCTCTTCTAATATTATCAAAGTAAAAAGTTAGTAACTAATAAGATAAATCCTGTACGCTTTATTCATTATCTTCTCAAACGCTGTCCCCTCTTTCTTCCAGAACTTCAATATAAAAAGCGAGATATAAAGAGCGAGATTACTCTTGTAACAATATTACTAGAAATGATTAAATACAAAATCAATAAAAATATCCATAATAGCCATTAATCCAGATACCATAAAAAGAATCATCGAGTAGTTAAAAAATTTCTTTTTTTGTTCTGCCAATTTAATAAAACTTTCTAGTTTCTTAGTTTGGGTATTAATAATTGCTAATTTTAGACCGATAGTAGTAGTGCGATCGCATTCATCAATCAAAAGATCTGGAGTAATAATAAAATATTCAGTATTGCTGTATAACCCAATAAAACAGAAAACAATACTGCAAGCAGAAAATATATAAGCTAGTATTTTTAGCAATAAACAAGAATTACAGAGCAAAGAGTCAATATAATTGTCTAATTCGGGTAAGCCACTCAAAAAGAAGCGAACATAAGTTAAGTTGAACGTAGCTAGTAACAAAAACTTATTGTTAATGCTGTCACTGACATCCTGTATTTCCTTAATAGATTTTGCCACATAGTCATAAGTCAGAGAAACGTTTGCCTCATACTCATCATCAATTGGTGGTGGTTCGAGATTTTCCGTCATGATTAAAACTTCTAAACCTTCTGCAAGTAGTTGTTATAATGCTTTGTACAGTCAATCTCTTTAATTATGTCAAGTAGTCAAGATAACTCTGAAAAGAAGAAAAAAGATTCAACCTCTCATTCTGGAGATGATAAAACCTTGTCTTCAGGAACAGATAAAAAGAAAGCAAAAATACCTAAATTTGAAGAGAAGGATATGTATCGAATAAAATATGACTTCTGAATCCCGTCTATCTTGGAAGCCTACTGAAGTTAAGATTTTCAGCAAAGTACTAATCCCACAAAGATTTTTATCCTAGATTTTCATCAATTCCAGATTTTGAAACTTTTGAGTCAGATGGTGAATCTTCAAGCATCAAATCTAGATACTTTTTGAGCCTTTCTTTCTCACCATAAGGTAATGGAACTGGCACATAAATATATGCTCTTTTTTGATTAACTAAGTTAATTTCATATTTTTCCAAACCTTCTTCTGAATGAATATTATTGGCTACAGGAATATTGGCGTCGTTGGTTACACTTTTTTCTTGCTGTTCATAGTTTTGTTTATGTTCGTTTTTTCTTATATTGTTAACTATAGTGTTTTCATTCGGTGAATCTGCAATATTGTCCTCAATTAGGGTACTATCTTCTTCTACAAAATCATCTTCAATAGTGATATATCTGTTTGGGTTAATTATTCCTGCATACTCTGCTGATTCCAAGAAAATCCCAGCAGCAATTTCAGCAACGTCTTGTAAAATTCCATATTTAGGATTTAAGTGTAATTCACGAGACAATTTATCTAACTGAGGAAGCTGACGATCTTGATATTCCTCTATGATTTGCTGATAAAGATTCGGTTTTTGTATAGATTGTTTTCTTGCTTGTTTTATTTTGGCTGAATCTTCGGAGTGAATAGCTTCTATCCATGCTTCTTCTACGGAAATAGAACTATTTCCATCGTAATTTACCAGACCAAAACTTCTAGCAGCAGCTTTTAGGGATTTATAAGATCCGTTTTTAGCATTTGAATATCCTACTGCTTTGGCTATAATGTCTTGATCGCAATTACGCGCACCATTACCAAAAGCTTTTAAAGCTAACTCTTCTGTTTTCTGTAAATTGAATCTTGGATAAGCAGAACTTCTACCTTTCGTTTTTGTGATTTTTGGCGCATTTACAGTTGCATTGGTCATAGTAAAGTTTCTCTTAATTATTTTAAGAGTTGAATCAATAGATGAACTCAAGACCCACTTTTAGTTAGGGTTAATTTTAACAGTTTGCTCTACTGAGCTTTTCCGTCCAAAATTCTAGACATATTAAACGCGATCGTCAAGACTAATTAAAACAAATAAGTTTGCTTTTGAGCGAAAATAGACGTTTACTGACCAAACTTAAAAATGTTTTTTGTTCAAAAGCTTGCCTAACAATATTTATAGCCATTTATCTAAAATTGTTTTAACTGGACAAGCAAACAATAATATCCGTTTGCAGTTAGTTGTCTTGTCCGAAATTAGATCGTGACTCCTTCCAATTCATTCTCTGTAGACTCGTATAATTCCCTTAACTTATCTAATTTCTCTTCATCAGCGTTCCACAAACCCCGTCCACTAGCCTCGATCGCTCGTGCGACAATATTACGAAAGGCTTCAGGATTGGCATCCCGTAACTTTTGTGCCATCTCTGCATCTAAAGCATAGGTATCAACTGCTTGGTCGTATACCCAATCATCTTTAAAATTAGCTGTGCCACCCCAACCGATTAAAGCCGTCATGCGTTGAGAGATTTCATAAGCACCACCAGAACCTTGATCCGCCATTGCTTCTGCCCATTTAGGATTAAGTAATTTGGTGCGGTATTCCATGCGCAGTAAGTCTTTTAGCTTGCGGGGGTTGGTATCTTTAGAGAAGCTTTCGACAAATGAGGTTTCTACTTCTTTCCCGCTTTGTTTTTCCGCTGCCAGTTTTAAGCCACCAGTGTTGCCATAGTACTCCTGGATGTCTGTTAAGCCGTATTCAACAGAGTCAATTTCTTGGATAATTTGACTGTTTGTCTCTAATAACTGCGATAATACTTCTGGTCTTGCCTGTCCTTTATCTTGGCGTCCATAACTAAACACATTACGGCTTTTCCAGGTATCCGCCAGTTCATCACTAGATTCCCAATTACTATCTACTACTTGGTCGTTAACTAAAGAACCAAAATCACCAGCAGGATTAGAAAACATTCTGGCACTGGCATTGTCTACACCCTGGGCTTTTAATGTCAAACAATGCTTGCGAATATAGTTATTATCCGCCGATTCCTCAGCTTCTGCTGCCCGTCGGAATAAATCATCTAGCAATTCAATAATATTGACAAAAGTATCGCGGAAGATACCCGACAGGTTAGCTAAAACATCAATGCGAGGATGTCCTAATTTTTCTAAGGGGATCAACTCATAGCGGACAATTCTTCCCGTACCCTCCTTAACAGGTTCAGCACCGACTAACTCTAATAAAATACCTAAAGATTCTCCTTTAGTTTTAATTGAATCCAATCCCCACAACATGACCGCTACAGTTTCAGGATAAGCACCTTTTTCCTCTAAATTCTGCTGAATAATTTTCTTGGCAATCTCTTTTCCTCGTTCATAAGCAGCAGGAGAAGGCATTCGATAAGGATCTAAAGCATGGATATTTCTGCCAGTGGGTAACACACCGCTACCATCCCGTAACAAATCTCCTCCAGGCGCGGGGGGTATATATTCACCGTTTAAACCTCGCAACAGGTTAGTCATCTCATCCGTATTCTGCACTAGTAAGTCCCTGATTTTTGCTGCTTCTTCTAACTTAAGTAAAAGGCTTTCGCCGTTAGCTTGCCCCCCTTTGTAAGGGAAGTTGGGGGGATCATCTTGGCGCGAAATAATTCCCTCAATCTCACTCTCCGACAACCCTCCATCAAAATACGCCTCCAAATACGACTTCAACTCTTCTTTATTAGGCTTTTCCCCCAAAACGTGCAGTCCAGAAGAAAACAAACGCTGTTCTAATACCTGCAAGTATTCATATACTTGAACAAAATATTGATTAATTACATTTTTACTAAATAATTTCTCATTCTCGACAGTAAAACTAATTCCTTGTTTTAAACCCTCTGTAAACTTACAGTCTTTTTCTAAGCCAGCATCAACAATCTTCTGACAAATAATATCTCTCAAGGCATAATTCTTGTCAGTGTCTTCTCGATACTCTCCAATCAATTCCCGCAAGGCAATTAATTCTTTATATAAACCTGCCCGTCCGTAAGGAGGAACATTGTGAGAAACTAAAACGCCATAACCCCGACGTTTTGCCAAAATAGATTCCGAAGGATTATTGGCTGCATAGATATATAAGTTGGGAATATCACCCAATAAAATATCTGACCACGAATAACCCGTATTGCCCAAAGGTGAACCAGGAAGCCATTCTACTGTGCCGTGCATCCCAAAGTGAACTACCGCATCAGCCTGATATTCATTTTGCAACCATTTATAAAAAGCTGTGTACTGGGGATGGGGAGTTAAATCTTTTTCAAACATCAACCGCATAGGATCTCCTGCTATGCCTAACGGTGGCTGTACTCCTATCCAGACATTACCTAACTGGATACCTCCAAGTTGAAACTCATCCCCGTAGGTTTTAAGTCCTGTACCTGTTAAGGATTTCCACTGCTTTTCGATTCTGGTAGTTTGCAGATAGCCCAACCATTTTTCTAAAGTGCGGACGTTTACGGAATCTCCTTGTTGTGCAGGAATAGATTCATCAGCTTCTTTTACCCGCTTGATAATCTCTTCGCCATCTTCGGGTAATTCGCCTACGTCATAACCTTGAGCTTTGAGTGCCTGGAGAAAGTTTAATAAACTCTTAGGTACGTTTAATAGTGCTGCTGTACCTGTTGCGCCGTAACCAGGGGGGAAGCCATATAAAATAACGGCAATTTTTCTGGCTGGGGTAGGAGTATGTCGCAAACCAATCCAGTTTTTTATTCTACCAGTAAGGCGATGGAGTCTTTCTGGTACAAGATAAATATCTTCTCCTACTAAACCACCTAAAGGGATGGTATCGATCGCACCATCTAATTCAGGCAAGGAATACAGCACTACACTTTGTAAACCACCAATACCCTGACGAGTCCAGGAATGGATATCCTGAATGAGTAAAGGTGCAGCAACTATATAGGGAACATTCTTAGCAGTGAGTATTCTTTTAGCTACTTCTACCTGTCTGCCAGCTTCCATCGATCCTGCGGGTCCGCCGACCAAGGGAAAACCAATAGTAGAAACAATTGCATCGACTTTTACTGCATCATCTTTTAGCGAAAGTATTTCTTTATTATCTTGCTGTCTTTGTTCTTGTTCATAGGTAGTAGTCATCCAGTCTCTAACCGCTACATGACCTTCTACGCCATTAATAAATATAGGCAAAGGGATTAATCCTTGGGATGCAAAATGTTTAATTAACTGGGGTATATAAGGTTGTTTGGTAATGACGTGTTTGCGATATAACAAGATCCCGATGACTGGTTTCGATCCCCCCCAACCCCCCTTTGTAAGGGGGGAGTTTTGATACCAAGTTAAATAATCTTGCGGGGATGTAAAATAACCCTGGTATTCGGGATGCAATAAACCCATGTTAGGGGTTTCAATTGGCTGGGGAATATCGCCAACGGTCAAACCAAGATATTTTTCTGCCAGCGTCCAACACATCGAAGCAACATTCTCTGTGCCTCCTGCATTCCAGTAACCGTAAATGATTAGCCAGTTGCGTAAATCCTGTACTTTCTTTCCTGGAATATATTTTAGTAACTTTGGTCCCGTTTTTAAAAAGCTAATATAGCCAGCAAGCTTATCTTCTTCTTTGCCATTACCGAACTTGCTGAGAATAAATTTAACAGGCTTAGGCATTCCCTTGGGTTTATCGCCAATGGCAAATTTACCCAACTGCGTCAGACTCATCAACTCTAAAGCTGACTCAAACACAAGCCTGATGGAAATATCTTGAACTCTTTCTCGTAACCACATTACCTGGTCATAATCAAAAAGCAAACTACCAAAAAAGACATCGGCAGACTGTAGCGCAGTTTCTACTTTAGCAGGAAATGTAGTGATGTCGCGATCGCTAAAAACTATTACTTCTAACTCTTTACACCTGGCTATAGCTATATTCGCAGCCTGACGATACAGGTTAGCGTTAAAAGATTCAAATCCCGCAATCAAGACAATCCGTTTCATATACCCTGGCTCTTAAAATTTCTCTTCAATCTTTATTGTTGCAAATCTCATTGGTTAATTCATAAAAAGGCATCCTAATAAATTCAAACAAAATTCTTACTAAACCAGCTTTAGCATTCACTGACTTGCTTAATTCTTGACGGATAGCATATCGCTTGGTATTGCTCCTACAGTTAAGCTTCTAACTTTCGCTATTAATGCCGATCAAATATAACAATGCCATACGAGTTGAGACACCGCTTGTCACCTGTTGAGGAATGAGGCTCAAGCTAGGATCGTCCATTAGGTCTGAGGTTATTTCTACGCCGCGATTTGTTGGACCAGGATGAAGTACTTTAACATTAGGGTTACATATTTTTAAGCGATCGCGGGTAATTCCAAACAGTTGATGATATTCTCGTAAGCTAGGAATAAAATTCGCCGTCATTCGTTCTTTTTGTAACCGCAACGTCATCACAAAATCAGCGTTTTCTAAGGCGGGGTTTAATTCCCAATGAAGAAATAATTTACCCTGACGCTCTGGGTCTATCATGGCTAAAAAGGCTTTGGGTAAGAGGGTAGGAGGTGCTGCTAAGTGAACTTCTACCCCAGCTGCGGTTAGGCTATAGATGTTAGAACGGGCTACTCTAGAATGAAGAATGTCACCGACGATCGCTATTTTTTTCCCTGCTAATAATTCTAAACGAGGATTATCGGCATCTAAGAAAGAAGTAAGGGTAAATAGATCCAGCAAAGCCTGGGAAGGATGTTGATGTAAACCATCTCCCGCATTAAGTATGGTTACCCCTGAATTTAGGCGATCCATCTCCGTGGCGATCGCTTGAGGCACACCTGCTTCTTGATGACGAATTACCATGATGTCCGCACCCATTGCTAGATATGTTTTTGCCGTATCTAAGATTGTTTCTCCTTTGCTTAGGGAAGAATTCCCAGGAGAAAAATTTAAAATATCTGCCGACAACCTTTTGGCTGCCAATTCAAAACTGCTGCGAGTGCGGGTAGAAGGTTCAAAAAACATATTTGCCACAACTCTACCCTGAAGTGCAGGAACTTTCTTAGTTCTCCCTGAAAGCACTTTCTGAAAACTAGCGGCAGTTTGTAGTACAGTCTCGTATTCTGCTGCCGTAAAATCAATTAAAGACAGGATATGTCTTCTTGTCCAAGTGCTAATTACCATACCGGTCACGACTCGTGCGTAGTTGCGGGCAAGCCCTTTGTTGAGCAAGAAGCCCTTTATCTTGCGTCTTTCGCCGAACGGCACTATTCGTAAGGGCGCGTGGCTGTGGGTTTCCCGCAGCCTTTATGTCGCCCATGCCATCGTCCTGCTCCGCAGGACTTTGCTTGCCTTGCAAGCTGTGGGTCTGACTTCTAACAGCGACGCGGGGTCGCTCGTCAACGTTAATTGAGCAACAGCAAATTTGAATTGGCAAAACACTCATCAGATTATTAGGTTATATGAACTAAGAATTTGCTGAGCCTAAGCTTTTACATAAAGCTAGGTTGATGACGAATTAAATTCAGAAATTCTTCACGAGTTTTCTGTTCTTCTTGAAACACACCTAGCATCGCGCTAGTTACAGTCCAAGAACCAGGCTTTTGCACTCCACGCATAGACATACACATATGAGTCGCTTCCATAACGATGGCAACTCCCTGAGGTTCTAATGTTTCTTGAATTGCCTCAGCAATTTGGCGAGTAAGACGCTCTTGTACCTGTAAACGACGAGCATACATTTCGACAATACGGGCAAGCTTGCTTAAACCGACTACTTTTTGATTAGGAATATATGCCACGTGCGCTCTTCCCATAAAGGGCAGCATATGATGCTCACAGAGACTAAAAAAGTTGATGTCCCGAACTAATACCATTTCATTATGTCCTTCGTCAAAAATGGCATTGTTGACAATGGTTTCTAAAGATTGGTTGTAACCACTCGTTAAGTATTCCATTGCTTCGGCTACTCGCTTAGGAGTTTTGAGTAATCCTTCTCGTTCTGGATCTTCGCCTACGCACTCCAACATTGTATAAACTGCTTCCATCATTTTCTCTTTGGCAGCTTCAGAAGTCGGCTTGATTTGAGCAGCTTTGCCATTATGAGTATTGCGATCTGGTCTACTAGAAATCTGCTCGCGCAAATTTGATTTTAATCGGTTTGAAGCATTATTGCTTAAAGATTCTGAATTACTAGAACCGTTAGAAGAAACTCTTGTCATAATTAATTAATAAGAGTAAAACTCTGTCCTCTTGCTACTAAATTTAGTAAGGTGGCTTTTATGTATGAAGATTTATGTATAAAACGCGCCGTGATCAACGTTACTTATAATGCCCCTCCACTAGGCGTAACAATCATCTCTTCTACTACTGCGTAATCAGGTAGTAAAGCTGTATGGAGTATTGATTGGGCAACGATCTCTGGGGTCAGCATTGCTTCGCGATTAAAATCTGCCTGGACGGTATCTGTATCCCAAATGGGAGTGTTAACCGAACCAGGAGAGATTGTCACTGTGCGAATACCATTGCCTCTTTCTTCTACTGATAAAGCTTTGCCCAACGCTACTAAGGCAGCTTTGCTTACGCCATAAGCACCCCAATCAGGAAAGGCATTAAACGCAGCAATGGAAGCAACGTTAATGATTGTGCCTTTGCGGCGATCGCGCATTTGAGGCAAAACTCCTTGTATACATTGAAAAGGGCTATTTAAATTAAGCTCGATCACTTTTTGCCAATCTTCCAAGGTGGTATTACTTAAAGAGTTGGTATATCCCATTCCTGCATTATTAACTAAAATATCAATAGAGCCAAAATGATCGCAAATTTCAGCAATCTTTAGCTTGACTCGATCTACAATTGCTAAGTCTATGGGGTAAACGCTGGCTTTAGCTTGAGTTCCTAGAGCATTTATTTCATCAGCTACAATTTTTAGCTTTTTTGCCGAACGACTTACTAAAGCAACCTCAATACCTGATTTAGCAAAGGCTAAAGCAGTTGCTTTTCCAATACCACTACTTGCACCTGTCACTATTGCCCGTAGTTGATTTGAGGGTGGATTCATTATTATTTGATCTTGTTTGCCAAACTACTATCTATAAAAATTGCACTTTTTCACAGGTAATTAAGAATGCCGTGTTTTAATTGCATCCTTTTAAATTGCCTTATCGATCATTAATAGCTTGATATTGCTATATATTTTTACCATCAATGACGCTAAATATGAAATACTGTAAGTGTTTATCCGAATTAATTTACATAATTTACTGTTATCCACTACTAGTATTTGCAGCCCCACTGTCAATAGAGCTATAGCGAACTAGCACATTTTTTAGCAACGCTACATTAAAATTTATGTAACAAAATGTTGCTTTAGCATTATAGCATTACTAAATAGCATTGCCGATCTGAGGTAAATAACTAGCTAATCTTAATGTTTCACTTTAAAGCGATCGCTCTAAGCTCAGCGTTTTTAATTAGAATTATCAATAAATGAGTTAAAAGTAATCAAAAGATATAATTCGGCTTTATTAGTGTTTTAGATGTCTAAATATCAAGATATATACCCCTGCGAGCCACTAATTCAGAGCATCGATTTAGTGCGTCCCACGGCAGTAGATTTACTTACTCTTGAGTATTTTGAAGCCGAACCTGCTTCGATGCCAACCGATAGATACGAACAACATCATATTATTCTCAACTTAAGAGACGAACCTCATCGCCTAGAAAATTGGCGGAATGGAGAACATCGAGATTTTATCTATCACAAAAATGAAATTATTGTTACTCCTGCTGGCTTCTACTGATGTCTCTTATGTATTAGGTACGGATATAGACGTAACTACAGGAATGCTAACGGTATATTTTATTTTTAACAAGTAGCTGGCTGCTGTAGCGCAATCATCCTCTCCAGGTATGTTATAACTGTAGTTTAGACTAAAAAAAATCATGAGAAAATAGTTCAGCCAGTTTAAAATAGCTAAAAGAGAAAATAATTAGCCAAAAATATAGTTAAGCTGTCTTTGTTTGTGATTTTTTGGGTCGAGAATAACTCTTTT
>JBBSPC010000106.1:0-18269 GCA_038259125.1 Chroococcales cyanobacterium | reverse complement strand
TGAAGGTCATCCTGACTGCCACCGCTCGTTTTAATTCTCTTGGGTCGGGATTTGACTCGATAAAAGCATTTAGTTCTTCCATTTTTTTTCTAGTCAGCAACTTTTACTTCATTTTCTCACATTTGATTCCTGATTGCTATAGAATGCAGCAACTATTATTTTGACTTCTTCTGGTTCGTAAGCCTCAATCTGTTTTTTGGACTTTTTCTGTAGAGGAACATCTGCATAAAAATTATGTTCAATTTTTCTAGTTTTTACAGCCAGATTTACTGACGGATTCAAACAGTTGGAAAAAATAGGTCTTATAGACCCCGAACTATAACGACCAAGCAGATGAGCCACAAACTCACTAGCTAGATTTAACTCTAGTAATTCTTTTGGAGTTCTGCCTAAATAATGTTTTTCGTAAGTAGTCCAGTGCTTTTTAACGGTTGTGGCTGCAACTCGCTCTTTGCTCAAATCCTTGTAGACTTCCCACAAATCTCTCAAATTGGACTTTTTATTAGCGATTCCCAATTTCTTAGCTCGTTCGGGCTTGTATTTAACAAGTGTCGAGTCATAATTATCCGAATAAATATCACTATCAAGAGTTTGGGCGGTCTTTAAGGCTTTTTGCCAGTTGGCATCCGTAGAAACTCCTAAATAGAAATCATTTTTAGTACTTTTAGGATACGTAAATCGAACTCGGATTTGATTGTTTTTAACATCTATCGATACTTTGCCTATTTTAGCTTTACGCCGCAAATCATCTATATACATAGTTTGGGGGTACTGATAAAAACTACCCACTTTTCGGTTAACGACCGTTCAACTTATTGCTATTTACAATAGATATGTACTACTTAATATCTCTTTATTCAAAATACTTCTATCCCTTTGCCAAAAAAGTTTGCGTTAAACCACGAAAACTCGTAATATTAAGTTTGTGATTAATTACGGGGCGTAGCGCAGCTTGGTAGCGTACCACTTTGGGGTAGTGGGGGTCGTGGGTTCAAATCCCGCCGCTCCGATACATTTAAAACCTTCTCGGTGAGAGGGTTTTATCGTTTTTAAGAGCATTTTTGAATTGTGCCTGATTCTCAACAAGCAGGGCTTTTTTAGTATTTTTTGGAGGGTTTACAGCTAAGATTGGTAGACAGAAGAAAAAGGCAAAAAGAACAGTCATAGATTGAATCAGATAATTTAAAGTTCAACTATCTGCTTGCAAGTTATTAAACAATTTTTTCCAATCAGTAACACCCTTCTGTTCTTCTTTAACTTCAAAAGTTTTATTAACTGCTTCGGGGAAATTTAGTGCCTGAATACACAACTGGGCGATCGCATCTCGGCTGACTTGTCCCCTGATGTTGTCTCCTTGTTCAGCAGCTAAAATTTTGTCTCCTGGTTGTTCGGTTAAAGCACAGGGACGAATAATTGTATAGGTCAAACCACTGGCTTTAATAGCTTCTTCCCCTCGCAGTTTCCAGGTTAAAATACCGCCTAATCGCTCATTCATTCTTACCGCAGGCGGTTCTTCTTCTAAGTTAATTCCTGGGCGATTAGGGCGAGTAACACCCGCTGAACTTACCTGAACGAATTGGAGTTTTGCTTGACCACCATAAACTTTGATATATTCAACCTGCAAGCTAAACGAACCCGCTTCAAATTTAGGATTTAGTTCACCATCGTATTCAAACTTACTCAACATCAACTGCATGGAGTAAACTTTAGCAGCATCAAATTGACTTGCTTCGGTTACGGTTTTAGCACGAAAGACAGGGATCAAATCTTGAAAAGGAATACGAATAGTCGTTGGGAAGTTATAAACTGTGTCAAAAGAGTAACAGTAACCGATTCCATCCCATTTACCTTCACAGCGAGTAATAAACTTATAGCGTTTACCATCACCAATTACTTTTAACTCTATGCCCTCATAATCTGATAAATCCAGAGGTGGCTCAACATTACGAGTACGCACCGACGCAAAACCGCCGTTATTATCTGTGGAGACAATACCTGAAAAAATGGCTTTATTCTGCGCTAGACGAATATTGCTCTGGCTTACTCCTCCCATAACTACATCATCTACTGCACCCCAAGCTTCTTTAATATCAGCGTTGGGATTGGCAAAGTCAAATAATAGCTTACTAGTAGCAGGGCAAATATGCTGCGATACAACTTTGACCAGATTTTTGATTCCTTCGTATTCGACTAACTCTGGAGTATCAACCACTTCAGGAAGATAAAACTTAATTCCCTGGTAATATTTCTCTCGCGTTGGGGTATCCCCTTCAACTGGCTGAACTTTTGTGCCTGTGCAGCAAATAACTGCGCTTACTCCCTGCATCATTTCTGGCTTGAGAGTTTCTGGGATAGTAATGTCGGCTGCAAATAATTCTACCCGATCTCCTAGCATCTCTTGGGCTTTGGCTGCATCTCGGACTAAAGCTCTAACACGATAATTCTGCTCAAGTAAATTTTTGACTACACGTTTACCTACTCCACCCGTTGCCCCAGCTACTAGAATTGTCATAGTTGTTTGTTGATTATAATTTTTAGATTGATTAGACTTGAAAATGTTTTGCCAAGAACTAATTAGAGGAATAACTTCAAAGTAAGTAAGAGTTTGCCAAAGTCTATTTAATTTCCAACGAGCCACAATAAATAGTTAATAAACTACAGTACAAAAGAAGGGAAACAGAGAAAAGTTATCTACTAATCTCAACACTCTCCTTTACAAAATACTGCAATTACTGCAAAATCTTAAGTTCTTGTCGCAAAATATATAGAGAAATCAGAGATGGAGTCAGAAAAATGCTGTCATATGCCTTGGCGATCGCGGTAACCTTAAGTAGTTTAGTTTTATTCTCAACAGCTTTTTTAATTTCTGATATTCATCGCCGAGATGACTTTCTCTGGAGTGGAGTGGGATTGTTTTATGCCTTGGTGCTATGGTTTTGTGCTAGAAACATTACTGGTGCTGTACTATTAGGACAAGCAGCAGCGACAGTATTAATCGTTTCATACAGTTGGCAAACTCTCAAGTTGAGAAAAGCAGTCGCCAATCCGACTAAGGCATCTGCCATCAATAATTTTTCTGTACTACAAAAACTCAACGGTTTACTAAAGCGCACCCAGTTGCAACCCCAGCCAGAAGTAATACCTTATGATCCTAAGACTCCAGCTAAAGTTACAGAACAAGAAATAGCTATTCCTCAAACAACTTCCCCAGAAAGTAGCTCACAGAAATCTAATAATAAAATTTCTAGTAGTAATAAAAGTAAATCAGGAGTATTTGGTAGATTATTTGGTAGCAAGCAAAAAGCTGCTATTACTAATACCAAACTAGACGACATATTAGAAGAAGTAGATCAAAAGACCACAGCAACTAATCCTACTAGCGAACCTATTGCAGAAGTGCAGCCAATTACCGAACAAAAAGCTGCTGCTTCAGATACCGTCGAGCCTCAGCCAGAAATAGCTAAAACTGAGGCAAATAAGCAGATAAAAGTTCCTCAAGAGCAAATAGCCGATATTAAAGATGATCGACCCCAAGAGACAAAAACTAGTATCCCAAATACCCAACCCGAAGCATCGGTAGTTGATGTTGATCGAGACAAAACACCTGATACCGCAGAAAGCTCAGAAAAAACTTCTACATCAGAGCCAGAGACTACTTTATCAATAGCTGAACAACCTGAAGTTAGCTCTGAAGATGAATCTGCTACTCCTAATAAGATTGAAGCAGAAACTGCTCCTGACGCAAAAGAAGTTCCAGAGATTCAAGCCGTAACTGAAAAAAAACCATCTCCCTTGGATTCCTTAGAAACGGTAGAAGTTGCTGAAGTATTAGAAGCAATGTCTGAAGATATGTCTAGTAATCGAGAATCAGATCAGTCTAATATTATTGAAGTGACTACTACAGAAATCAATATCACCACTGAAGTTCAAAAAATAGAGCAAAATGAAGATAAAACTTCAGACTCTGAAGGTGTTTGAGAATTAATATAGCGATTTTCATTTTAATAAGATACGGTCTTTACACTCTAATTTTTGTCAATTATTAATTAACCTAGGTTGGGTTAGCGGTCAAAATCTAACCCAACCTGTACTAGCATTTAATTTTTGTTTGACAAACAGTCTCTAAAACTTAGTCATCGTTTCTGCGCTTAATCTCACCCAATGAGTGATATCGTCTTTAGTAATTTTTTCTTGGTGATTGTCTTCATCTATTTGAAATTCAGGTCGAAATTCTTGATTTTTTCTTGAGGGTATAATTAATTGCGATGGAAATAAGTTTTGGATAAAGAAATTGACTGTATTAGGCTTAATTAAACCTTGTTGAACAGCGGTATCTCCAAAACGAAGTGAAAGTCTGCTTTGTTCGACTAAAATAGCCTTGATATCCTCTTCACTTAATAATCCTGCCTTTTGAAAATAGAAGCCGATGGGATGTTCTATTCGTCTATTAACTAGCTTAAACCACTCTTGCACAAAGAAATCGGCAGTATCCTGTTTAATCCAACCTCTTAAAGCCAATATTTCCCCTAAGCGCATATCTTCATAGTATGTTTGATCTCGAAGAGCAACTTCCAATTGCGGAGTAGTAATTAAACCTGCTTCTTGTAAGATTTCTCCTATGGGCTTAAACGTAATAAATTTAGACATAGCAAGTATCAGAAAAATTAAACAAATATATAAATTGGTATTTGATTTGCCGAGCGCAACCTCGCCAGTCACTTTTAGCTAGGAAAATTTATCTTAAACAAAATGATTTGTCTCAATAAACCTATGAGCTTCAATTGACATCATTAGCTATTTATTTAAATACACAGCATGATGCTGTATATGATCCTTTATAAACGTACTGATCGTAAAATAGCTGTGATCGTATCCCGTTTGCCAGCGTAAATTTAAATCTTGTCCCACTTGTTGACAGGCTTGTTGAAAATTTTCTGGTAATAACTGTTTTTGCTCATAAAATGTATCGGCAGTACCCTGATCGATTAGGATCGTGCAATTTAGCTGGGTTTGCTTAATCAATTCCGTAGCATCGTATTTTGCCCACTTTTGGCGATCGCTACCTAAATATGCCGTAAAACTTTTATCCCCCCAGGGACAATTCATCGGTGCGGCTATAGGTGCAAAGGTGGATACTGATAGGTATTGTTGAGGATTTTTCAAAGCGCAAATCAATGCACCATGTCCTCCCATAGAATGCCCAAAAATACTTTGTCTGGCTGATTTAACTGAAAAGTTATCCTTAATCAATTGTGGCAACTCTTGAGTAATATAGCTATACATTTGATAATGTTTACTCCAGGGCTTCTCCGTCGCATCTATGTAAAATCCTGCACCGCTACCCAAATCCCACGTCTCGTCTTCTCCAGGTATGCCTGTATTGCGGGGGCTAGTATCGGGTACAACCAACATAATTCCTAACTCAGCAGCGTAACGTTGTGCGCCAGCTTTGGTAATAAAATTTTCTTCGTTGCAGGTTAAGCCTGAAAGGTAATAGAGAATTGGGACTGGTTGAGATTGTGCCAGAGGAGGAAGATAAACTGCAAAATTCATGTCACAGTTACAGGAGTCTGAATGATGAGTATAGTAGGCAACAGTTCCATCAAAACAGCGATATTCGGATTTTAGACTTAAGGAATCAAACATAATAGTGCAGTAATCTAATAATACTAAATCCTATTCAAGACTGAACCAGATCCTTTATTGGATAAGATACCTGCGATCGCCCATTCAGTTGACCATGTGGTTATTGATAGCGCGGGAGGACTAGCAGAAGTACAAAGGACTATAGCAGGAATTGTTTGGCGATCGCAAAGCTAAAGAGTCAAGTATAAGGTTTACTGTTGATATTCAGAGTCGCTAAATAAGCGATTGAGTCAGTTGAGTGTAGATACTCGAAAGCCCAAGACTGAAATAGTTAGAACTATTTTGGATCGAGCGTTAAATAGTCTTGATTATTAACTTACTGAATTATTTCAGCAAGTACTTGCTTAAGTTACATATTAACTTAATCTTTCTTGCCATAAAATGCTAACCAACCTGGATTGTTATTACCTTTTTGTTGTGCAAAATAACCAGGTACGCAATGAATTGTCAAATTTTCTGGTTCAAATCCAGCAGCAAGGGCGTAATCGGTAAAATCGGCAAATTTAGAAGATCCTAAATAGGGTTCTGAATTTACCCACACTTCTGTATCTCGAAAATAACGGGCAAGCATACTGGGCGGAGATAAGAACAGTTGACTTTCTAAATGAATCATGATTCCCCCTGGCTTAAGTAAGCGATAGCTTTCAGCAAATACCCTCTTTCTTGCACCACTAGGAATTTCATGGAGTAAGATATGACTCACTACTAAATCGAAAGAAGCATCGGCAAATTCTGTTTTTTCGGCGTTTTGCTGTGCGAAATGGACTGTAGTATTTAGTGCTGCCGCTCTAGCCCTCGCGTATCTTAATAGGGATGCGCCGAGATCGATTCCCCATACTTCTGCATCAGGGTATTTTGCACTATAGGGCAAAGTGCTGTGTCCTACCGAACAACCCAGATCTAAAATTTTTTGCGGATTAAATTTTGGACAGCGATCGCCAAGAACGTTATTAATTAATGTATGACCCAATTCATCGTTTAACCCCCCAAACCAACCTTGACCATAAAGGAAAGTTCCATGATCGTACATTGCCCCCGTCCAAAAATCTGATTCATCGCGATCTTGTAAATAGCCTCCAGGCATACGATGAATGTCAACTTTTAACTGATGAGAAGGGTAATCAAATTTAGAATTTAATTCTAATGTCCCTTTATTTTCAACCTTGAGATTAGATTCAAAAGTTTTCAATAAGCAATCAAGATCGCCCTCTAGATCGTTTGCCACTCTTGTCCACAGACGATCTTGTAATTCCCTACGACGTTGATGTACTGCTTGTATTTCTGGCATCGAGTCTAATTCTTGACGTACATGACGATACATCTTTTCCAAATCTTCAGGCTCGCAATAGGTTTTAGCTATCTCTTCTATTTTTTTGCCCAGTAGGCTAAAAAACTCTTGGCGAAAGCTTTTGTTTTCCTCGGCTAAATTTAAATTATCTTCAGCCGACTTGGTTTGAGGTATTAGAGAATGTTGCGTTTGAGGGTATAAAAAAACCATGAGCGAAAGTTTGGTAATCTCACTAAATTAATGCCTTAACCATTTATTATAAGTAATCCAATTAATTAAACATCAATTACATACTATCTAAAAGCAGAGCTAGGGGAATAAATAATCAAGATCAAGCAAGTAAACAGTTATTTTTTGCTTAAATCTATTGGTGGCGGGTAAAGACTAGATTTTTGTGATCGGATAATTCATCATCGTAACCATAGCCAGCTTCGCTGAAATTTTTTAGGTCTTGGGTATTTTGTAGTTTATTTCTAATAATGTATGCAGCCATCATACCGCGAGCCTTCTTGGCATAAAAACTAATTATTTTGTATTTTCCCTGCTTCCAATCTTTAAATATAGGGGTAATAATATCTCCCCGCAGCAATTTTGGCTTAACTGCTTTAAAGTATTCATTTGAAGCTAAATTAACAATAGTTTTGTTGTCTAAGCGATCTAACTGCTGATTAATAGCCAGAGTAAGTTTATCTTGCCAAAATTCATAAAGCGTATTGGCTGATAAATCTTTGAGCTTAGAGTAAGCCAGTTTTGTACTCATTTCTAAGCGATAGGGTTGAATTAAATCTAATGGTTTGAGTAAACCATACAGTCCAGACAAAATTCTTAAATGTTCTTGAGCAAAGTCAAAATCCTGCTGGTTAAAATTATCAACAGCCATTCCCTGATAAACATCTCCTTGAAATGCCAGTAAAGCCTGTTTAGCATTAGTATTATCATCTGAAAGTTGCCAAGTCTGATAGCGAGATGCGTTTAACTCTCCTAACTTGTCACTAATTTTCATCAGCGATGAAATCTCTGATGCTGATAACTGACGTAATTGCTCAACTAAAACCTCTGTGTCAGTCAAAAAATCTGGTTGAGAAAAATACTCAACACTTGCAGGAGTTTCAAAATCTAGAGTTTTGGCAGGGGAAATTAAGATCAGCACAGGTTATTAGTGAAGCTTAGGATATGCTCAGGTGATCGGATATTATTCTAATCTCATTTATGGTAAACAACTATATATACACAAATCTAGTTAATCAAGCGAGTAAGCAGTTTACTATTTTTTCAGAGTGCCAAAACCTTTTGATGGTCATATTGGAGTGATTCATAGAAACAGAAGACGTTTTTATGACCGCTTTACAGTAGGAGATTTAGCTTTAATACGAACTCACGCTACTTATAATAAAATTTTATTGTAGTGAAGGTAGTTCACTTTTCACTTTTATCAATACGGAATCTTTCAACTGAAGATAGTAAACCACGCGCAATACCCACAAGATTTTGTAGTGCGCCTCCAACCCTCTGAGACTCTTGAGAAGTAGCCTGAGCCGTTAGCTCCACCGACTGCATTACTTGAGCTACAGCACGGGAGTTTTCCCTTTGTTCGACTGTATCGGCTGTAATTGAACGCACCAGAGTATCAATTCGATTAGATACTTGAATAATATCCTCTAGGGCAGTTTTTGCCTGTTCTGCTCTTTCGGTTACGTCAATTACCTCTTGAATACCTTCTTCCATAGCGGTCATTACCGACCCCGTTTCACTTTGAATTTGCAGTACAATTTGCTCAATCTCTTTGAGGGATTTACCCGATCTATCTGCTAATTGCCTTACCTCATCGGCAACCACCGCAAAACCACGACCTGCTTCCCCTGCTTTTGCTGCCTGAATTGAGGCATTAAGTGCAAGCTGATTAGTTCTTTCAGCAATTTGCGAAATCAACAGGACAATTTTCGAGATTTCCTGGGATGCCTCAGCCAAACGCTTTACCTTACGGGCTGTTTCTGATACTGTTTCTCTAATCTGAAAGATTCCCGATACCGTTCTTTCTACCGCTTTACCGCCTTTGAGGGCAGTTACAGAAGATGAGCGGGCAACTTCCTCAGCCTCACGAGCATTGTCTGCAACCCTTTCAATAGATTCGGTCATCATCTGTACCGAATTTAAAGTAACGGCTAGTTCTTCCGCCATCCGCAGTGCTTCACTAGATTGATTACGGGCAAATAGTTCACTATCGGTAGAACCTTTGTTTACTTGTTCGGCTGCTTCTTTTACCTGACGGACAATTTCCTGCAGACTTTGGATGGTTAGGTTAAAAGCATCAGCCACTGCACCCAATACGTCGGCAGTTACGGTAGCCTGTACGGTCAAATCTCCTCTAGCTGCGCCCTCTACATCATCTAGAAGACGAATTACCTGACGTTGGAGGTCTTCTTTTGCCTGCTCAGTTTCTTCGGCTCTTCTTTGAGCTTCTTGGGTAGTGGTCAAAATAACCCTAGTCATGCGGTTAAAACCACTGGCTAGCTGACCAAATTCATCTTGAGCATAAACTGTCGCTTTGGCGTTGAGATTTCCCTGATAGACATCATCAAACTGATTCTGTAGGTTTTGGCTGGCTTTATTGACGTGTTGAGCGGTGACTTTACCCAAAGCGGCTGCTGTCCCAAAGCTAGTAGCTCCAGCAATTAAACTTAAAAGAAGACTATTTCTTGCACCTTCAAGTGGCTTATTGGGGTTAGGATTAATAATAGCAGAACCAACTGTGCCGATTAATAAAACGGCGATCGCAGAAACTACTCCTGTAACCCCAGCCGTAATCAACTGTTTTTTCTGAATCGGCGCATTAATAAACCCAGCTAAAGCGCCTTGTTGAACTTCTACCTGTGGTTCTTCTTTATCTGTTGCCAAGGAGGTTGAAACATTTGTTCCCCCTCCGATGTCACTAATAGCAACTTCGTCGACATCAATAGCATTTGCTTCTGAAGCTAAATCGTTAGATAAATTCGAGCTAACGTTGCTTGGTTCTTCGGCAACATTGAACAAACCAGTATCAGGCAACCCTTGTTCTAATTCTTCCAGGTCAAAAAAGCTACTGTCAATTTCATCAAATTCCAGTTCATCTTGATAATCCAAGCCCTCCTGACCTGGAACATCTGACATTTCTATTCCATATTCTTCACCGCCATCCATAGAGAATGGTTCAGTTAAAACCGTATCAATTTCTAATTCAGAACTGTCATCATAATCATTTTCATATTCGTTTTGATTGGCGATCGCAAAATCTTCTTCAGTATAATCAGGAAGTGAATCATCATCATCAGAATCTACCATGAAAGTTGAGCTGGTATGAATTCCTGGTTGTTCTGGTGATGACGGAAAATTTTGAGACTCTGGAGATGGCTCTGACTCAAATGGTGCAAAAGGATTACTTAAACTAGTATCATCATCAATTGATGTCAAATCCTCAGCATCTTCTACCCCTTCCTCTGTTAAAGAATTGCCGTAAGAGTTATCAACCTCAGGAATAAAATTATGCTTAATATCTGATTCTGCACCATCATCTAATTCCAAATCGTATTCTTGGTCCAGATCAAAATCATCATCACCCAAGCTTTTGGCAAATTCTTCGTCGTCAGGAAAATCAATTTCTATTGAATCTTCTACTTCGTCAATCTGCCTTACATTCAGCATTTCTGTCTGGGCAAAATTACTTTGATCGAAAGCTAATTCTGGCTTATCTAACTGCTGCTGTAGCTGCTCTACCTGTTCAATTCCACTACGGGCAAAATCAAGCAAATCTTTCTGTGCGCTTAATTCTAATACGTTTTCATATTGTCGTATAGCTAAATCATAGTTTTGAAATCCATAACAATAAATATGACCTCGTAGCAACAAGACATTAGGATCGTTGGGAAATTCTTCAGCTAAGTGATCGATTATTTCTGCTGCTTGAGCAAAATTACTCTCTAAATAAGCTTTTTCTGCTTGTCCGTATCCTTGTGAATAGTTAGTTCCTGATGCCATGTGCCTCTTGCCAAATTAATCTAAGTTATTTGTTACTTGCGCTGACGAATGATATTGCTTTTAAATTTAGACTTGTCAATGACAGTCAATTTTTATCAGAAAATAAAAAAGTTAAAATAATTAATAATGTTCTCTTTAATTAATATTGCCCAATAAGTATAAATAAGTATAAGTTTAAACCTACGCATTAATTAATCATGCGCAGTATATTCTTAGGTTGCCCATCGTGCAGAACGCAAGATTTTTGCTACATCTAATAAATTCACGATTACACCACTTTGATCTTCTGGCTGCCATTGAGCCTGAACAAAAGGAGCCATAGTGTCTGATAGAGGATGATCGATTTTTAGTTGTTCCACGTTCAACCAATCCATATCTCCAATACTATTTATGGCTAAACCTAGTATTTGCTCTTGATCTTCGATCGCAATTATAGGAATTGTCGGTCGATCTGTTTTCAGCACAGCTTTATCTCCTAAAAACTGACCAAGATCTGCTACCCAAATTACTCTTCCTCTCAAGTTGATCGTCCCCAACAATAAGGGCGACGCATTAGGAATAGGCGCAATCTGATCGGGGGTTTGATGCATCACCTCAGCAATACCTTTAGCGGGAAAAGCGCAAGCTTTTCCTGATGACAGATAGAAACGAAGATGTAATTCGCCCTCTGGATTTTCTAAGGGCTGTATATCTAAAGATAGATCTAGATCATCCGTATACTGTTCTGAATTACTAACCATAATTTCTTATTTATGTACTACTTACACACTACTAGATATCTTATTGAAGATCAATGGCAATCTTAAGCCCGTAGCAGTTGTTTTACGGTGCCAATTAATTCAACTGGCTGAAAAGGTTTAGCAATGTAAGCATCTGCGCCTTGCTTCATCCCCCAGTAGCGATCAAATTCCTCTCCTTTAGAAGAACACATAACTACTGGAACATTCTGTGTTTTAGGATCTGATTTTAAACGACGACACAGCTCATAGCCATTCATTCTGGGCATAACAATGTCCATAACAACTATGTCAGGATTAAATGATTCCAAATGCTCCAAAGCTTCTACTCCATCACAAGCAACAGTCACCTTTAAACCGCTACCTTTTAAAAGATCGGAAATCATCTGTCTTTGTGCCAAACTATCTTCTACGATTAGAACTTTGCTCATAACACGCTATCTACAAAAGTCACATTCAAGTTTAAATCTACTTGACAGTTTATTAAATATGGGAAAATCAAACTTTTTGCTTAATCTACTAATTGGTAATTACCCTATAAGAGAATAACTTACGAACCACATATATTCCTCCATTTTATTAAAGCTACATTCAACCGATCAAAATCAATAAGTTGAGCAGAGATTAAACTTTGGTTCAACTTACAAGATTTTTCTAATCGAGTAAAGCGAATTGGCAAATAAAAAAAGTAGACTACTAACTTCTTTGCTTCAGAATATACTCTACTTTTTAACCAATCGCCACGTCATGATCAACATAAACTAGATCGGGTTTGTATTTTAATTACATTAAGTTTTCAACAATTTGTTGGCATGAAATTACTAATAAAGTCAAATTTTGAGTTTTAATCAAAGATTACTCATGTTTAAGGCATTTTAATAAATATATATGCCTTTTTTGTCTTTTAAAATAACGTTGCTTTGTTTGTAAGCTAAATCTAGTTGAAATTACATAACAAATAAAACTAGATGTGTAAACTCTAGTTAATTAACGGACGAACTTAATTGATACTTATAGTTATGATATTTGATGCTTGGCAATTTAACTTAAAAGCGATATTCGATCAAAAGTATTGGCAACCTATTCTAATGCTGGTTATGCTAAGGAAATTAAAATTGATTAATAACTAACTCTATTAGATCCAATTAGATTCTAATCTGGATGTTTTAATAAATCGACAGTAAACTAGAAAAGCTTAATTTTTCTGAGTTTCAGCACAGAAAAAATCAAGAGGAAGGCGCATAGTGCTATATCTGGCAGAAGTACAAAAACAAAGTAAGGGATTTATGGGCGGTACTGACACTAAGCTAAAGCTCATAGCTTGTCAACGTAACGATGAAAGTTGGAGTGTTGTCGGCAATGAATCTATTGCGATTAACGATGCTAGTGATTTTGGCGATGGTGCTTTAGTTGCCGTTAACCTAGGTGTTAACCGTCAGATACAGGGCAATATGGAATTAGCTTCTCCCAGAATTGTTGGTATTTTAAAGAACTTTTCTCGTCTCTTGGAAAAGACCAAGGATCAAGAACAAGAAATTGAACAGTGGAAAGAGTCGTTAGAAAGACAAAGTGAAGAATTAAGCATACGACAAATTGAGATGGAAACTCGTCTTGAGCAAGTCGAACATATGGAAGAAGAGTTTAAGCAATTTGAACAGCAAAGAGAAGAAATCGCAGTAGCTAAAGCAGAAACAGAAAAAGTCAGAGCAGAATTTGCAGCCAAAAGCTCAGAACTTCAGGGTGCTTGGGAACAGTTACGGGGACAGCAGCAAAATTTAGATGAGCAGTTAAAGCAATCTAAAGTGTTGGATGACTCTCAGGCTACGACAATCAAGGAAAATTTGTCTGTCTTAGCCATGGTCGCAGACTCTAGTAAATCTTTTAAAAGTAAGCTTAGTTTAGCTGCTGAAGCCGTTAAAAATCAACAAGAGATTTTGCAACCTCACTGGCAAAATTTGACACAATATTCTCAGGATTTGCTAATAAAACGTCAAGAATTAGAACTTACTGATACGGAACTAGCGGCGAAAAATCAAAAAATACAGTATTTAATAGCTTTGATCGCAGAAATAGGCAGACAATTAGGTATTGAACAAAAATCATTAGAGGCTAAACAAGAGTTAACGCAGTTTCTCAATGTTCAATCAGAAGCTCAAAACAGTATGATATCGATGCTGGCTGGCTCTGAATCGGACTCTAATGCAGACTCAAGAGCAAATCTTGAAGAGCTAGAGAATATGCCTCTGCCAAATTTAGAGGAGATGGTAGCCAACTTGAAAAAAGATTTGGAGAAGGTGGCTCGATTTGTCAACGATCAAGAAGAGGAACTAGGGTGGCAATGTAAAGCGGTGGAAGAGCTAGAAGCTAAAATTGCTACTATGGGAGAATTTGAGCGTTTTACTCTAGAGCAAGAATTAGCAGATGAGCTTGAGGCTAAAAAGATGTTAGATCAAACTCTAGTTGGTCAACGTCGATCGCTTAAAGAAAGACATAATTTTTTGTTACAGCATTCTAGAGTCTTAAAACGTCGTCAGGGCATAATTGATTTTAACCTTGAATCAGCGATTGAAGATATTGATTTGACACCCATCAAACAGGGATTGGAGGAACAATCTCAAAAGCTACAGCAGCAGCAGCAAGAACTAGCTCAAGAAGTAGCTCAAATCCAAGAGAATATCAAAAGCCTTGAAGCTAAATTAAACCAGCAGCAGACAGAAAAAAGCGAATTAGAGTCAGCCTTAGTTCAACAGCAAGACACCTGGCGTCAACTAAATTTTGATGTAGTTCAGATACAGTCTCAGATTAATTTTTATCAGCAAGAGCTACAGCCATTACAAGATGCTCTAGATGCTATCGGCGATCAAGTTTCGCAAATGGAGCAATTAATGGCAAATGATGCAGAACCTGGAAAAGCTGTTCTGGAAATAAAGCAGATTATTAACGAACTAACCGCTACATAAATTAGATAGTATTTAAGGAAAATTGCCAATCGAGTAATGTATATGTTCCCCTGAATCCAAAACTTCTCTGATTGGTATCATTTTGACTACGCAATTACTGTAGAATATGCTTTCCAAGGTTCTGGTAAATTGAGGAGTCCAAAGGTTTTCTTGGACTGTAATATTTTGCTTCTGAAAAAACTTTAGTAGATGCGATCGCTCTATACCTGGTAAAATTCCTCTATCTAAGCAGGGAGTATACCAACAACCATCTCGCCAACCCCAAAGATTTCCAGTACTTGTTTCTAACCAATTTCGGTGGCGATCGATTAAAATTGCTTCAGAGGCATTAAAGCTAGAGGCTTGAGTACGAGCTAGGTAAGCTCCTAAATAATTACCCGTTTTATGGCTGGCTAGCTCCCTTTTGTATAAATCACCTGTAGCCACCCAGGCAGTTATCCCCTCAGTTTGGCGTTGCTTTAAGTTTAAGGGCAAATTACGCCCTGAGATTAGTTCTTTGCCATTAGGAAAGATCATCATCCTTAAGACAGGAAAATAAGAGGCTAGTTCTTTTGCTCCTTGATTAAGATTTGTCCAATTAGGCTGCTGCCATTGAAATGCACTCAAACTCTGACTAAGGCGATCACAGTGAGATTGCCAATAGCTAAGAGGATGTTCCAATGACTTTTCATATACTCGCAGCGTAGTAAAAATATTGGCACCATAAAGCAATCCTGGCTCATTAATATTAAGTTGCAGTCGCTCGGAATTAATTATTTTCCCTTCATACCAATACATAAGTCATTTTAATTAATTTGCAGATGATATTAAACATTGGTAAAAGGATGAAAAATAGTACTGAATAACCAGTGGTTTTTATCTGAAATGACTATAGCTAATCTTACTGCCTGATTTCTGAGTCAGAGTCTTGCAATGGTTTATTATTTGGTTTGTCAATACGATCTTGCAAGAGAATAAAGGCGATTAGTCCAATAACGGTAGCTGTTGCTAAAGCTATAATCAAGGGTTTGAGCAACTTTGGTTGTTTTTTCGGTGCTAGTGGTTCACCAATTGTAGGTTCGCCAATTTGCTGTTCTGGGAGAGAGGCTATAGCAGATGTATTATCAACCAGACTCTGCTCTTTTCCAGAAGAATCAGTCGAATTATCCCCAGACCATTCTTTTGATCCTTTAAGGGCATATTCAATATCCGACCACGAAACAGTTGTGCTTAAATCGTGGGGCTGATCTTCTACTTGGCAATGAACCAGGGCAACTGTCACATTGTCATGACCATTTACTTGATTAGCAAAGTTAATTAAATCATCAACTGCACTAGTAAGATTTTGAGTTCCTTCTAATACTGGTAATATCTTTTGTCGCCACTGTTGTTCAACTCGGTCAAAATCGCTCAGACCATCGGTGCAAAGTAAGAAAACACAGTCACCGTCAATCAGATAATGTTGTAAATTAGGGTGAAGTGCTGTTGAATCTCTCATGCCTATAGCCTGAATTAAAGCTCCCGCCGAAGGATACTGCAAAGAATCTCGATATACGGCATAACCTAAACGCACCTCCCTAGATGCCAGATCATCATCAATAGTTACTTGATGACAGCTATTTGGGGTAATCCAATAAATACGAGAATCACCAACGTGAGCTAAATACATTTCATGGGCATGAGCAAGAGCCATAACTAGAGTAGTTCCCATGCGCTGTCGCTCCTGACGCTGTTCGCTGTCATTGCGATCGCTAATGATATCATTAGACCCATTAATATATTTGGTCAACTGCTTTATTATTTTCCTGGGATTATGATTTTGCTCGTTTGGCTTTAAGGTTGATATTTCATCATGCAAATATTTGATGGTTGCTTGAGAGGCAATTTCTCCACCATCGTGTCCCCCGACTCCATCACAAACAATGGCTAAGGAGTTTTCTAATCCAGTAATTTCATTAGGTTGATTATAAATAGGATAGGCTGCATCTTCGTTGTTAGAGCGATTAGGTCCTGAATCACTCAGAGCATAAATACTATAAGAGTACTTTCTGGCTTTGCTGCATTGGTCTGCTACTTTATCTAATAGTGCCAGTATTTGACTAACCCGATCAATTTTGCCAGTCTCCAAACGAGAAGCAATTTGTCCTAACACTTCTTTAATTTCAGGGCGGGCATTGTTTGCCCACTGTAACCATAAGCTGCCCAAATCTTTTAAAGTCGGCTGAAGATTATGATCCTGCTGTAGCTGAATAACTTGAACTATTTGTCCATTAATTCTAATATATTCTGAATCCAGTAAGGTAGAAGCTACTTTTTTATCCAACAAAGGTTTCCAGAGTTTAGCTATCTGCCACAGCCAATTGATTTGTTGAAAAGCGTTGGCTTGAGACCATAAACAATCTAGTTTGGGAACAAGCTGCTGAGGATAATCTAATTTTCCTGTAGCATTGCTGGGTACAGTACCATAATCAAACAGCCAAACATCTGTACCATCTAAAAGTCCGTACACCTGCGGTACATGAGGGTAACAGGAAAAAAGCTGTAGATAAACTACGATTTCTTGCGGAACTTCTTCTGGAGTAATCGGGGGTTTACTTGGCTGAGTATCGAGAAAAATTTGCGTGCCTAATGCTAAATATCTATTTTTAATTAAAGCTTGCTTGTGTTCTTGAGATACTGCCTTGTTGCTCCATAAAAACCTTCTAATCAGTGGCGTGTCACATCGATGACAACAACGAGCCTCTAATTTATTAGAGGCTGCACATTGAGGACTCGAACATTGTATTTCAGGCTCAGGATGTGACATAGATATTTTAAGCTATTGAGCATACTCCATTTTATTGGAGATTAGGTCATGTTTAAACACAAAAAATACTAAAATGCTTATATATAAATAGCAATTACATAAATTTGATTTGAGCTAAACTTTCAGACAGATATTATAAACTCATTAATCGGTTTATGCTTCAAATAGCTTAGTAAATGAAGTTTCTTTATGGTAGTCGAAAATTTTGCAATTTTTATATCAGTCTCAATCGGTAGTATCGTAAATCTGTAGTTGAGAGTGCTATTCCATAACACTATAGGAAATTAAACGTAGATAATAATTCATGTCTCGTAATTGAACACAGGTAGCAGTCATCTCTTGACCATGGGCATTATCAGCGATCGCAGCCAAAAGCGAACAATTTTAAAAAGTTCATTTGCAGCCTGCTCAACAATGCGCTCATGACTCTGGGTTAAAGCTTTGGCAATTCTTATTCGTAGCTATAAGCTCTCCTAAAGGTCAAATTCTTGGATGGAAAACGGTGCGGGCGAAAGACGCAAGACAAAGGGGTACTAGTTGCGGCTCAAGCCTTACTCGCATGTATGCGCACCAAGACAGATGTAAGAAAGAGTCTAGTTAAGAATTTTGAGCGGACTTAAAATCACGTTACAGTTAAAATCAACCTTTGCTTTGTTCGGCTTTTACTCAAAGCAATTGCGCTTAAAAAGATCTCAAATAGGTTCTATAGAACCCATTTGAGATCTTTTTATGGGACTGTTGCTATAGCCAATCTTTTAAGCATTAGCCGAATAAAACATAGCTTGAGCTTGGCATTGGAACGAACAAGTGTACGCTCAAAATTCTTGACTAAGCTTTTACAT
>JBBSPC010000105.1:0-18511 GCA_038259125.1 Chroococcales cyanobacterium | reverse complement strand
TAACAACGGCTCAATAATTTTCCACTCTTTATCTGTCAAATCGCTTGAATATCCCATTTCTTGCCCCAGCTTACTTAAATTTCTCTACTTTGCCTTGATTCTACGCGATCGCCCAAAAGATCTCAAATGGATTCTATATTCCTCTCTCAACCAAGTCATTCCTCTGAATTCAACGTAATTATGGCTTAACCATTCAATTTCTTGGCTTAATGAAAGTGCCTTTTCAATGAATTTTACCGAGTAAGTATTTCGCTCTGCTACATCCAAACTCACCTGACTGGCAGCATAGTAGTTAATTTGCTTGTTTTCTAGTAAAATCTCACTATTAGACAAAAGTATTCGATGATTCAGGCAAACCAGCATTCCTGGTATCTGATGTTGCCGATGCCAGAAGGCTTCACCATATTTTTGCTCGTCTTCTAGATGACATTTGGGGCAAAATTTTAGAACCTTATTACGTTCTTTATCGGATATTTTAGCTGCTTGAGCTATCGATGTACTAGATTTTTCTCTTAGTAGATTTTTGAAAGAGTATGTTTCTATCGGGGTCAGAAAGTTACGAAAGAAAGGATATAGAGTATTTTTCTTAATTAAACTTTCAATAGTTAGTTGTGATCTTTGCGGTAACTGACTTATAAGGAAATTAAGATTGTTCGGTAAAACTATTTTATCTGGCTGTAGCTCAGTAGTTTCAAACAACTCTTCATGAGTTTGCCGAAAACTTTTGTTACCACTGCGAATATGGTATCTCGCAACTACGCTATAGAGTAGTTCGTCAGGATAAGGGTTGGGAAAAGAACCAAGCATCAGCCTATATTGAGAAAATCATCAATGGGATTTTTAATAAATCCTGCCTGTTTTAAAGCATTGTGTGCTGAGATATCTTGCTTTTGTGCTTCAGCAACGATTGATCTCATGTCATTTTCTTGATATTTTGGTTCTAATTTAGCTTTGGTAGATCTTTTTTGATTATCTTTCTCAATCTCAATAGAAGCACTTCCTCCACTTTGCAAGCTCAAAGCGTAAGCCTCATTTACTAAATCTTGAACATCGTGCTGTTTCTTATTGGGATTAAAAACTTTCTCAGCGCATTGTTTGGCTAGAAGCGCATTAACATTTAGCTCCTGAATTAGCTTTAAGATTACAGTGCTTAATATAGGTGATTGCTGCTCTTGTTGTTTGCGAGCTAAACGCCTAATTTCTTTCAAATCTTTGGTTTCTAGTTTGGAGGCATATTTATTGTGATATTCAACTGTACTCAAAGGTGCAATATCTTTGTATCTATTCATCCATTCAGTATCGCCAGATCTAATAGCATCTAGCATCGGTTTGACTAAATATAATCCCTCCTTTGCTACCTCATGAATCAAATCTACAGTAATCATCTCTTCTTCACCTTCGGCGATCGCACGCCACTGAACCATTTTAAAGAGCTTAACTACCAGGTCAATGATGCCTTGAGTTTCATAGTAAAAGGCTTCATATATTTCATCCGTTAAAACTGTATATCCTTTTGTCCATTGATATTTCCACATTCCCTCAACGAAAAACTTCCACTCATCCCACTCATCTTCATCTTCCTGTTTCATACGATCCCAAAGAACACCTCCTTCTCCCGTCCCTCTTCTCGCATTTCGGAAATTGCCCTGAAGAATTGGATAGGCTTCATTTGTACCAACTCGGATGACAGGCACGCCGATGATATTGTCCATTTTTACTAAAAAATTAAGCAAGTCATCTTTACTTCTTCTAGCATTCACTAAATTTTGCATCTCATCAATCACTAGCATTCCTAAATGATGAGTATGGGCGAGTTGCGCTACCTGAGCCAACATATAATCTTCAGAGTTACGAGTCGAACCAAATTTTTTAAAATAGTTCGTGCCAAGTAAGCGATCTAATTCCTTAAAAACATCAATACATAAACCTTTTAGAGAGCCAGCATGAGGACAATCAACTTTAATCCAAACTACTTGATAAACACAATGTTCAGGATGAGCAATGACTTGAGGATAAAGATCTAGGATATTTTTGAGATTGGTAGTTTTTCCCATTCCCGAAGGACCAATAAAAGTAAATCCTGAAGCAGAAGTTGGAACGTCTACATAATCTTCTATCTTTTTGCCAGCTTTACCTTCAATTGCCTTGTAAATTTGATTGGCACGACGGGCGTATTGAGGTTTTAGAATATTTCTTGCTATGTAACCCTGCATCAACAAGACACTTATAGCTTGTTGTAGCTGTAGAGTTTTATTGATAGGTTCAAAGTACCTGGATAATCTTTCAACACAATGAGTTCTAAGGTGAGAAGCTAAAAATTTCTCTTCGGGAGCAAAATTAGGCATCACAGTAACGGATGCTAAAAATTCTTCCTCGGTCATTAGATGAGGTAATGCTTGAATCATGGGATTAGCATTGTATTCAGATAATTTATGGTCGCGATATATGGCGATAGTAGCTTCTACGCCGTTAGAAATATTGATTGTGTCCATGATTAATTATTCGTCTTTAATCGATCTTTTTAATCGGTTTCTTTTAAGTGCTTCTAACTTTTGGCGTTTGAAAGATTTAGTTCTTTGTTCGGGTTGGTCGGATGTAGTTTTGTTAGAAGAAGTTTCGGGTTTAACTTCTTTTGTCTCTCGCATTTGTTCGACTGGGTTAAATAATTCTTTGTCCTTATTCAACTCAAAAGCTTCTTCTTCTCTACGCTTCTCTTTTTCAAATGCTCGATTATCTCTAATACCTTTGACTCTCTCGCTATTATTTAAAGACTTATCTTGAACAGCATTTGTTGACGCTGTTGCTTTCTCAACTATATTTTCAAATTCTGCCATCAGATCGACCTTAGTTTGTGTCTCTTTTCCTTGGTATTTTTGCTTTTGTAGTTGTTCGTAAGCAAATAAATACTCTATTTCCTCCCAAGTTTTACCCATATATCTATCTTCAAAATCGATTATTGAGCATTTTTCGTATTCTCTTCCATCAGAAGAGCGAATGTAAATATACTCTGGTTTTCTAGGATCGTATGATATGTCTAAATATTTTTCATTTTTACCGAGCGTTCCGCTTCTGGCTCTTTCAAACCACTGCTCTCTTCTGGCTTGTTCACAGATGTAGTAAAGTTTATTAAATTTAATACCTTTTGCTGTGATAGTTGCTTTGCCTGAAGGCATTAGATTGAGCTTGATAATGTCTTCGGGAAATGTTTTTAATTTTCCCGAACGATTGGCAACTCCCCATTGCCATAATTCTTTTGGTTGCGGTATTACATCATCTAATACCATCCCTGTGTCGCGTTGATAATCATTGAGATAATGATTGTTGTTGTGATCTAGTATCAAATAAATAATTGCTCTGGTGAATTCGTCTAGATCTAATTTGCTGTCAAGACGATAATCTTTACCCCCTCTTTTCATAAAATCGACATCTACGTAGCCTGGAAGAAATGGTTTCACCTTGCCGTGAATAGTTTTAAAATTTCTCTCAACAATGCCTTTTCGATCTCCTCTATATGGTGGTGCGTGTTCGATCTTAATTCCTAAGTTGTTGATAGAAGTATCTATATTCTTCCCTGTAAATTCTGTACCGCGATCGGTTAAAACTATATCGGGTATGTGATGAGCTAACCATTCTTCTTCAGTAATTTTAATTCCGTGTTCAGCGCAATATTGAACTTTATCTGTGGCAGCATTAACTAAAGCCATCATCGCTCCTAGCCATGAAGGTCCCTCTAGACCGACGTACACCCCTGTAATCATCCGACTAAAAACGTCAATTACTATGTACACGACTGGTCTACCTATTATCCAGTTACGGTTATATGTGGAAACCAAATAAACATCAGCAATGGTGGCATCAATTTGATAGCGAGAACCAGGACCAATAGTTTCTTGTTTGGATGTACCAGTAATTGCTCGATGTTCTAGTGCAAAAGCTCTACTACCTCTTCTAGAACTAACTGTTTTTTTAATATCGTTTTTATGTTCCTTATCATACCAATAACGGAACTGTCTAATTGTTGGTCGTTTACCTGGGGGAATTAATACCGATTTTTTGACTCCATGCTCGTCAAATACTATTTCTTCTGCATAATATTCTTTAAGCATTAAGTCGTAGGCAGTAGTTAAAAAATTTCCATCTCGATTATTATAAAATTTTGAGATTGCAGATCTAAAGAATCTGAGATCTGCCTCTGTTATATTTATTCCTTCACCTATTTCTACAACTCTTCTGTATTTTCTTGGTCGTCCTCTCTTGGCACTATTGCTATTTTTTCTAGTTTTACCCTTACCACCTGAATTTGAATAATCAGGTATTAAAGAATTTTTGTTTTTTCCTCTTTGCCAATATTTTCTTAGGTAGCTATAAATTGTTTTTTTTGCGATTTTATCTGAAGATTGGGCAATTGCCTGCATAACCAATGAGCCACGAAGTTTGCGATCGTATATGTCTGGCTCTTGTTCTACTAAATCAGAAATTACATTCCAAATCTTGTCTCTAATTTCTATCTCTTTTTCTGATAAATTATCTTCTGTAACTATTCTGAGCCAAGGATCAGATCTTAATTTAAGAACCAGCCCTTCAGAAATAGCTTCTTCAATTTCACTCGTTTTTTTAGCGTAAGGAACACCTTTGTTGGTATTGATATCAAAAATAAAAGCAATGACATAGTTTTCGTCTATCCAGACAATTCTTTCTATACTTGATTTGCCTGCATCATCAACCCACTCAATTAAATCGTTAACATATAGCATTGGAAAAATTTGATACTATCTAAATAATTTCTTTGATAATGTCTGTTGCAAGATTATCTACTATTTTCGATTGAAACATATCAATAATAATTTCTTTCCTGGCAATTAAATGCTTAAAAAGAGATAAAGAAGTACCAATTTCCAGACTCATATCTTTATCTAATGCTGTTGTAATAGTACTAATTCTTGCTTTTTTGATGGTCAACTTTTCCTTGAGGACATTATTGAAATAGTAACAGTTTTCATTATTCTGATCTTCTGGTAATTTCCAATTGTAAGCAGGATGAATCCATTGAATATTAGATGCGAAAATTTTAGATATTTCTTGCTCGGTTACAATCGCCCAGTCGATATTGTGCCTTTTCCAGTAGCGTCTCTCTAATTCTAATTTTTCTATTGTTCTTTGTTTACGAAGATCTTTAGTCATTTTGAAGGTACGAGCAATTTGAATATATTTCTTACCCTGCTTGACTGTCAACATAAAATCGGTCGTTAATACATAAGGAACATTGCTTTTTCTATTTCTTGGGTATTCAATTCCTATTTCTTTAGCAATTTCCATTGCTAAATCCAGATCTAGTAATGGATACTGTTCTCTAATATCTTCTACTTCCCTACTCCATTCAAAGATATAGAAAAGTCTCGATTCCCAATCTGACATTAGATGATGTATGCGATCGCTTTTCCATCCAGGCGATCATGACGCTCTGCCTCTAGAGGGAAAGTCTTGGATGGTTATCCAAGGTTTATAGTCTTTCGCTCGTCCTTCACCTCTTCCCTCTTTTACATATCGCTCAAACTTAGTTTGAGTCCAATCTTATCTATTTCTAGCCATTCAAAAATTGAACAATACAACATTACTATTATTCTATAGCTAAAGTTACCAACTTTATTGTCATTTGTGTTAAAGTTACTAACTTTATTGTCAATCTACAAAAAAGAGTGAAAATTGCTATTTTCTACTCAACAGTGACGCTTTTCGCTAAATTCCTTGGTTGGTCTACATCTAAACCTTTAATCGCTGCAATGTGATAAGACAACATCTGCAAAGGAACAACCGCCAACACCGGAGAAATCAACTCATCCACCTCTGGTACAGTCAAAATATCATCAAAGGTGTGCGCCGCTTCCGTGGCATTCATGGCGGTAGTAACACCGATTAAACGAGCATCCCTAGCTTTGGCTTCTTGGGCGTTAGAAATAACTTTTTCATAGACACTTCCAGGCATAGCCACGGCTACTACTGGTACTTTATTATCTAGTAGGGCGATCGGTCCATGCTTCATTTCTCCTGCGGGATAAGCTTCTGCATGTATGTAAGAAATTTCTTTTAGCTTTAATGCACCTTCGAGGGCGATAGGAAAATTAATGCCTCTGCCAATAAAGATAAAGTCTTCAGTTTCGGTAGCGAAGTCGTGTGCCAATTCTTCGATCGCATCTGCTTGAGTATCCAGGATGGTTTCTATCTGACTAGGTATATGACGTAAGCCTTCTAGAATCTCTTCAATTCTGGTATTGGGTATAGCTTGACGACGATAAGCCAAATCTAGAGACAAGAAATAAAAACCCATTGTTTGAGCGACAAAGGTTTTAGTAGCTGCTACACCGATTTCAATACCTGCGTGGGTATCGATAATGCGATCGCATATTTGAGCAATGCTACTTTCGGCGCGGTTGGTAATAGCTAATAGTTTTGCCTGAAATTTTGGTTCTAAACTGGCTCGTCTGGCTCTTTCTGACTCTAAGGCTGCAATGGTATCGGCGGTTTCTCCAGACTGGGTAACACCAATAGTTAGAGTGTTGGGAATTATGGGTTTAGGAGAATAGCGAAACTCAGAAGCATAATCTACTGTAGTGGGAATACCTGCCACTTGTTCTAATAAATATTTGCCGATTAAAGCAGCGTGCCAACTCGTACCACAGGCTAGTATTTGAATATGTTCGAGATCGTTAGTTAGGTTGGGAGATAAACCGATATTTACAGGGCTAAAATCAGGATTTTCATCAGCGTGCCAATTAGGATTAATGTAGGTATCCAAACAAGTTCTAACTACTGCTGGTTGCTCATAAATCTCCTTGAGCATATAGTGACGAAAACCCTGTTTTTCTGCCTGCACGGGATTCCAATCTAGGGTGCGAGGAAAACGAGAAATGCGATCGCCATTAAAATTGTATATCTCTACTCCCAAAGGAGTTAGTCTGGCAATTTCGCCGTTTTCCAAGTTAAGGATAGTGCGGGTATGGGGTAAAATCGCTGTCATATCAGAAGCACAGAAAAATTCTCCCTGTCCAAAGCCCAAAACTAGGGGTGCTTGTTGACGGGCAACTATTAACTCGTAAGGGTTGTCTGCGCTGACTACGGCGATCGCAAATGCGCCTTTAAGTCTAGCGATTACCTTTTGTACGGCTTCTAATAAAGAACTAGAGCTAGGAAGAAATACAGAAATCAAGTGAGGAATAACTTCAGTATCGGTCTGGGAGCGAAATTCAATACCTTTACTAATTAATTCTTCTTTTAACTCTAAATAGTTTTCAATGATGCCATTTTGCACCACCGCCAGATTCATATCTGTATTTAAATGAGGATGGGCATTATGTTCCTCTGGTTTACCGTGAGTTGCCCAGCGAGTATGCCCAATACCAAGCTGGGATTTATTTTCTGTATGTTCTAATTTGTCTCTGAGGTTAAATAATTTTCCTTTAGCTTTAACACAATTAACTTTTCCTGCTTCAACTGTGGCTACCCCCGCAGAGTCGTAACCCCGATACTCTAATCTTTCTAAACCAGAAATTAAAATATCTGTAGCAGCTTGAGTACCAATGTAGCCAACAATTCCACACATATTAATGGTTCTTATATATAAATTGTTTTATCGCCTCTAGTTTAGACGAAATATTCAAAATAGTCCTTAGAAATTGTCTGATTCTGGTAACGGTCTTGCTTGTCCATTCTGTAAAAATAGATTTCCCGCAGCATCATTTTGATAAACACAGTCGATCTTGGGCTTCCCTTCCAATGGACCAATAAACCCAAAGGTATTCATGCGTCTCTTGCAATCTCTAACCTGTTCAGAATTGACTAATTTTCTTTGCTCTAAAATAGACCAATTAGTACTCCGTAGAACACACCCAGGCTGCATACTAGGTTGGGTCAAATAGACGCTAAAAGGATTCAAGGTTAAAAATACCCGCATATCTGTGACAATCGCACTAGCTCCAAATTGCTGACACAGTTCGGGGTTTGGTGCTGCGCGATCTATTTGTAAACTAGAATCAACCGAGTTATTACTGCTCGATCCGTTAGAGAGATTCAATGATAATCCAATAACTATACCAACGACAAAAACACTGGCGAGAATTGCTGCCTTAGCTACATCTAGAGGACTTTTTTTGGGAGGAGGACTAGGAGGACTTGAGCGATAATTAGGAGAATCATAACGATCATTAGAATTATCGTAACTATTTTGATTGCGATTTCTGCGAGCCATAAATGATTAGTGATAAAGTTTTAAGTAATATTGGTTGTTTATATATTAATATTTTAAAAGTTTTAGCTAGTGAATCACCATAATCGGCACAAATAAGCAGAATGATGAAACCCAACGTCAAGTAGAGACTCTAAAAAATAATAGCTAAAAGCTGTCCTAAAGGATTAGCTAACGCGTCCGTCCTTCGCGTCATAGCTAATAGCTAAAACAATTCAGTTAACAACGCATACCCACAAATCTACAACAACTTAAGGATGAATTGAACCATCGGGTAAGGTAGCACCAGTTAGTTTAACTGCGGTAATTTTTACCATTATCTTATTGTTAAAGCCGACTTTGGCACCGCTTAGGTTGGCACCGCTTAAGTCTGAACCGCTCAAGTCTGCGCCAATAAGGTTGGCATCTTGAAGATTGGCATTTCTCAGGTTTGCCTGAAGTAAGTTAGCACCTTTTAAGTTTGCTCCTTGGAGATTAGCACCTTCTAAAACTATCTTGTGTAAGAAAGTATCACTCAAGTCAGCATAGGAAAGATTTGCCTCGGATAGATCTCTACAAGAGAAATCCCTTTCTTTAAAGTTAGATCTGCTTAAATCCGCACCGCGAAGGTCTTTGAAGTATGGTCTTTTACAGCTACTGTCTGCTGGACGAGGTGAACTATAACTTTTATCAGTTTCATGAAAATCTTTATAACCGTCGCTGCCACTAGTTTTGCGATCGCTCGGATTACTGGATGTAGAATAATATGCCCGATAGTCCCAAGGGCGACTTTGCTGGTAGTTTCCTGGGTTATAATTTGACTTGGCATAAGCCTGTTGCCGATTAGCTGTATCAGCAGAGGTACGATTGCTCCCAGAGTAAGCCTGTGTATTACGAGAATACGCTCTAGCTTGTCTATCGTAATAAGTTTTTGATTCAGGCTGATGTTTAGCAGTCTTTTTGTGCTGACGATGATATGAACGCAAAGAATCTCGCGCCTCATTTATCTGCTGTAGTTTTTCAACAGATTTCTGGATCAACCGCTCATTTTCTTGTGGAAGGCGATCGGGATGCCAAATAAATACCAAATCTTTATATGCCTGATTAACCTCTTCGAGAGATGCGCCTGGGTTTAATCCCAAGACTTTGTAGTGCTGATCTAGGTTTTGAATCACTATGGCAATCCTTCCTCAACTGTACCTAAGTTTTACTCAAACACTTGGCTATGTAAGTGCCTAATTTTACCAATTAATTTTTATTTTAGAATAATTGTTTTCAAAATCGAAAACCCTAATAATTTCTTATCATTATAAATATTAACTTTATTTATGTAAGCTTCTAATTAGATTTGTAAACCAAACTGTTATCTAAGTCAACTATAATTGGCAAGTTGTTTAACCTAAAAGTCGTTATTTCACTACTTAAAATACGGTTAACTTCAATTCTAAAGGATTAATAATGCAGTTGAAGCGGATAATTTGGAGAATCAAAAAGGTTTCTAATCCTCGATCGCTCTTCAGGGCGATCGCAACTTTATTTTTTGGTTTTGCTGGCAATTAAATCCTCAACAAATTTTTCCTCTTCTTCAATAGAAGAAAACTTGGGAGGCGTTTTCCAATCTAGCCTTGGGGAATATTCATCAAAGGCTTCTTCACTTTCATTGTGTCTGACATAGATTCTGAGTTCTTCTGTTAACATATCTTTAAAATTTGTTTTTTCAGACATTGGTAAAATCTCCTTGTTCGTCTATGAGTACTGCAATCTCACTGTTGTAACCGATCTCTATAAAAATACTTTTTATATGTTGATAATAACGAAAAGTAGTGATTGATAGTCCTGCTCTAGTTAAGAACTGAGCTGTAATCATTCGCCCGCAGGACGACCACTACCGCGATCGCTCTTTTAAACTCAAACTTTGTTCCATTATTTTTAATGCTGTATACAGATTGGCTTGCGTCCATAAAAGTGGCGTAGCATCATTGGGAATATATTTATCCTGGTTGAGAAAATACAGTTCAGGACATTTAAACCCGCCAACCTGACTGTCTGCTGCTGTTAATTGTCCTAAGGAACGATTTAGATAAAAAGTTTGTTTCTCCAAATACTTTGTATGCTGAGTTTTCTGAAATCTAACTCCGTATATAGCCGAAATAATTGGCTCAAAGATACACCATTGAGCCTCTTCTCCCTGTTTTAATCCTCGTCCTTTTTCCTTCAGCCATTGTTCTCTGTCTGTGGAGATACTGGTGCGGATATTTTCGGGAAGATCGGTATAGTTGCGACACCAAAAAGAATCATTGAGATAGCGAGAAATACCATACTTACCCTGTAGGTTTTTGATTACGTCGGCGATAATGTCATTGCTGATGGCAGCATCCAAAATGTCTAATGGATAAATCAGGAAAAGTAACGCAGCATCGTAACGCCTTTGCTTTTCTGGCTGAATAGACTCAGAAGGCAAAATTGTTGCTAGTGCATCAATGCCTTTTTGAATTAAATTATCTAAAAATTCAAGTGTAATTGTTCGATCTTGATACTGGCAGTCAGCGCATATTAATAAGTTTTCTTTAAATAACTTTCTAAAACTCTTAAGACTGGCAACTACAACCCCGATACTAGAAGCCGAAATCTTGCGTTCTTCTTCCCAATGACCACTATCTTCGTCTTGCCAGTAGGCGATCGCCTCAAAGTATAAAGGAAATAGCGTCAAAATTGCTAGTTCTGCTAAACTTGGCTGCAAAGCTTTGTCAGCAATCAATTGACAGTAAAACCATAAAAAATAACCCAAAGCATCATTTTGAGCGTGTTGCCAATCTTGGTCTATTTCCGCCAAATCTGCGCCATTAAAGCGAATGTGAGGACGCTGCATGACATTATCTGGGTTTATCTCACCATCAATAATCTTTGTAAAACGCTGTTGATGCTGGCTAAAATACTGCATCAAACAGCGAATGCATTTAAGGGCAACATCAGTTTTTCCTGCAAGATAATGAGAGTGAGCAACATAAATATTGTCTCGCACCCATACCGCAGCATATCCAGTATATTGTGTAGAATCTGAAACTTGTGCAGCAGGGAATAAACCATTATCTAAGCTAGAAAATGTCAAAGTTCCTCGATCTTGCAATAGCAAAATCAAATTCTGTAGATCTGATAATTTGTAGTCTGTTTTGACTAATCGAGCAACTTCTTTGTTGTGAATATAAGGCATAAAATTGCTCCAGACGCGATCGCATTTGAAATCAAAGTTACCGATGTTGTTTATCAAAAAAGCTCTTAGCTTTAAGCCTTTAGCTTTAAGTTAACTACGCAGCGTTATTGAGTTCGAGACTCCGACCTTTTAGGTCGTCTTCAATTAGGTAGAGTTTCAGACTTTATTTAATTGAGCTAATAGCTAATAGCTACGGCGAAGCCGTTTATTTTTACTAAAGGCGATCGCACTTATACGCCTTTAGCAGCAAGGAAGGTCAAACTAACCGTCTTCTCCGCCTTCACCACCTTCATCTTCAGAAGCTGGTTGTTCTATTGCGTCACCACCGACACCGTCTTCATCTTGACCACCAGTCTCACAGCCTGCCAAAGACGACATTAAACCAAGGGAAAGAAATAAAGCAATTGTTTTCGAGGCATTTTTATAAGTATTGTTCATAATTTCCCAAAAGTCCGAAATTCATTTTAAACAAAGTCTAGCAGTTTATTAGTATGATAGGCTTTATAGATTGATTAGCTGGTAACATCAGTTAAATAACTTCTCCAGTCAGACTAAAAGAGCGAATTTCAGTAATTTTTACTTTTACGGTCTTGCCTTTTAATTCTTCAATATTGCCAGGGAAAAACGTCAGGCGATTACCTCTGGTTCGACCCATAACCTGATGGGGATCTTTAGTATTTTGAGCTTCGACTAAGATCTCTTCAACTCTTCCTAAATAACGGTGAGAACGAGCTTCGGCACAGACAGAAACAAGACGATTTAAACGCTGAAGGCGATCGCTTTTTACCTCTTCGCTTAACTGATTAGACCACAAAGCAGCAGGAGTAGCAGGGCGGGGAGAATAGGCAGCAGTGTTAATTAGATCGAATTCAATATCTTCTACTAGCTTGAGAGTATTTTCAAACTGTGCTTCTGTTTCACCAGGAAAACCCACAATAGCATCGGCGGTAATCGAAGCATCGGGCATATACTCGCGAATAGTTTTAATGATGCGACGATATTTCTCGTGGGTATAACCCCGCTTCATTGCCTTAAGAATATCGTTGTCTCCTGACTGAAAAGGAATATGAAAGTGTTCGCAGACATTAGGCAATTCTTTACAAGCCTCGATCAATCTTTCGGTAAAATAACGAGGATGGCTAGTGGCAAATCTCAGGCGATCGACCCCAGGAACATCATGAACATAGTAAAGTAAATCCGTCAGAGTATGCTTATGTCTACCTTCGGGTGTGCTGCCTGGTAAATCTCTGCCATACGCATCAATATTTTGTCCTAATAAAGTAATCTCTTTATATCCTTGTAGGCTCAATTCCTCCATTTCGGCTCTAATAGCTTCAGGGGTGCGAGATTGCTCTGTACCCCTCACATTAGGCACAACGCAGTAGCTACACCGTTCGTTACAGCCATAAATTATATTCACCCAAGCCGTAACATCACTATCGCGACGGGGTTTAGTAATATCTTCTACAATCTGAATCGGCTCGGTAGCAACTACCTGACTACCATCAAACACCTGTTGCAGCAAATCTTCCAAGCGATTGGCGTGTTGTGGTCCCATTACTAAATCTAATTCGGGAACACGGCGCAGGAGCTTTTCCCCTTCCTGTTGTGCCACACAGCCTGCTACAACTAAAGTCAATTCTGGTTGTTTATGCTTACGTTTTGCCTGTCTGCCTAAGTAAGAGTAAACCTTTTGTTCAGCATTGTCCCTAATAGTACAGGTATTGTAGAGAACCAAGTCTGCCAGATTAGGATCTTCTGAAGCTTCAAAACCCATATTTTCCAATACGCCAGCCATGCGCTCAGAATCAGCTTTATTCATCTGGCAACCAAAGGTGACGATGTTATATTTTTTGCTGGCGTTGTTCATAGAAAATTAACAGTAACAAGAAAATGGAATAGGACTACTATACTAATTTTAAACGATTAGCAACAAGCTATTTCTTCTTTCACAACTAGTAACTTAGATTATGAGGGTAAATTTATAGCTAAACATAGTTCATCTTGGTGCTAAACGCAGTAAGGTTTAGCTAATAACAAAATATTTTTAAATAACTCGAATTTTATAAATGTGGAACGTAAAAACATCAGCACAGGCTCCTATTGGGAAAAGGTAGTCGGTTATTCAAGAGCGGTTAAAATTGGCAATCATGTTCATATCTCTGGGACTTGCTGATTAAAAATCAGCGGGGTCGCACCGCTTTTTGGCTAACTAAGTCAGGATTCTTGCGTGGATTGGATTTTTGTGTTTTCTTCCAACTAATATCTGTTTGTGCAAATAACGAGTAGTAGCTTTGTAAACTGGCAAAAACTACACCATACTCTACTTCGATCTGAGTTTGAAGTTCTGACAATTGCCAATAATCCTTTAGCACAAGCCAGTATAAGTATGCTAAACAATTAGCTATCAAATAAAAGATGAGTAAAAAACTCAAAAATATTCAAGCCTAAAACTTAAGCCATATATGACTTAAAATTAAAATAACTGATTACAGAAAATCGAATAAATATGAGATTCTAAAATCTCAAGTCGCAGATTACAGAAAATGGCATCAACATCAAAAACAAAGCTGTTAACAGAACTTCTAAACTTAGAATCAGTTGAAGTAACAAAATGTCAAAATTTATCTCAGATTGGACTGATTTTAGCCACAGAAGTACTCACTAAAGAAAGATGTTGCGATCGCTGTGGAAAGAAAAGTCAAAAGATACAAGACACATCAAAACCATCGATATCTAAATCAAAGATTTACCAATAAGTGGTCAACCAGTGTATCTCGAAATAAATCGAAGACAGTTCAAATGTGAAAACTGCAAAAAACCGTTTAGTGAAGAACTAAAATTTGTAAATAAAAGAAGCAGGAGAATATTATCCAAATAGTAAACAGACAATTGGGAGGTGGATAGTCGAAGTAATTGCTTATTTTGATGAAAGAATAACTAATGGAGTAGTCGAAGGAATCAATAATAAATTAAAGTTAATAAAGCGTTCTGTCTAGAGATTTAGAAATTTTGAAAACTTTCGTACAAGAATTTTATTAATTTGGCATTTTAACTGTTAGTTAGGCATACTGTTTGCTGAAGAACCGTAATTTATATTAAAGATTTAAAGTTATCTTATTTCATTTTTTATGAAGATAAGGTATTTTTTGTATTATTTGCTTGTGTTAAGCAATAGAAAATTGTACATTATTAACATAATACATTTTTCAAGTTGCCCATAATGCTTAATTAATGTAAAATACTATACAAAAAGGGAAAAGTGATAACATTAATCTATAGCTAAAGCTTAATTCAAATATGTTTAAGATTAGCCAACAATGTTTTTATCGTTTTATCTTGCTGCTTACTATAGTGAGCCAATAGCAATTGCATATTTAAAAGTTCTTAAATGTTTGGTAACAGCCAATAGCTAAACTTCGTTGGATTTGCTTTTCATAGATCAAACTAGAACAGTATCTTTAAATATTTTATTGTTTAAAAAGTAAGTAATTTTAACTCTATGGTTTACGGCATTTATTAAAGCTAAGTATTTTATATTTAAAGTGAAAATTTATATTCCGCTTCTATATTCGGAAAAAGTAAAAAGACCAGATAGAAAATATTTCTTGAATAATATTATTGGAGAAGATTTTTTAATTTTACTGCTATCCTTTGCTTATTCTAGTTCTCAGCTGCCACTAGATATTTTGGGCTTATTCTTTTTGCAAATAGCTTTTTGGTGCATTTACGAACTGGGTTATATAGAAAATGACATAATCGGCGAGAAATTTGAGGATAGAGCCGTCCTTTCTTACAATTACAAATGCTATGAATACTCGTTCAGGCTTTGGCAGCCTTGGGTATGGTCTTTCGCACTATCTTTTTTCGGCATTCTTGCCATCTCCAAGGATCGAGGTATTAGAAATAGCGCGGGAATAACAGCTTTTCATGAATACGGATATGACTTAAGCTGGATTTCTCAAGAATTAGTTTTATGGATTATTTTTTTACTAACCTTAAGGTTTTTATTTCACGTATATAACAAGATTAATAAACAGAGCCGAGTTTGGTTTTATTCATTATTACAAGCCTGTCGCTACTTAGGTTTTTTGGCAGTCATGACTACCAATACTGTAGGCTTAATGCTGTTGGTCAGTAACATTGTAACTCGCTCAATTCAGTATATCCTATATCGCTATTTGGGCGGCAAAAATAGCAGTTGGCCAATGGACTTTCCCAGATACTTTTTTTGCTTATTAATCTATCTTTTATTAATCGGCTCAATAGCTGCCAATGAACGTGACTTATCTTTGATTATAAACCCTCAAGTATTATTAATTGCTGCTTTTTGCGTGCTAAGAGGTGCTAAACATTTTTATAACGTTTTTGTACACTTTCTTCCCGTGAGTGAAGATGGTTCTAGTCATATTACCCTAACTAAAAAGTAAAATTATTAAATTATGTTTTAGTTTGTAATCGATGAACTAAATTATTAAAAGGTTGCCAATTATTATCTTCACTAATAGCTTGCCATACGGATTCAATAGTGGGACGTAGTAAAGCAGTGGGAGGATTATAAAATAATAAGCGATCGCCTATCTTTTCCATTTCTGCTGCTGGTAATTGATTTAAACATTTATGATACGAACTACGCCAGCGATCGCTAATTTGCTGAGTAAAAGCAGCATTTTCTAAAATCAAATTACTGTCTTCTCGCCAACCATAGTTAAATTCTTCAGCTAAGGCAGTAAAAAAGCCATGATAGCTAATATAAGTACTTTTCAATAATTCAATAGTTTGAGTTAACAATTGCGAGTAAGCTGGTTCAGAAGAAGCTTCAAATCCTAGTTTTTGCAACATCAACTTTCGATAGTGTTCAGTGTAGCAATCATCGAATTGCGCCAATCCAGCTTCAAGCTCTACTTTGTCTGTAACCATTGCTAGAGGTAATTGCAGCATCTCTAAATTAAATTTACAAATATATGGTTGATTACCATAGCTGTAGCGTCCACCATAGTCAAAGCTAGCTGCTGTAAAACGAGCATCATAGGTGGGAATAAAAGCATAGGGACCATAATCAAAGCTCTCTGCTGTAATTGACATATTATCGGTATTGAGTACGCCGTGGCAAAAACCTGCTGCCATCCATTGTGCTGCTAGTTGGGCAACTTTAAGAACTAACGTTGCGTAGAATTGGTGATATTTAGCTTTAGTATCAGAAATATCACCATAGTAGGTAGCAATAACGTTATCTAACAGCTTCTTAATCAAATCTGGACGCTGAAGATAGTGAAGTCTTTCAAATGTGCCAAAACGAATATGAGAACTACTAAATCTCACCATTACCGACGATCTCGTGGGAGAAGGTTCGTCACCACGCCATAAAGATTCTCCTGTCTCGATTAAACTCAAACAACGAGAAGTTTTCACTCCTAATTGGTGTAAGGCTTCGGCTGCCAAAACTTCTCTTATTCCACCTTTAAGGGTCAATTTGCCATCAGCAGTACGAGAATATGGAGTTCTACCTGAGCCTTTAGTCCCCAGATCATAAAGGTTACCGTCTTTTCCTCTTACCTGTCCGTATAGAAAGCCTCTACCATCACCTAAAAAAGGGTTGTACGCGCCAAATTGATAACCGTGATAGCGTAAAGCTAAAAAAGGTCGCACTCCTGAAAATTTACTAAAGGCTTCTACAAAATCAGTATTTTTGACGTTTGCTGGCTTTAAACCTAATAAAGGTAACAACAAATCGTTGCGAAAACGTAAATAGTGGGCAGGAAACTCATCGGCTGCCACTACATCATAATAATCATCTCCCCAATTCTCCATCACTGGTTCATATTCAAGATTGAGGAGAGGATTGGGATTAATTTCCATATATAGTTACAAGATTAGACAATTAACTGGCTTTAGAATTAATGTATCGTCTAATCACTTAATTTACTTAACTTATTTATCTCAATGGTAGACCCTATCATGTATCAAGAGGATGGCTATGTTGTCCTCGAATCAGATTGCTCAGAAGAATTTATGACTGCCGATGAATTAAAAGCAAAACTGGTTAATCTTTTGTTATCAGAAGAAGTAATTATTCCTAGAGAATTAGAGCAGTTTGATTCGCTGGAGTTGCAGGCACAGCACTTGTTGGACAATTATTTTGAGTTAGATATAGGTGCGGATCAATATTTACAGTGGTACGTGGTACGTCTAAATAACCTGAATTCGACATAATCAAAAAAGAACAGAAAGGAGGAGTGGACAATCTTTTAGACTCTAAATCAAGAAAGACTTTTGGTGATAAATAGGTATATGCAATCAACCTATTTAAAATTTATACACAGGTGCTTCTATAGAGCGATCTTTTACATCTCCTTGATTGCCCCAACTTCTATTTATATTTACATCTTTTTTATCTGATTCCGAATCAGAAATATTATACTGACCTAGTTCATCTAAATTGTTGTCTAAAGATTTAGATTCCGATTCACTAGAAAAACCCCAGTTACTATCCCCAGCTTCGATACCCTCAAGATAACCAGAATTATAATTATTAGGGGTTGAGTTACTGACAGGTGTAGATAAATCTCCTGTGGATTGTGAGAGATTAGTCTGGGCATTTGCCTGTACGCTATAAACACTTGTTAATAAAAAGCTTAAAGCGATCAGACTATATTTGCATATAAATTTTGTGTTGATGGTAATAAGCATAGGAAGTATTTAATAGTTAGTACTAGATATTTTAGAAATTTCTGCGGCTTATGAAATCTCCATAAGGACATATTTTGCCATCTATCAACAGTAGTAAAGGCTTGATGAATTACTAAAACACAACTACTTCATCTACGTTGCCACCAAATAAAAACACTACTAACTAAAGCCATAAAGGGCATAATACGGATAGCTAACCAGCTAATAATTGTTCCCTGCCTAGTCTTTTGGGACATAATTTCTGACAATTTAGAAAGAAGCTAGAAGCTAAGAAATAGCTGAAATCCCCAGAAACTCAAGATGAAAATGCTCACTCAGTAAAGTGAGTAAATCAGATTCACGCCTTAATTGACGCATAATCTGAGTTAAAGAAAGATGACGAAAACCAGGCT